>JAZQPR010000248.1:0-21597 GCA_045628605.1 Oscillospiraceae bacterium
AGAACGACATGGCTACGATCCGACTTAACAGACCACGCCCCGCATGCCGCAAATGAAAAAGCCGATTTCAGAACCGCTCCAAACGGAGTAGTAGGTCTTGAAACCTCTTTCGCAGCATCCCTCACATACCTTTACCACACCGGCAAAATAACTCTCTGGAAGCTCGCCGAACTCATGTCAGTAACCCCAAGAAAACTCCTCGGCCTCCCACCCGTTTACATCCGCGAAGGCTTCCCCGCAGACATCTGCATAGCCGATCTCAACAAAGAATGGACCGTCACCCCCGACTCCCTCCACTCCAAATCCCACAACACAGTCTTCAAAGGCATGACCTTCAAAGGCAAACCACTAATAACAATTTCCAAAGGCAAAATAATTTTCACCGTCCTTTAACATATTACTTTTGCTTCATATATACGTCAATATGCTGCGAATGTGCATGCGAAGGTGCAGGGCGACCGCAAAGCCCTGCAATCACCTAAGCGCCCCCAGTAAGTTAAATTTTTAATATAAGCAAATATTCTGCGAATGTGCTGCGAAGGTGCAGGGCGACCGCAAAGCCCTGCAACCACCTAAGCGCACTCAGTAAGTAAATTTTTTAATATAAGCAGATATTCTGCGAAGGCGCATGCGAAGGTGCAGGGCGACCGCAAAGCCCTGCAACCACCTAAGCGCACTCAGTAAGTAAATTTTTTAATATAAGCAAATATTCTGCGAAGGCGCATGCGAAGGTGCAGGGCGACCGCAAAGCCCTGCAATCACCTAAGCGTCCCCAGCAAAAAAAGTATTTTTTAGATAATAAGAAAAGAGGAAAAAAATCATGTCATTTGATAAACTCATTAAAAGAATAATCGAACTCGATAACCCAACAGTAGCCGGCCTTGATCCCCGCCTCGAATACGTCCCTGAATTCATAAAAAAAGAATGCTTTGACAAAAGCGGCTATACCCTTGAAGCAGCTGCAGACGCAATTTTCGAATTCAACAAAGCACTCATCGACGAAATATACGACCTCGTTCCTGCAATCAAACCTCAGGCAGCATACTACGAAATGTACGGCTGGCAGGGAATGAGAACACTTGAAAAAACTATCAGATATGCTCAGAGCAAAGGCATGTTTGTTATGACAGACGGAAAGAGAAACGATATCGGTGCAACAATGACTGCATACGCAACCGCTCACCTCGGCAGCACAGAAGTAGGCGACAAGCTTATCGATGCATTCGGTGCTGATGCCCTCACAGTAAACGGCTATCTCGGCACAGACGGAATAGCTCCTCTTCTTGATGTATGCAAAGAAAAGGACAAAGGCATATTCGTTCTTTGCAAAACTTCAAACAAATCAAGCGGAGAACTCCAGGACCAGAAAATAGGTGATACACCGATTTACGCAGTAATGGGCGATATGTGTGAAAAATGGGGAGCTGAACAGATAGGCGAATACGGCTACTCATCAGTAGGCGCAGTAGTCGGCGCAACATACCCTGAACAGCTTGCAGAACTCAGAAACAGACTTCCTCACACACTGTTCCTCGTACCGGGCTACGGTGCTCAGGGCGGCGGCGCAGAAGGACTTAAGGGTGCTTTTGATGCAAAGGGACTCGGTGCAATAGTAAACTCTTCAAGAGCCATCATGTGTGCATACAAGAAGGAAGGCTGCGACGAAAAGGATTTTGCAAAGGCTGCAAGACGTGAAGTTATCAGAATGCGTGACGATATAAACGGAGCAATCAAAAATCGTTAAGTTTCATTTTTAAAAACATTTCATAACTTTGAAAAACACAGTGCTGCGAAGGGATTGATAAGATGGCATTTTTTGATAAAAGTGAAAAAGCATGGCTTGTTCTTGCTGACGGGACTGTTTTTGAAGGAAAATCATTTGGTTCAAAGGGTACAGTTATCGGTGAGGTCGTATTTACAACAGGTATGACAGCATATGAAGAAACCCTTACAGATCCGAGCTATTACGGTCAGATCGTAACACAGACATTTCCGCTGATAGGAAACTATGGTGTAAACAGGGAAGACTACGAATCAGAAAAATCATATGTCAGCGGATATATTGTCAGAGAGTGGTGTGATACACCGTCAAACTTCAGATCCGAAGGAAATATCAACGATTTTCTTGTAAAACAGAATGTTGTCGGCATTCATTCCATAGACACAAGAAGCCTGACAAGAAAAATAAGAGAATTCGGTGTTATGAACGGAGCGATAACAACAGAATACTCTGAAAACTCAAAGGAAGAACTCTTAAAGAAAATAAATGCTTTCAGCATAAAGGATGCTGTTCATACAGTATCTATAAAGGATATCAAAGAATACAAGGCTGATGACAGAAAATTCAGAGTTGTCCTCATAGATCTCGGATACAAGAGAAATATCAGAAGAGAGCTTCTGAAGAGAAACTGTGATGTAATAGTAGTCCCTGATATTACCGATGCAGAAACCATAAAGAAAATAGCACCAGACGGAATAATGCTTTCAAACGGTCCGGGGGACCCTGCTGAAAATACTGAAGTTATAAAAAATGTGCATGAAATAGCAAAACTCGGAATCCCGATATTCGGAATATGTATGGGTCATCAGATCATGGCTCTTTCACACGGTGCAAAGACTGAAAAACTCAAATACGGACACAGAGGTGCAAACCAGCCTGTTATCGATCTGAAGCTTGACAGAACCTTTGTAACGAGCCAGAATCACGGCTACGCAGTTGTTAGCGACAGCGTAGACAGCAGCATAGCTGAAGTATCTCATATAAACGCAAATGACAGAACCTGTGAGGGTATAAGATACAAAGACATAAATGCTTTTACCGTTCAGTTCCATCCGGAAGCTCACGGAGGTCCGCTTGATACAGCGTACCTTTTTGATGAATTTATCAGGTTAATGGAGGGAAAGTAAGATGCCGCTAAGAAAAGATATAAAAAAAGTACTTGTTATCGGTTCGGGTCCTATTGTAATAGGACAGGCTGCTGAATTTGACTATGCAGGAACTCAGGCATGCCGTGCTCTGAAGCAGGAGGGACTTGAGGTAGTTCTTGTAAACTCAAATCCTGCAACAATTATGACAGACAAAGCAATGGCTGACAAGATATATATCGAGCCTCTTACACTTGATGTTGTAAAAAGGATAATCAAGATAGAAAAACCGGACAGCCTTCTCTCAACACTTGGCGGACAGACCGGTCTTACTCTCTCAATGCAGCTTGCCGAAGAGGGATTTCTTGAAGAAAACGGAGTAAAGCTCCTTGGTGCAGATCCTGAAACCATCCACAAGGCTGAGGACAGACAGGCTTTTAAGGATACCATGGAAAAGATAGGCGAACCATGTATTCCTTCAAAAGTAGTTGAAACAGTTGAAGATGCACTGGACTTTGCAAAAGAGATAAGCTATCCTGTTATAGTCCGTCCTGCATTCACACTCGGCGGAACAGGCGGCGGTATTGCAAATGATGAAGAGGAACTTGCTGATATAGCCAAGAACGGTCTGAGACTTTCACCAATCACACAGATACTTGTTGAAAAGTGTATCAGCGGCTGGAAAGAGATCGAGTTTGAGGTTATAAGAGACAGCAAGGGAAATGTCATCACTGTCTGCTCAATGGAAAACTTTGACCCTGTCGGAGTTCATACAGGTGACAGTATCGTTATTGCTCCTGCAGTTACTCTTACAGACAGGGAATATCAGATGCTCAGAACGGCTGCCATAAACATCATATCGGAACTAAAAGTAGAAGGCGGATGCAACTGCCAGTTTGCACTTCATCCTACTTCATTCAAATACAGTGTTATCGAAGTAAACCCGAGAGTTTCACGTTCATCTGCTCTTGCATCGAAGGCTACAGGTTATCCTATAGCAAAGGTTGCAGCTAAAATAGCCATCGGATATTCACTTGATGAAATAATAAACCAGGTCACAGGAAAGACATATGCCTGCTTTGAACCTGCTCTCGACTATGTGGTAGTCAAATTCCCGAAGTGGCCTTTTGACAAATTTGTCTATGCAAAGAGAAAACTCGGAACACAGATGAAGGCTACCGGTGAAGTTATGGCTATCGGTACAAGCTTTGAACAGGCTATGATGAAGGCAGTAAGATCCATTGAGCTCGGAATGGATTCGATGAATCTTAAAAAGCTTGAAAAAGTAAGCGATGAAGAGCTTATCAAAATGCTTGATACAGTTGATGATGAGCGTTCATTCCAGGTTTATGAAGCATTAAAACGAGGCTTTACAGTTGAGAGGATCCATGAAATAACAATGATCGACTGCTGGTTCTTAGACAAGCTCTTAAACCTTGTACATCTTGAAAAATGGCATGCTGACGGTGAGCTTACCGAAGATAAATATCTTACAGCCAAAAAATACGGATATCTTGATTCGACCATCGAAAAAATGTCCGGTCAGAAATGTCCTTTGAAAAAGAGAAATGTTTTCAAGATGGTTGACACCTGTGCAGGTGAATTCAAGGCTGAAACTCCATATTTTTATTCAACAGCTGATGAAGAAAATGAAGCTCTTCAGTTTATAGAGAGAACTGATACAGGAAAGAAAAAAGTAATAGTATTTGGTTCAGGACCTATCCGAATCGGACAGGGAATTGAATTTGACTACTGTTCCGTTCACTGTGTATGGACACTTAAGCAGATGGGCTATGAGGCTGTTATCTGCAACAATAACCCTGAAACAGTATCTACTGACTTTGATACCGGTGACAGACTTTACTTCGATCCTTTAACTCCTGAGGATGTTGAATCAATAATAGAAACCGAAAAACCATACGGAGTAGTTGTTCAGTTCGGCGGACAGACAGCCATCAAGCTTACCAAGCATCTTTCAGAAATGGGCGTAAAGATACTCGGAACCTGTGCAGACAGCATAGACGCTGCAGAAGACAGGGAAAGATTTGATGAGATCCTTGAAAAATGCGGTATTCCAAGACCTGAAGGACATACAGTAATGAATACAGCAGAGGCACTTGCTGCTGCAAATGATCTTGGTTATCCTGTTCTTATGAGACCTTCATATGTTCTCGGCGGACAGAACATGATCATCGCTCACTCAGACAAGGATATAGAGGAGTACATGGAGATCATCATGCGCGGAAACATCGAAAATCCTGTTCTCATAGACAAGTATATGATGGGCAGGGAAGTTGAAGTTGATGCTATATGTGACGGAAAAGATTTCCTTATTCCGGGTATCATGGAGCATATTGAACGTGCCGGTGTTCACTCAGGTGACTCAATTTCCGTATATCCTGCGCAGACTCTCTCAGAAAAAATAAAGAATACAATTGTTGACTATACAGGAAAGCTTGCTCTTGAACTAAAGGTTTCCGGAATGGTCAATGTCCAGTATGTTGTTTACAACAACGAAGTATATGTTATAGAAGTAAATCCGCGTTCATCAAGAACTGTTCCGTATATAAGCAAGGTTACCGGAATACCTATGGTTGATCTGGCAACAAAGATATCACTCGGAATGACACTTAAGGAGCTTGGATATGAGAGCGGTCTTTATCCTTCTGCTGATTATATAGCAGTAAAAGTACCTGTGTTCAGTTTTGAAAAGCTTCATGGTGTTGATACGATGCTCGGACCTGAAATGAAATCAACAGGTGAGTGCCTCGGAATAGCAAAAACTTTTGAGGATGCACTTCTGAAAGGTCTGACAGCTGCGGGATTTGATCTCAAAACCGAAGGCGGCGTCCTCATATCAGTAAAGGATACCGATAAGCAGGAGATCGTAGCTATCGCAGACAAGTTCTCACAGATGGGATTTGAACTGTATGGAACCAGTGGTACAGCAGCTGTCCTCAACAGAAACATGATAGCTACAAACCATACAAATAAGGTTTCTGAAGGTGAACCTAACGTTATTTCTCTGCTTGAGAGCGGAAAGGTACACTATGTTATCTCGACCTCTGCAAAGGGAAGAATGCCTGCAAGAGAAAGTGTTCAGATGAGAAGAAAAACAGTTGAAAGGTCGATCTGTTCACTTACAGCGATCGATACTGCAAGAGCTCTTGCAAATGTTCTCCAGACTCACAGAACTATAAATGATGTTGAACTGATAGACATTACTAAAATATGATAATCCGAAGATCATCACAGGATCAGTTTTGATTCTGTGATGTTTTTTTTAAAATTACAAATTTGTAATTTTAAAAAAATATGAAAAAAAAGAAGTATAATTATATTGTAAAAAGGAATATTCCGGACAGGCCGGTAAAAATTTTCGGCTTTGAAGGTGTTTTCAAAAACTCTGTTATACTTGTCAGAGTTTTGAAGACAAAATGAAATGTATTAATTATTAACTGGAAAAATTTATATGAATAACGGAAATACTATATCTTTCAGAAAAAAAGATTTTTTTAGCAGGAAAAATGTCATCCAGCATCCTTTCCGGGAAAAATATTAAAAAATTAACTAAATTGACAGTTATTACTGTATTATGATATAATACAGAGTATGAAATTATTTGGAAAGAGGGATGTTTGTGAATCATATTTTACTTGTTGAGGATGATACAAATATTTTACAGATAAATAAATCTTTTCTTGAAAATGAAGGATATACAGTTCATTGTGCAGAAACACTTGCGATGGCTGAAGCTCAGCTTGAAGAATGCAATCCTGACCTTGTTCTTCTTGATGTTATGCTTCCGGACGGAGACGGATTGTCGTTTTGCAAGACACTCAGGCAGTATACACAGTCACCTGTAATTTTTCTGACTGCCAGGGATGAAAACGAATGCATCATAAAAGGTCTGGAAAACGGCGGTGATGACTATATCGTAAAACCGTATGACCTTAATGTATTAAAAGCAAGAATTGAAGTTCAGCTGCGAAAAAAAGGCAATTCGTCCGATAAACCAAAAATAGATCTTCCTGGCTTAAGCATAGATCTGTTTGCCGGTACTGCAACACTTGACGGAAGAGAATGCGTTCTTCCGCAGAGAGAACTTCAGATCCTTTATCTGCTTGCATCACGTGCCGGTTCAAGGCTCAGTTATCATGAGATATACCGTCAGATCTACGGATGTGATGTTGAAGACAGTAAAAATACAGTCAGAGTAAATATTTCACGTCTCAAAAAGCATATAGGTCTTGATGACGAAAGCACATATGAGCTTTGCTGGACATCAGACGGAGAATATGTTTTACGTCGTGTTGTTTTCTGAGTACAGTCATTTCCTTTATCATACAAATGAGAGGAGAACAAAATGAATAAAAGAAAGTCGACAGCACTTAATCTAAAAAAAATACTTATACTATGTTTGTTTTCTACAGTGTTGATTTTTTCTGCTGTATGCGGAGGTGTTTTTGCCTTAATATACAAGCAGATAATAAACACTGAGAACAGACAGATGAAAGGACTGTCTGATGATATCGTATCAGTTATATCGAGCGGTATCTATCAGAGCAATACAGCTTATTCGTCAGAGTACCTTGAGTGTATCTGCCGTGAAACAGAGAGATTCGGAAACGATATGCTTAAAGAAGAGACGGCATCACATGACCCCTCATCTGATCTTGAGAAAACAATTGTTTTTTTAGATGACTTTGTTACAGATCCGACAAACAAACAGATCTTTATCTATTCAGATGATGTTCTGTATTGTACATACAATCCGGAAAATGTAGATGACGGAAGCAATTCGAAGTTTTCAGAAGGCAGTTCACTTTTAACTGATGAACTTGAAAAGCTCTACAGTGATTATCTTGACAAATTCAGTGACGATTTGGAAAGACCTGTGAGTTCTACAATGTTTGATTATTTTTCTGAATACAGGAATAATCGAATATACTCTGAAAAGGGAACAGGCAGGATCTGTGTATGGGAGACTGTTATGATACCGGGATTTAACGAAGACAGATCCTTTGTTGTCGGAATGATAGAACGCAATATAAATACAGAGGGAATCATACAGCCTATTCATACGCTTTCAGATGAAGTTACGAAAGATATCATAGCAGAGACGAAGGAAGAATGTTCAAAATTTATTCCTGTTATGATTTTTGTGATCATATATGTCCTTATTTTGTTTTTTATTATGATTTTTGTCTTTTCCGGAAAAATATCTTCACCGATCGTCTCAGAGTTTGATGATCACGAAAAGGAACTGAAAAAATCTGAAGAAGAGAAAAATGTTCTTATGGAAGTAAACAAGATGAAAACAACGTTTTTGTCTGATGCCGCTCATGAACTGAAAACTCCGCTTATGGCTATGTCAGGATTTGCACAGACCGCAGAAATAGCACTGCTGTCAGGAGAGGATAAAGAGGATGTTCAGCAGAAACTGAAAAATCTTTCTGCTGAAGCAAACAGAATGGCCGTTATGGTTACACAGATCCTTGACGCAACAAGAATAGAAGAGGGAAGAATGGTTCTTGAAAAGAAGCTGTATAATCTTGATGAGATAATTCATGAGACAGTTGGAACATATTTCCCGATCTTAAATAAAAATCACAACAAATTAAACGTCAGAATTCCTATGGATATGCCTAAGGTACTTATAGACAAGGCAAGATTTCAGAGAGTTATAGTAAATCTGGTATCCAACGCATTAAGGCATACGGTAAACGGTGTTATTACTATAAAAGCTTCTGTTTCAGAGGATGAAAAGATGATAACTCTGTCAGTAAAAGATACCGGCTGCGGAATCCCTGAGGATGTAATTCCTCATATCTTTGACCGTTATTATAAAGGGAAAAATTCAGAGACCGGAACAGGACTGGGACTGTTTATTGCAAAATTTATAGTTGAATCACATGACGGAGAAATAAATGTGAATAGTAAAGTCGGAGAAGGAACAGAATTTATTATTAATATTCCTGTTATGGAGATGGATTCAGAAGCACACCAATATTTTGAATCATTATTGAAAGTACATTAAAAAAACGCTCATCAGTTCGATGAGCGTTTTTAATATATGTAACAACACAGAGGATATCCCACGCCTCTGTAGTCTGCGGGTTCTGTCATACCAAACAGTCGGGGTACGATCTCCGACTGTTTGGTCAGCGATTCTACAAATCAGCCGTTAAAAGCAGAGCTTTGAACGACGAAGAGGATAGAACCTCACCTCAGCTTCTTAAAAGCAAATAAAAAAATAACCTGTAAGCAGATGCTGTGATCTCCTTACAGGTTTTGTTATGATTAAATTTCTGTTATTTGTATTCGTAACCGTTGATGATCCAGCTGTCGCCGCTCTTCATAAAGTAAACATATCCGAAACCGTACATTGCATCAGGTTCTTTGGTTTTAACTGTAAATGAGTGGTCTGTAACATCAGTAAATATCATGTTGTCTTCATCACAAGGGAACTGATAGTAAGATCTTCCTGTTTCATTGTTCATGTAAAGACTTCCGTTTTCATCAACGAAATGAGAATCGAAATCCTCCATCATTTTGTTGTACTCTTCTTCGGACAGTATGTTTTTCATGTAGTTCTTTACGTCTTCAGTACTGTCAAACTGCTTGATTCCGTCGTTAACCTTTGAGAAAATTGTGTTGATTGAATTTACATCCTTTGAAACAGTATCTGTGTCATCATAATCGACACCTCTGCCTCCGTACATGGCAAGAATAGTATTCAGAGCGTCAATTTCACTTATAGCTGTCTGCTTCATTTCGTAGGTTGCTTCACCAGAATCGGAAGCTTTGTTTTCATTTGAATTGTTTTCTGCTTTTTCTGTTTCAGCCTTCTTTTCTGTTTCAGCTTTCTTTTCTGTTGTTTCTGTTACTGCTGCTTTTGTTGTTTCTTCTTTTTTTGATTCTGCCTTTGCTGTATTTTCTTCTGTTTCAGAATTTTGAGTTGTTTCTTCAGCTGCTGATGTTTCAGTAGTTTTGCTGTTGTTGATTGAGACATCTTCATCACCGCATCCTGCAGCCATCATGGTAACTGATGCAAGTAATATTAATAAACCTGTTTTTTTCATCATTATTTATCCTCCGTTTTATTGTATTGAAGTGTTTTATTATATTATAACATATGCTATTATCAAAAGAAACAAAAATACAGATTTGTAATTTCTTTTATAACAACACAGAGCTTTGAAGAGAATTTTTCATCGAAAATAATAAGGGCTTTGTGCATTTTTATTGAAGATCAACGTATTTCGGATTTATGTTTTTATAAAGGGCGGTGAATGTGACCGGATTTCCATTATAATTTACATCTGCGGTAAATGACCATTCATCAAAACTTATAAAACACTGCGCAGGCATGTATTCGAGATCATTGATATCATCGATATTTTCGATATCATCTTTTTCTATGAAGCTCTGCCAGCTGCTGCCGAAAAATTCTGAAACAGTAATTAATTTTAGCGTTTCTGCATCATATAATGCAGCTCCATTGGGATTATGCATATCAACGAGCCAGATGTTGCTGAGCTTTCCGGGATTAAGGTCGGCTGTAACATAGGATTCAGGATCATAGTCATAGTTTTCCTGATATTCCCATACTGAAGACTTTCTCCAGTAGCTGAATTTTTCGAGGGCGTCTGTCTGGACTTTTGTCATGTCAGAAGAGAGCTTCTGGGCTTCTTCGGGTGAATAGGCTGCTGCATTCTGAAGTTTCCTGCATCTTATATCAAAAGAAAAATCAAGATCATCAGGTTTTACTGAAAGTATAACAGGGGTAGGATCACCGGTATCATATATTCCTGTGACAGGAGAATTGTCCGTGGTATCTTTGAGATAAGTTTTTACTGATACATCAAGCTCAGAAGATGCTGTTTCTGATGAATTTCCGTTGACAGCTTTTTCAATGATCTTTTTTTCAGGTTCTTTAGTTGTTTTTTCTTTGGTTTCTTCTTTTTTATCTGCAGAAGCAGTACTCTTTTTTGTTTCCCTGATGGTTTCTTCAGCTGTGACAGAAGTTGTATTTTCTGTTTCGGAAGCAAGCTGTTCAAGTCTGAGTCTTTTATCATCAGTTTCTTCGTTTATGGTTCCGCATCCGGAAACTGATAAGATCAGAGCTGATAAAAGAACTGCAGCTTTTATGTTTTTCATTTTATTAACCTCCTTATTTATTTATAAACATACAAGTATAGTATATCATATTATAATTGTTAATCATGATAATTACAAAACTGTAATTAAATATATAACAAAGCAGAGCTTTGAATATAATTATAACTGATAACCATTAAAATCCCCGCATAAAATGCGGGGATGACATTTCTATATTTGGATCTCAGCAGAATTTGAATTCGGAAGTGAAATATGAATCTTCTTCTTCAGAAATAATATCAAAAGTAGTCTGAGGATCAGATTTCTGCATTTTCATAATGAGGTATGCATGAACCATCATTCTGTTCAGAAGAAGTGCCATTGAAATAAGGCCCTGAAGTGTATCTTCATCCGGAACTTCATCTTCATATTCTTCAGAGTAAACAGTATTGAGTGTAGAGCCTTCGTAGTCGTAGAAAAATTTTAATTCATATTTTTCATGGAATAAATCGGATATATCTTTAAAATCTTTTTGATTGTCATAATCTTTGAATATATATTCGTATGAGCTGACTATCTGAATTTCATTTCCTAAGATGAAAACACCCAGATGAAAAGGTACTTCGCATACTTTTTCATTTTTAAATTTTACGTTTGTTTCTGCATAGTAGCCGCCGTCCGGCAAAGGTTCGAAGGAAAATCCGGCGTTGTTGTTTTCACTGTATTGTTCCAGAGCTGCTTTTAGTTTTTCTGTCATTTAAATCACCTCAAACTTATTTGTTAAAATAATTATATCCTATGTTTGGAAGTATGTCAATATATTTGATGGAGGATTCGGAGAAAAAACAGTGAAGGATTTTTTTTAATATATTTGATAATTCTATTTCTGAAAATAAAACGGTAATTTTTTTCTGCTTTAAGCACTACTGTACATAATTATCAATTTTTTAATGTGTTTGCTTAAATATATTGATGATTTAAACAAAACTTATTCCTAAATATTAATGATATTAAAAATTTCCATTCTATTTATGGCATATACTTTTTTGTTGATTTTCAACAAAAAGTAATATCGGCGAAAACGATTATCGGTAATAAAATTTACCTGATGTACAAATTTTATGACACAGTATTGACACAATCAGAGCAGGGATATATAATGAATGTGACTATTTTATGGCGAAATATGATATGCTTTTCCTTGGTTTACGGTTAAGGGAAAATTGCGGGAAACATCTGAAATATGATTGCAAAGGGGAATTTTAAATATTTCTGACAGGAGGTTTAAAATGAAAAAACTTTCAGCGATTTTTCTGACTGCGGCTCTCAGTATGACAATGTTTTCAGACTGCATCACACCCGTAAGAGGTGCTGATGAAATACTTCTTCACAGTACGTTTGAAACCGATGAGGACGGCTGGTCCGGAAGAGGAGCAGCATCAGCAAAAGCGACAACTCTTAAGGCATATGAAGGAAACGGTTCACTAAGTGTAACCGGCAGATCGGCTTCATGGAACGGGGCAGTAATGCATCTTTCATCATCGGTTTACAAGCCCGGAGCATCCTACGGATTCAGCGCACAGGTTATGTGCTCCGAGGGATCTTCTGATGAAATTATCCAGATGAGCCTTCAGTACACTGATTCATCAGGTACCATCATCTATGATCACATAGCATCGGTTCCTGCAGAAGCGGGTAAGTGGATCGAATTATCAAATGATAAGTACACTATTCCGTCAGGCGCTTCAGAGCTTCAGCTGTATTTTGAAATATCTGACAACAAATCAGATTTCTGGATCGATGAAGTAACCGTAACAGGTGACGGCGAAGACGGTACCCGACAGACCTCATCACAGCCTGAACAGAAAACAGTGACCGGAAAAATATCTTCAGGTGATATAAACAAAGACGGGATCATTAACATTGCTGACCTCTGTCTTATGAAAAGTGCGGCTCTGGGAGAGGAGAAGGATAAAACTATTGCGGACAGGTCTGATCTTGACAATGATGACACTGTCGGAAAACCGGATATAGATCTTATGACAGAATACCTTTTTGGTCTTACAGATTCTCTTCCGGAAAAGCCGTCAAAATCTGTAAGCTATGAAAAATCCTATGATTTTCCTTCTGTAAATTCCTTAAAGTCATCATCAGCTGTACCGGATCCTTTTGTATTTGCAGACGGTTCAGTAGTTGAAAGTCCTGACGACTGGGGAAGAAGAGCTTCCGAAATAAGCTGCATGTATGAATACTATATGTACGGAATGTGGAGAGACGGCTCGGATGAAGAAGTATCGTACACCATAAGCGGAAATAAAATGACCATAAATATAAAGAGGAAGAGCACAGGAAAAACAGCATCATTCCCGGCAGTAATAAATCTTCCTTCAAAAGTAAGACATGATGGCGGCGCTCCGGTAATAGTCGGAATGCATACCGGAATATCCGAAAAAACAGCAACAGAGCTTGGATATGCAGTTATAACGATCGATGCCGGAATATTCTCAAATCCGGTAGCATCTGACAATACAGCTCATCAGGGTGCATTTTACACTCTTTATCCTTACGGAAACAACTGGGATGAACAGACAGGGGCACTGATGGGATGGAGCTGGGGATGCAGCAAGATACTGGATGCACTTTATGCCGGTGCCGGAAAGGAACTAAATATAAATCCTGACAGCTCTATAGTAACAGGTGTTTCAAGATGGGGAAAAGCCACTATAGTATGCGGTGCTTTTGACAAGCGTTTCAAAATGTGTGCTCCTTCATGTTCAGGTGCAGGCGGAGTCGCTCTTTACAGATACATGTCAGAAGGAAAAAAATATGACTTTTCATCCAAGGGAGCATCTTCATCATATACATACGGACAGAATGAACCTTTAGGAAGCCTTCAGTCTACAGATGAGAGAGGATGGTTCAACAACAGATTCCTTGAATTCAAAAATGCAAATCAGCTTCCGATGGATCAGCATATGCTATGCAGCCTTGTAGCGGATCCTGACAGATATCTTTTCATAATCGGTTCATGTGTTTCCGAGGACTGGGTAAATGCACCGTCTATGTGGGCAAGCTATCTCGGAACAAAGAAAATATATGAATATCTCGGAATAGAGGATAATATCGCTATCAACATTCACAAGGAAGGACATGCCGTAATAGAAGAGGATGTAAAATACATGGTGGCATATTTTGACAAGCATGTATACGGAATAGAGCCGGCTATGGATCTGAAAAATCTCCAGACATCAGTATTCGATCTTCCGAAAAACACAGATACATTCTTTACAAGCTATTACAGCGGATGGGTTCACTGATAAACGTATAAAAATTTAATGCCATCAGTACTTTAAATTGATGCACAGATCACATGGTTATGGGATCTGTGCATTCTTTATATGAAAAAATGATAAAATAATATAGTAGGATTAACCATAAAAAACACAAATTTTTTTATATTAATATTGTTGTTTATATTCTTTTATGCTATAATTAATATATTATTATGAAAGCGATAGGAGTTGTTAAATATGGAAAAGACAATGCCTAAAAAGATAGAGAACTTTGTTTATGGAGTACAGGGGCATACAGAGCATTCTGCAGACGACAAGACCACATTAAAGGAAAGAATAAAAAAGTATGCAAATGAGATTCAGGAGTTGTGTTCTGAATTAGGGAATATCGAGCGTTCATACTTCGGTCAGCCGGCTGAGCTGCCGATGATAGTAAAATATGAAGTAAAAAATACGGTATCGATTCCTGAAGATTACAAAGAATGGCTCAGAATATCTGCCAACTGCAGTATTTTCGGAGGAACAGTACAGCTGTTTCTTCCTGAGACATCAGGTTATTACAACAATTTTGTTCCAAATGAGTATGCTGTTATCGGAGATCTGGTCGGGGATGGCGAGAAGCTTTGTATAGAGAGAGCGACCGGAAGAATAATCAGTTATAATCACGGAATAGAAACAGAGATCGAGAGCTTTGAAAATGTCCTTGAATGGATAAAGATCATGCTGAAGGAAAACATCCCTTCAGAGCAGAAGCAGCCTGAGGTTCCGATGGAAAAAATATTAAAGATGTCTTTTTTTGAACTGTATCTTTATTTCAGAAACGTAACGCACAACAAATACAGATTTGTAACCGATACCTGGAACAAGTACGTAAAGGCTAATAAAAAAAGAGCGGATCTTTTCATGGATTATCTCAGAGATGAGGCTTCGCGGGATGATTCAGGCTTCAGAAAGACGCAGTTTGATGAGCTTCAGTCCATTTTAAGAATACAGGCAGTAAAGGATTTCTGGAAAAATGAACGTGATAAGATAAATCTCTGTGAGCAGCCTGCAAGAACCTGGAGTGAGGAGCAGGAAAAGCAGATAATGAATATTGACCCGAAAAACGGCGAAATGAGGAAAAATGCCGGCAGGGCATTGCTGACAGATGCATCCGGAAACGAGATCTATAACGAGGGCAGAATGAACATTTTATTTGAATGTCATCAGATGTTTGATTCAGACCATTTCCCTTCACTGTCCGGTGAATACAAAAATCTTCAGCCGCTTACTCCGAGTGAGCATTTTATCGGAGCACATAAGAGTTCATTTAAGTTTCCGACACACTGGTACTATAACCCGGTAACAGAAAAGGATAAGGATCTGCTTTCTGAAAAGACAGGATTTCAGTGATTTTTTTCAAACACATAATAAAAAAACTGCATGTTTCATTCACATGCAGTTATTTTTTTATTCATTTTCAGCCGGTTTTTTCTTCTTTTTCTTGTATCTGTCCTCTTCACTGAAAATACATCCGCAGTACTTCTGCATGTACAGTCCAAGCTCTCTGGCTTTTTCCTGTCCTTCTCTGAAGCCGACTCTGAAATCATAGTATGCAAATTTTACATCATATTTGAGAGCCATTTCTTCAGCTGTTTTGATTATAAGCTCATGTTTCTGGTACGGACTTACGAGAAGAGTGGTCGTAAAGCTGTCAAAACCGTTTTCATGGGCATATTTTGCTGTTTCTTCAAGACGGACACGGTAACAGTAGCTGCATCGATTGTCAAAATCAGGATATACAGCGCTGATAAACTGTCTGAGACCGTATTCATTTTCAACTATCAGCTTAAGATCGATTGATTTTGCATAATCGACAAGTGTGTTTTTTCGCATTTTGTATTCAGTAAAAGGATGTATGTTCGGATTGTACCAGAAACCTACAGGTTCAATATTTTCCGAACGAAGTCTGTCAATGCAGTATACTGAGCATGGTGCACAGCATATGTGCATCAGCATTTTTGAGTTGCTGTTATTCATAATGATCGGCATCAAATTCTTTTAAGACGGTGCCGGACATCTCCTTCCAGGTAAATATAAGATTTTCAAATATCAGATACTGATGTTCCGAGTTTTTCTTCGGAATGGAAACTGATCCCGGATTTACGTAGAGTATTCCGTTTTCATGAGTTCTGCATGCAGGAATGTGCGTATGTCCGCCAAGTAAAATATCTCCGTCGGAAAGTCTTGGAAGATCATCCTCATCAATTTTGTGACCATGTGATGCAAGAAGAGTTTTTCCGTCAATAAAGAGCATACAGTACTCAGCCATAACAGGAAAATCAAGTACCGCCTGGTCAACTTCAGCCTCACAGTTTCCTCGTACACATATGATCCAGTCCTTCAGAGAATTTAAAATTTCAATTGTCTGTTTTGGATCATATTCTTCAGGAAGCTCATTTCTCGGTCCGTGATATAACAGATCTCCGAGAAGAAGCAGTTTGTCGGGACATTCCCTTTCAAATGCTTCCTTGAGCATTCTGCAGTATTTTGCACTTCCGTGGATATCAGATGCGATCATCAGTTTCATAATAAATTCCTCCCCAATTTTATATCATATTTTTCATTGCCTGTTTAAAAATTTTAAATAGGCATTTTTTTAATTATGTAATTACTCCGGGAACTGAATGTATTTGTCTTCAAACATATCGTATTTGTGACATGTGAAGAACAATACCTGTGTAATTTTGCTGTATTCGGAAATAAAGTTAAAACCATTCTGGGCTCTGTCATGATCATACTGGATAAATACATCATCCAGAAACAAAGGAAGCTTATTTTTGGTTATCATGTCAGCCATAGCGAGTCTGAGTGCAAAATATGCCTGTTCAGATGTTCCGGAGCTCAGGTACTGCCATTCATATATTTTTCCTGTAGTTGATTCGGAAGCACCGATATCAAGATTTTTTGATACAAGGATCTCACGGTACTTTCCGTTTGTAAGATGAGAGAAGATCTTTCTTGTCTTTGTATTCAGCTCAGGTCCGAAAGTCTGTCTGATTTCATTTCCTGCCTCTTCAAGAGCAGAAGATGCGATATTCAGGCTCTTGTCATAAATCTTCATTGCCTTGATATCCTTCTTAAGAACCGATATCTCTTCATCCAGAATGGAAGGACTGTACTGAACGTTGTATTGAGTGTGGATCTTGTTTCTCATCGAACTGATCTCATCGTTTACTTTTTCAATTTCTTTTTTGGTTTCTTCGATATTTTTTTCGAGTGCATCGATCTGTTCATCGTTCAGAAGCTTCGGACCTGCAGGTCCTGTAATCTCATTCAGCTTTTCCTTGAGAATGGTTATTTTGTTTCTGACATTTTCTGCAGTATCATTGATAATATCCTCTTCAGCCTTTGATGTCAGAACCGCCTGAGTCTTTTCAATTTCTGAAAGGATCAGCTCTGCATCTTCGATATGGCTTTCTATTTCTACTGTATTTGAGGTTTGCTTATACTGTGAAAAGAAAGTCTTCAGATCAATGGTAAGTGTTGTGATCTCTGTATTTGCTGAGATAAGATTTGCATTAAGTTTGTTTTTTTCGCTCATCTTTTGTTCATTCTGAGAGATGAGCTTATTGTTTTCTATTTCAAGCTGATGCTTCTGATTGTCACGTTCGTTGTACTTGTCTGACAGAGCACGGACTTCCATTTCGTTGTCAGCGATCCTGTCTATGGTTTCCTCTTTCATTTTTTCAATTTCCTTGTAAGCAGCATCATAGTCAGGAGCTTTTTTTACAAGTGCAGGATTCTTCTTTTCTCTTGATTTCTGAATGATGCTGATAAGCTTTTCAACAAGGAGAAGAAGAATTCCGGCAGGAAAAATAGCAGCCAGGATCAGAGGCTTATGCATGTAAAGTGCAATAAAAAGAATAATAAAGAAAATAAGTATCAGAACATATGTGGATTTGCTGCTGTTTTCCATATCCTCAAGATGTTCTTTGTACATCTCTTCCTTGACCTGCGTTTCAATAAATTTTTCCTGCAGTTCATCAAGGTTTTTGTGCAGCGTGATAAGAAGCTCTTCTTTTTCTTCTTTTGATTCTTTTATCTGCTTTTTTTCTTCTGAAAGATTGTCAAGTTCAACGTAGTTGGCCTGAATTTTTTCTGAAAGACCTGATTCTGAAATTTCGTTTGACAGGGCATTGAATTCGATTTTCTTTTCTGTATACATGCTGTCAAGTCTTTTCAGCTTTTCAAGCATTTCCTTTGCTTTATCAAGAAACTCTTTTGAAACGGTAAATCTCCCGTTTGAGATCCTGCTTTTCAGAAGTTCAAGCTTTTGTTCGAGACTTTCCTTGACAAGATTTTTTTTGTTTTGCGTTTCAAGTGCATGAAGATTACGAATTATTCGCTGTTCCTTAAGCTGCAGTTCAAGTGCATTGAGAAAGTCTGTTTTCTTTCTCAGATGCTCACGAAATGATGAACAAAGCATTTCATCAGCAAGCTTTTGCTGTTCTGTGACTCTGGATGAATCGAGTGCTTCTGTTTTGTCCGACAGAAGCTGAACTGCTTTGTCGATCTCACCGTTTTTGCCGCTTTTTGAATGGAGCTCTTCATGGGCTTTTTTCAGCCTTTGTCTTACAACTTCATATGAAACCGATTCTTCACATGATGTAGCAAAGTTCATTAGTCTTTTGGTGATCTCATCTTCTTTGTCGCTGCTGCCTATGACAGAGGTCATTTTACCGATAAATATACTTCTTTCAAAGGCTGATGAGCCAATACCGAAAAACTGTTCTCCGACTTCGGTTTTACTGTTCAGAGCTTCGCTTTGTCCTGTACTGAGATTCCATAAAGCAACAGTATCAGAGACATTTGAACTTCCGAATGTACGTTCGAGTCTGTAATTGCTGCTGTTGTGTTCAAACTCAATAAAACCTCCCATTTCGCTGTTGTCCCACGGGGTATATTTTTTTCTGGGATTTTTATTGATATCTGATGATTTTGAATTTGAGCCGTAAAACATCATTTTGATAAAATTCATGACAGTTGTTTTTCCGGCTTCATTTTTTCCGTATATGATATTGATTCCCGGCTTCAGGTCAAGACGGAAATCTTTTAGTTTTCCGAAATTTTTAATATAGATGGTTCTGATCTTCAAAAAATCACCTCATGTTTCTGTCCCTGTATCCATACACATTTTATTATAGCATAAATGATTAAAAAGTACAATTTTTTTATAAAAATTTTTCTGTAAAAGTGTCTTCAGTGCTTTGAATGAAAAATGAAAATATCAGGAATGCTGTCATATAAATAATTACAATGTCGGTTTACCTGAAACATGATTAATTTACTAATAACAAAAAATAGTTGATTTTTGTTGGAATTTATGGTAAAATATTTACAAATGTTTTATTTGAACGGAGGTTAATGATAAATGAAAATATCAGATGAAAGAAAAGATGAACTTATAAAGAAGTATCTTGATACCGAAGATTACAACGGTATACTTAAACTGGAATTACAGGAGATCCTTTATATATATTTTGTTGTATCAACAAAAGTTAAAGAAGACGGAGAAAAGGATAAGAACCTTTTAAACAAGCGTGACAATATTTTAAATGCAGTTTTAATAAAAATTCCACAGCTCGAAAAGCTGTATGTTGCATACAGTATTACAACAGACAAGCCTTTTATAGACAACGATTCACAGGTATGGATCTTCTCTGATGAAGAGCTTGCACATGAAGCTGCAAAGCATTATATTGATCAGCTTATAACCTTAAATATAAAAATAGTTGATCATGAGAATTTTCTTGAAGAATTTGCAGAACTCAGCCTTCTTGGTATTCCCAAGCTTCTCGTTGACAACGGCGGATTCAACACAGTAATTATGATGGATAACCTTGTTGTCAGGGAAAAAGATGAAAATATCAAACAAAATACAGACCTGAAGTTTTCTTCAGTATTTTTCTTCCAGGAGCTTTATCGTACCGGAACACTGAAAATGACTGAAGAACACAACAAGATAATGATCGGTCTTGAAAATAAAATGATGCTTGCACTGGCAGACAGCCAGCTTCTTGTTCCAGTAAAAATGGAAGATAAGCATGTTGCTGACAATGAAGTAGTAGAGCTTAAATCAACTAAAAATGCACAGATCCCTACTCTGAAGCCTTCAAATGAGGATACACTCTGGATGCCGGCATTCACAGACTGGAATGAAATGCTGAAAATGTATTCAAAGGATGAATGGAATGCTGTTATGATGGGATATGAAGATCTCAAGAGTGCATTTGCAGGCTGTGACGGAGTTATAATAAATCCAAGTTCTGCAAAGGTTTCAATAAAACTTCAGAAGCCTCAGGCTGACAGAATTGATGAACTGGTAAAAATCAGAGGTCACAAAAAACTGGTATGATAACGGAGGTTTTATAAATGGTAAAGCATATTATTTTATGGACACTCAAAGAAGAGTATTCAAAAGATGAGAAAGAAAAAATAAAAAAAGATATCAAGGAAGGTCTCGAGGGACTTAAGGGAAAAATTGACGGACTCATTGATATC
The DNA here is from genome assembly GCA_045628605.1 of Oscillospiraceae bacterium. Lineage (GTDB taxonomy): Bacteria > Bacillota > Clostridia > Oscillospirales > Ruminococcaceae > HUN007. The sequence continues at coordinate 20,805 of JAZQPR010000248.1, forward strand.
AAAGTTGTAACAGACAGACTTGAAAGTTCCAACGCAGATCTTATGCTTGATTCTTCTTTTGAAAATGAAGCTTCTCTTAAATGTTATGCCGTTCATCCGGATCATGTTGCCGTAGCAAATGAAAAAGTCAGACCGTTTACTTCACTCAGAAGCTGTCTCGACTTTGAAGTGTGATAAAAAAGCATTTTTTTCAATGTTTAAATATATCAAGAATATATTTTAAAAAAATTCGGAGGAATAGTTATGGTTGAGGAAGATTACATTTTAAAACTTGTTCAGGAGCTGGTACGTTCACTTCTGAAGATGGTTTTTGGTATTGATACCGACAGTCCGACATCGGAACTTCTTGAAAGTGAAGAGGACAGAGAGCATTTTAACAAACTTGTTGAAATGGTTGAGCAGGGAAATATTACAGATGCAGAATCCGAGGTTATTGAAGCAACAGAAGATATGAGCAATGAAGGACTTCTTCTGGCACTTGTTTTCTTTCACTATCTTAATGAAAAATCTGATCGTTTTCTTGAAGACAACGGCTATGACAGAGTTGATCTGAAAGAGTCTCTCAGAGATATCGTAACAAAATACGGATATGAGAGTATGGCAATGATGTTTCTTCAGTAAAGAATATAATATAAAAAAGCAGCTTCGGCTGCTTTTTTTATTAATAAATTTTTTTTGTTTTTTTGTAGCTTTATATTACTGTAAAAAGTATTATGTATTAGAAAAAGAAAAAACATCTCATTTTATAACAACACAGAGGATATCCCCCGCCTCTGCAGTCGGCGGGTTCTAT
>JAZQPR010000249.1:0-3325 GCA_045628605.1 Oscillospiraceae bacterium
GCAATGTCATCAACTTAAAGGAAGTCAAATTTGTCGCTTAATTATATAAGTAACAATAATCTAATAAAAGCAACATAATTTTACGTCCCCTGATAAGGGGAAGAGGGCCGCGCGTAAGCGTGGCGAAGGGGTCTCAAAGGACGCTGTGCGGCACGGAAGGCTTAAGTTGATACCCTTCCCACTGTCGGGCGGATTTGGGACTTTCACCCTTTAGAAACGTGCGCCGCCGGGCGCACCAATAGCAATAGCCACCTCAATTGAGGTGGCTATTACAATTTTAAATGAAAGAACGTGAATCAGTTCGATATTACCGGCTGGCTGACCCGTGAGCAGTAACAAATTTTAAATTAAATCAGAAAAATTTTTGAGAAAAAAGTTGAAAATATAAAATTATGAGTTATAATAGACTTAAGTAGGTATTTTATAAAGTGGGGAAATATAGAACAGGCACTTGAAATTGAAATATTATCAGTTCAATAATGTTTTATGATTCGGGGGTCAAAATATCATTTTGATGCTTTAATCATATTAATATTATATAAATCCATAATACATATTTACTGATTAAACAGGAGGATAATTATGAATATGAAGAAAAGCTTATCAGCAATATTAGCACTTACTATGACAAGTATGTCTTTTACAGGAGTCGTAAATGCTGAAACACAGAATGAAAACAATTCTGAACTTATTGAAAAGTGGATGAATATGACAGAAGAAGATGTCGAAAAAGAGTGGGCACCTTATAAAGATATACTTGAGGTAAATGATGTTGTCGTTCAAATTATGGGAGATATGGCTAAGGAAGGAACATATCAGTTTTATGTAGGCAGCGTAAAATATGATTTGAAAGATCCAACACTTAGTTATATGGAACTAACTGTTGGTAATGAGGAAACAAAAAACGAAGTTATCAAAAGACTTACTGAAAAAGGTATAACAGAATCATATTATAAATTTATTATTGATCCTAATGGTCAGGTACGTTTTGCTATGTTATCAGAAACACAGCAATCTGACTTAGAAACAAAAAATATAAACAATTATGGAGACCTAAATGACGATGGTGTAATCAGTAAGAATCAGCCGGATAAGGATTCAGTTCCTGCATTAGATCCTGATACGCAGAAGAATATTATTTACGGAGACCTTAATGATGACAGCGTAGCAGATCTTACAGATCTGACCTTACTTTCCATCTATCTTATGAACGCATCAGAATTTACTGATTCACAAATCGAAGCAGCAGATATAGACGGCAACGGAGAAGTTGACATAGCTGATCTTGCATACTTTAAGCAATATATTTGTAAAGATCCGAATTTAAGTAAAGTAGTTAGAATAAAATAAGTATTTGATGTAATCTTTATCTATGTTATAAAAAAATTATTTTGAGCAGTGACAGCAATGTCACTGCTCTTTTTTCTCCTTCTCTGTTTTGTATTATATTTTATGTTACTCTGTATACATCAAAACACATAAATACGTGAATTTGACACAGAAAAACACTTGACATTCTGATGTAAAAACGATATCCTCTGTGTTGTTATAACATACAAAATAAATGCGTTCAACCGGAGCAAAAATATTTTTCAGGAGCTACTTGACATTGCAAAGTAGATGCGCTATAATAGCATCAAGGTACTATGCAATGCAAAGTAGCAGCTGACAGAAGGTGAAGGTGAGAAAATGGATAATGCCCAGCTTATGAAAGGTATACTTGAAGGAGTTGTGCTCAGTATCATTGAAAAAGGTGAGACATACGGATATGAAATACTGGGAGAACTTGAAAAAGCAGGTTTTGACGAAATATATGAAGGAACACTTTATCCGGTTCTCACAAGGCTTGACAAAGGCGGATATATCAGATGCCGAAGGGCAAAATCCCCTCTTGGTCCCGTAAGAAAGTACTACTCAATAACCGAAGAAGGACTGACATACCTTGAAGATTTTAAAAACAGATACAGAAAAATATCTGCCGGTGCAGACTATTTATTAGGATTCAGAAAGGATGTATGAAAAATGAAACTAAGCTATGAAGCTCTCAAAACACAGCTTAAGGATGATTACAGGGACACGTTTACAACAGCTTACGACTATTGTGTTTCCCTGAACCCTGACAGCGACTACTGTGATGACAAAATGACCGAACTCTATGATCTTCTTTTCACCGCACAGACAGAAGGAAAAGCTGTGGAAAAAGTAACAGGAAACAGCAAGGAATTATTTATTAAGAATTATTTTTCAGATTTTGGGGTTAATGAAAGATTAAAATCTATTTTTAAGCTCCCATACGGATTTTTTATCTTCTGCCTTATTGATGAAATATTCAATATTTTTTCCAATATACAGGAAAAAAGCCTTATGAGTATAGAATCCCATATATTCAAATTTATCGTTTTATATATACCGGGCATAATAGTTTTAAGCATCATTATTAATTTTATTTCATCAAAAAAAGCACTGAAAACCAGCAGAAAAAATGAATTGAAATGGAGTCTGACAGTGATAGGTATATCTATGATCTGTCTGGCTGCTGTATTTTCGGTAATTGAAATTCTCGGATCATTAAAGATAACATCTCCGACAGCTGATTTGAAAATTTCCTCCGTTTTTTCTGCAGGTATCAGTATTATGTATATCCTGTTCTACAATGCAGTAATCATGATATCACGTTATAAAAAATACGGAACCATAAAAAAATACAGTACTCAGATATCCGGAAATTCATATTATAAAAATATCAGGAACCGTGATATTTCAAAAAGTCAGCTGAACGCATATAAGCAACAGTATGCAAAGCTTCTGAAAAATAATAAAACAACAGAAGAAACCTTTATAAATGAAATACGAAAATCTTCAAAAAGGACGCACACCGCAGATATAATTTTGATGATAATCATACCGGTTATGTTCTACTCAGGTACGGTAATAGGAATAATAACAGCTGACGATATAACAAACATAATAACCAATTTTATTTTTTCTTCTATTTTCTGTATTCCTTTTATGCTTTTCTTTCACAATATCAATAAAAGCAATTACAGATTCAGCATAAGTCTTGCCGAAAGATGCGAAACCTCCGGAATGACCATGCCTTCATTTATTGACAGTGAACTTGAAAAATTTACAAAATAAACTAATGGATTTATTATACTGATTTCCAAAAAATCATTTACATGATAATGCAAATGTCAATATAAAAATGTAGGTTTTTGAAATTTTTTTCATGTAGGAAAACCTACATTTTTATTTTTGATTTTCAGATGTCAGAATATGCCATAATCATCAGTTATCCTCAGCCATATACTGCATCTGATCCTTC
>JAZQPR010000250.1:0-10631 GCA_045628605.1 Oscillospiraceae bacterium
TTTGCGGTCGCCCTGCACCTTCGCAGTTACAGTCACCGGCACCTTCGCAAGTACAGTTGCGGCACCTTCGCGATTTGGACAGATTTTTGTTTTTGTGCAAAATAAACATCAATAGTTTGCGGCTATAATAGATATTGACACATTAAACAAATTTATTTATAGAACTTGACATTTGAATCTAATAGTGTTAAATTATAATTAGCACTCAAGGATATGGAGTGCTAACACTTACAAATTCTAATTGCTAATCCGTGGGGGGTGAGACAGTGGATGAGCGAAAGCGAAAAATTCTTGCTGCTGTTGTTGACCAGTACATTCTCACAGGAGAACCGGTTGGTTCAAAGGCAATAGCGCAGATCCCGGGAATAAACGTTTCGGCTGCTACGATCAGAAATGATATGTCGGTTTTAGAACAGCTGGGATACCTTGAACAGCCTCACACATCGGCAGGACGAATTCCTACTTTTAACGGATACAGGCTTTATATCGACGAACTTATGCAGGTTGAATCACTTTCAGACAGCGAACGTCAGAGACTCGACGAAATGCTCGGAGATGAAAATGACCTTACTGAACAGTCCGTGATCCAGACAGCAGGACAGGCTCTTGCAGAGCTTACACAATGTGCCACTGTCGTAGCAAATTCCGCTCCTAAGTTTTCAGTAATAACAAAAGTCGAGGTTGTTCCGACAGGAAAACATCTCTACCTCATCTTACTGATAACATCAAACGGAAGCATAAAAAATAAAGCATGTCGTCTGGAATTTGATCTCGATGAGGAACAGCTTGAATTTTTCTCAAGCTACATACAGGAAAACCTGCAGGGTGTTTCAATAGAATCACTTTCAGAAGAGCGAATGGAACAGCTGATAACAGCTCTCGGAACTTATATGATAACCCTTTCACCTCTGGTAAAAGGACTGTGCGATCTTTCAAAGGATCTTATGCACAACGAGCTGACGATCAACGGCGCCAAGAACCTCATCTCATGCAGTGACTTTGACAACAACGAAGTAATAAACTTCATTGAGCGAAAAGATGAATTTGCATCAATGATAAATGACAGCTTCAGCGGTCTTCAGGTAAAATTCAGTGAAGAAAACAATGACTTCATTATCGGAAACTCAAGCATGATCGTTTCCAAATACCGAAAAGGCGATAAAAACGCAGGTTCTCTCGGAATAATAGGTCCAATGAGACTTAACTATTCCAAGATAATACCATATATAGAATATTTTACGCAAAAAATAACGGATGTTCTTTCAAAAGAAGATGATGACAATGATTTTGCGGGAAAGGATTTAGAAAATGAGTAAAAAAAATTCAAAGAAGCAGAATGAAGAAGAACTTCAGGAGAACGAAGAAGTACTTCAGGAAAATGAAGAAGTAACTTCCGGGGAAACAGCAGAAGAAGCTTCTGAAACAGAAACATCTGAAACTAAAGAATCTGCTTCTGACGACAAAGACGAAAAGATCAGATCTCTTGAAGAACAGCTCAAAAACGAGCAGGACAAATATATGAGACTTTTCGCAGAATTTGACAACTTCCGCAAGAGAACTTCCAAGGAAAAAACCGAAGCATACGGAGATGCTGCTGCAAAAACAATAAGCGAACTTCTCCCTGCTATAGATAACTTTGACAGGGCTCTTGATACACCATGCGAGGATGCAAACTTCAAAAAAGGTATCGAAATGATCTTCAGCCAGTTATCTGATATATTTACAAAGCTCGGTGTTACCGAAATAGAAGCAATGGGAAAACCTTTTGATCCAAATCTTCACAACGCCATCAAGCAGGTAGACAATCCTGACGGCGAAAGTGATGTTGTATGTGAAGTATTCCAGAAGGGATACAAACTCGGCGACAGGATCATAAGACATTCCATGGTAGCAGTAAACGCATAAAAGCAAATCAATTTATTTAAAATAAAAACAATCAAACAATTATTTATATTTATCGAAAGGATGAATTAACAATGGGAAAAATTATAGGTATTGACTTAGGTACAACAAACTCATGTGTAGCAGTAGTTGAAGGCGGTAACGCAGTAGTTATCCCTAACTCAGAGGGTGCAAGAACAACTCCTTCAGTTGTTGCTTTTGCAAAGACAGGTTCAGGTGAAAGACTTGTTGGTCAGACAGCTAAACGTCAGGCTATCACAAACCCTGAAAAAACTGTAAGCTCTATCAAGCGTCACATGGGAAGCGACTATAAAGTAGATATAGACGGCAAAAAATACACACCACAGGAAATCTCAGCAATGATCCTTCAGAAGCTCAAGGCTGATGCTGAAGCTTACCTCGGTGAAACTGTTTCAGAAGCTGTTATCACAGTTCCTGCTTACTTCACAGACTCACAGAGACAGGCTACAAAGGACGCAGGACAGATCGCAGGTCTTACAGTTAAGAGAATCATCAACGAACCTACAGCTGCTGCTCTTTCATACGGCGTAGACAAGGAAGACGATCAGAAGATCATGGTTTATGACCTCGGCGGCGGTACATTCGATGTATCTATCATCGAAATGGGTGACGGTGTTACAGAAGTTCTTGCAACAGCCGCAAATAACCGTCTCGGCGGTGATGACTTTGACCAGGGAATCATTGACTGGATGATCGAAGAATTCAAAAAGGCTGAAGGAATCGACCTTTCAAACGACAAGCTCGCTATGCAGAGACTTAAGGAAGCTGCTGAAAAAGCAAAGATCGAACTTTCTTCAACACCAACTTCAAATATCAACCTTCCGTTTATCTCAGGCGATGCAACAGGTCCTAAACACCTTGACCTCAACCTTACACAGGCTAAGTTCAATGAACTTACAGCTGACCTCGTTGAATCAACAATGGGTCCTGTAGATCAGGCTCTCCGTGACAGCGGTCTTTCAGCAAGCGACCTCAACAAGGTTCTCCTCGTTGGTGGTTCTTCAAGAATCCCGGCAGTTCAGGAAGCTGTTAAGAAACGTATCGGCAAAGAACCATTCAAGGGAATCAACCCTGACGAATGTGTTGCTCTCGGTGCTGCTTACCAGGGCGGTGTCCTCGGCGGCGACGTTAAGGAAGGACTTCTCCTCCTCGATGTAACTCCGCTTTCACTCGGTCTTGAAACAATGGGCGGTGTATGCACAAAGATCATCGAAAGAAATACAACAATTCCTACAAAGAAATCACAGATCTTCTCAACAGCAGCAGACAACCAGTCAGCAGTTGACATCAACATTCTCCAGGGCGAACGTGAATTTGCAAAGGATAACAAACAGCTCGGAATGTTCAGACTCGACGGAATCGCTCCTGCTCCAAGAGGAATCCCACAGATCGAAGTTACATTTGATATCGACCAGAACGGTATCGTTCATGTTTCAGCTAAGGATCTCGGCACAGGCAAGGAACAGAACATCTCAATCACAGCTTCAACAAACATGTCAAAGGATGATATCGACAAGGCTGTCAAGGAAGCTGAACAGTATGCTGAAGAAGACAAGAAGCGCCGTGAAGATGTTGATACAAAGAACAACGCTGAAAACCTCGTATTCCAGTGTGAAAAAGCAATTGCAGACTTCGGCGACAAGATAAGCGATTCAGACAAGGCTCCTGTTCAGACAAAGATCGATGCTCTTAAAGAAGCTCTCAAGGGAACAGATACAACAGAGATCAAAGCTAAATCTGATGATCTCCAGAAAGCAATCAACGATCTTTCTACAAAGGCTTACCAGGCTGCAGGCGCTGCAGCAGGTCAGGATGCAGGTGCTGCAGGTGCAGATGCTGCTGATGACATCAACACAGACAAAGACGACAATGTTGTTGATGCTGACTTTACAGAAGCTTAATCAATATTAATAATTTTTATAACGGAAAAAACGGGTGGATTTTATATCTGCCCATATTCCGTATTATAACATAAAAAACGGAGGACCTTTATGGCAGAAAAAAGAGATTACTACGAAGTGCTCGGTGTTCAGAAAACTGCTTCTGCGGATGACATAAAAAAAGCATATCGTTCACTTGCAAGGAAGTATCACCCTGACCTTCATCCTGATGATAAAGAATGTGCAGAAAAATTCAAGGAAGTAAATGAAGCATACGAAGTGCTCTCTGACCCTTCCAAAAAGGAGAGATACGACCAGTTTGGACATGCCGGCGTTGATCCTAACTATGGCGGCGGCGGATTTGGCGGCGGGGGATTTAATCCGTTCGGAGATATGGGTGATATCTTCGGTGATATTTTCGGAGGCGCATTTGGAGGATTTGGCAGTTCAAGCAGAACTTCCAGAGCATCTGCCCCGAGAAAAGGTTCTGACATTGAAGCTACTGCAACTATTTCCTTTATGGAAGCTGCAACGGGCATAAAACGCGACCTTAAAATATCAAGAATGGAAAAATGTCCTGACTGCAGCGGCACAGGTGCAGGTCCGGGATCAACTCCTCAGACATGTACGGAATGTAATGGTACAGGTCAGGTCAAAGTCGGCCAGCGTACACCTTTTGGCGTTATCTCATCTCAGAAAGTATGTCCAAAATGTTCAGGCAAAGGTAAAATCATTTCAAAACCATGTACCAAATGTCATGGAAACGGTCGTATACGCATCGAGAAAAACATTTCAGTTGATATCCCTGCAGGTATTGATGACGGTCAGATCCTTCGTGTTACAGGACAGGGTGACTGCGGCGTAAACGGAGGTCCAAACGGTAACCTTCATGTAAATGTCCGTGTCAAAGCACATCCGCTCTTCACAAGAGATGAATTTGATGTTCACTGTGAGATCCCGATCACCTATACACAGGCTGTAATGGGCGACGAGCTTATAGTTCCGACTATTGACGGAAATGTTAAATACTCTATCTCAGAAGGTACACAGACAGGTACTGTATTCCGTCTGAAAGGAAAGGGTATCAAAAAGCTTCAGAGACAGGAACGCGGCGATCAGTATGTCAAAGTTGTTGTTGAAGTTCCTAAGAATCTCGACAAACATCAGAAGGAACTTCTTAAAGAATTTGAAGCTTCTCTTGATGAAAAGAACTACGAAAAGAAAAAATCGTTTTTTGAGAAGCTTAAGGACTTTAAAGATGACATAAAAGACAAACTGAACAAATAATTTTGCCGAAAATATGTTCTGAAAGAAAAATGTATTTATTTTGGCGTATAATTATTTTACAAAATATAAAGAAAAGAACCGATTTATCTTATCAATCGGTTCTTTTTCATTCCACGTTTCGTTAGTTTTTTGTGCAAACGTACAAAATGAAATATTATTTACTAATTACTATTGACATATTATCGAATTGATGATATACTTTAATCAGAAAGAGAAAAACAGATATATCAAAAGAAAGATAACAAAACTTTTATTTTGAAATATTCTACTCCTAAAATATAAATATCAGAAAAGTCGCAGACCTAACCGTCTGCGATTTTTCTGTCTATATGTATTTTTGAGAAATGTTTTCGGTTATGTTATCATATTTTAAACTGATCATTTTTTGATATGAACAAAGCCCCTTGCAGATATTTGCAAGGGGCTTTGTATTAATATCAGGAAAATTAAAGAAAAAGATTAATACTATTTTTTAGTGAATTTAGCACGTGCTGTTATACCTGATCCTACAGAACCGGATATTGTAGCTGATGTAGATGTTGATACACCTTCCCAGCCTGCAAATACATATCCTTCAGCAGGAACAGCTGTAAGAGTTACAGGATAATCCGAGAAGTATTTACCGGTCCATGAACCGCTTGAAAAATCAGGTTTTGCTGTATTTACTATTACAGTACCGCCGGCAGGATTATTAACGCTGACAGTAACTTCTGAAAGTGCGCCTAAGCCCAGATCCTTCTGAAGGAAGCTGTATACATTTTCGCCTCTTGCAGAAACAAAGCTTCTGATTGATTCAACCTGTGATTCCCATGAAGAAATAAGAGCTGAATAATCAGTACTGTCGTCAGCAGCACCAACAAAGCCAACTGCCTGGTTATTTGCACCTGCGTTTCCGCCCTGCTGCATTCCTCCCATGTTGAAGCCGCCCTGCTGTCCGCCTGCTGCGCCGCCCATGTTGAAGCCGCCCTGCTGTCCGCCTGCTGCGCCTCCCATGTTGAAGCCGCCCTGACCGCCGAAGTCCATGTTGCCCCAGTCCATGTTAGCCCAGTCGCCCTGGCCACCAAAGTCCATATTGCCCCAGTCGCCCTGGTCACCGAAGTCCATGTTACCCCAGTCCATATTGCCCCAGTCGCCGCCGAAGTCCATGCCGCCCATGCCGCCCCAGCCGCCGGTGGTTGACTTAACACGTGCCATATGTTCTCCGACAACAGGTCTGTATGTATTTTCAAACTCGTCAAGAACATCAAGAATGTGCTGTCTTTCAAAGTTTGTGCTTAACATGTCACAGAATGTTGTTACAAATCTCTGTTTGAAATCTTCGTTCTGTAAAAGTTTATAGAAGAGCATTGTATGTTCCTTAGGCTGAACATTATTCAGAATGTTTCCTGTCTGCTGCTGACCTGCACCGGCCTGCTGACCGCCGAAGCCGCCCATGCCGCCGAAGCCGCCCATACCGCCGAACATTGATGAATTACCTGTCAGACATACCTGGAGTGAATCTTCTGTTGCTGTGTTTCCGCCAAAGCCGTAAAGGTTCATTGAGTATTCTGTATCATACAGCATCCAGCGCCACTTTCCGTCTTCATACGGATTGTCTGTTATCTCACGTGAACGCCATGTTCTGTAGTTGTTATTGTTTATAGTATAGTCCTGATTTGCTATAAAGATCTGTGTGCACTGATAATCAATAAAGCTCTGAAGATCCATCATTGTCTGGATCTGCTGATAATTTGAGTTTACAGTAAGATCGTTGTTTGTTGCATACTGTACAAGAGCATTCCAGAGCTGGAGATCTTCTTCGTTTCCTTCATCAACTTCCTTGCCGCATTCGATAAGAACAACATTGTCCTTATTTACACCGTAGTTTGTAGCAAGATAATCATCACTGTAGTTCTCCATAAGAACATAAACGCCATAATACTCACCGTTTATGAACATTACTGCAGGACGTGATTTCTGAGTTGCAAATGCTCTGTCACCGACAAGACTCTGGATATAGTTGTCTCTGAACATTCCGTTTTCCATATCGTTGCCGCCGTTTCTCATTGTAAAGCGGCTGTATTTTTCAATTTCTTCTCCGCTGTAAATAGCCTTTGCACCCGGAATAAGATCATATTTAACATTTTTCTTGCCGTATTCGTCTCTTGCATAGAACTTGAGAGTCTTGACAACATAAGCTCTTGTTGCATTTCCGGCAACTCTGATTCCGATATTCTGTGAATGAGCAAGCTGTCCGTCCTTCTCAAAGATCTCCATCTGGACTTCTCTTTCCCATTCTTTTCCTCTCATTACATAGTTGGTAGGAACTTCCCACGGATTCTTTCCGAAAGCCTGAAGTTCGCCTGCCTGATACTTCTTATACATATCGCCGGTTACATAAATACCCTTTTCATCACTGAAAAGATCATCCGGATCAGCAGTTACACATATTACAGGGAAATTGTTGTACTGTTGTGCTATACTGATTCCGACAAAATATGTCTTGCTTACAACATCACTTACTTTGCCGTCCTGTGAAACAGCGATCGCTCTTACAACTGTTCCCTTTGTAACATTCGGAGGGGTAAAGTTATTGTTTGTTGCAACGTTGGTATATGCAGAATAAACATTCGGGTCTGATGTTTTGTCATAGATACTGATGCTTCCGTTGTACTGCTGTGATGACTGAGTAGGAACTGTACCGTCTGTTGTATAATAGATCTTTGCACCGTTCTCAGCTGAAAGGGTCAGTGAGAAGTTGCTGCTGTAGAAACCGCTTTCCTTTGAGAACTGAGGACCTGCAAAATAATCCTTCTGTTCACTGAGAATAAGCTCCTTTTCAAGGATAAGGTCTGCTATATTGACCTTTCCGTCTGAATTTAAGTCAGCTGCACTCTGCTCTGTACTGCTGAAAGTATTTTTTCCGTACAGATATTTCTGAATTGCTTTGGCATCCTTGGAATCAAGAACACCGTCAGCGTTTATATCACCTCTGTTGGCTGCGTAAGCAGAAGTACATAAACCTCCTACAAGAAGCACTGCAAATACAGCTGCCAATTTTTTCTTCATTTTATACGTCACTCCTTACAAAATTATAACCAATAACCTGATTAGTTTTTATTTGCTGTTTTTATTATACTATAGCAATTTAATCATAGTCAATCAAAATACGAATAAAACATACTATTGACACAGAAAAAGAATTTTTATTTAAAAATATGTCACAAATTGACATTATGAAGAGTGTCTGAAATTTACAATATGTTCTGTCACTCTGTATCAGTCATCGGTAACACCAAATTTTCACCAATTCATTACCATATCGTAATTGACAATCCGGTGTCGTTGTGATATTATCATAATTGTAGAACTATTTTTACTAAATGAAAGGATAGATGTCAAATGCCCGATATGAAAAAGACTTTTAAAAAGATATCTGACAGCATGAATTCATATATACATACAAAAAGATTCAAATGGCTCAGAAATCTTACAATTGCACTGAGTTATACCGTTGTCGGATGTGTCTGCTTTCTGGCAGGATTTTTCTTAAACAGAGATGACAATCTCATTTACAAAAACAACATCAGTGCCATGGTAAACAACGGTCTTATTGAGACAACGATTCCGACCGGAAGCGAGCCTGATACAACAGACGTCCCCAGTGTTACAACGGTACCTGCTCAGACAACAACTGAACAGACAACTACAAAAATAAGCGTAAACAGCGTTCTGATAAGTTCAAAACTCCTTGATGACGTTTTTTTTGACAACGTCAAATATACATATTCAAATGTATGTGATGTTGAAAAAAAATATGATCAGTTTTTCATGGGAAAAAAATCTTTCAAAGTATCATACGACGGTATCATAACAGCCGGAATAATCCCTGAAGAGATCCAGCTTTCCGTTGACAATGATTCGCGAATAATTACAGTTATTCTCCCTGAAGCCGGAATCATCTCACATGAAATTGACGAAGATTCATGTGTTGTCACAAACAAAAATGACAGCTTCTTTGGCGGATTTGATGATACTGGAGATGTCGACTATTCAGATGCTGTCGAAGAGCAAAAGATCCTTATGGAAGAAAAAGCCGTCAGCAGAGGTCTTTATGATGATGTTTACGATCATACAAAACAAATTATTTCTGATTATCTTACAAGAGATCCCGTTGTTGAAAAATACTATACTATTAATTATGTAATAGCACAATAATATATCTGCCGGAAATATTTGATTTCCGGCATTTTTGTTTTTGATAAGCTTATCTTTTTCCTTCAGCTGACTTTCCGAGAAAATATCAAAACAATAATTTCATTTTTAAAAAACAAGTTTTGACTTTACATGTTGAAAGTTTTATGTTTTCAACATGTAAATATATGTTTTTCAACTTTTCCCACATCATTCATTCACGCTGTTTCAATACTTAATTATGAATATCCCAACAGTTTCAACACGGTTTTCAACAGTTGTTGAAACTCATGTGAAAAAGTGCATCAGCAATATTTGATTTTTTTAATTTTCAATTCATAAAAACCCTTGACAATGATACTTATTTATCATAAAATATAAGTTGATAAACTATTTTTAAGGACGGTTATTTTAATATGTTAAACACAGAAAAAACAATGGATAAAATTGTTGACCTCTGCAAATCCAAGGGCTTTGTATATCCGGGCTCTGAAATCTACGGCGGTCTTGCAAACACATGGGACTACGGTCCGCTCGGCATGCAGCTCAAAAACAATATCAAGCAGGCGTGGCTTAAAAAATTTGTACAGGAAAACAAATATAACGTCGGTCTTGACAGCGCTATTCTTATGAATCCTCAGACATGGGTCGCATCAGGACATATCGGCGGTTTCTCAGATCCTCTTATGGACTGTAAAGAATGTAAGACAAGACACAGAGCCGATAACCTTATCGAAGGTTTTGACGGAACAAACCCAAGCGGATGGTCCAATGAACAGATGATGAACTACATCAGAGAAAAAGGCATCTGCTGTCCTGAATGCGGGAAGTCAAATTTCTCTGATATAAGACAGTTTAACCTGATGTTCAAAACTTTCCAGGGTGTAACAGAAGATTCAAAATCTGAAATATATCTCAGACCTGAAACTGCACAGGGTATTTTTGTAAACTTTGCAAATATCCAGCGTACAACAAGAAAGAAAGTTCCTTTCGGTGTTGGTCAGATAGGTAAATCATTCAGAAACGAAATCACTCCGGGTAAATTTATTTTCCGTGTAAGAGAATTTGAACAGATGGAACTCGAATTCTTCTGCAAACCGGGTACAGATCTCGAATGGTTTGCTTACTGGAGACAGTTCTGCAAAGACTGGCTCTTAAGTCTCGGTCTTAAGGAAGAAAACCTCAGACTCCGTGATCACGATCCTGAAGAACTCTGCTTCTATTCAAAAGCAACTACAGACTTTGAATACATGTTCCCTTCATTCGGCTGGGGCGAACTCTGGGGCGTTGCTGACAGAACAGACTACGACCTCACACAGCATATCAACACAAGCAAGTCGGAGGCCAAGCGGTTTTAGGAAGACAAAT
>JAZQPR010000251.1:0-14959 GCA_045628605.1 Oscillospiraceae bacterium
ATACTGTTTTCCGTTTTCTTCATAAAATACCTCAGCCTTATTATAGCTGATTCCTGATTCTATCAATATCTCGTAGGCTTCCTCTTCTGTAAGCTTCCTGTCATCTCCGTCAATAGAAAAATAATAGCCTTTTCCTATCTCATCATCATAAGGGATAAAGTCGCTTTCAACAGGATCACCTGTAAGAGTAATCGATGTTCCTTCCGTTAAAATAAGCTGTCTTTTGCCGGAAACAGTATACATCTCCTTATAATCCTCAGTTTCAGGATCATCCTTGCCTTTGTTCAGCCATACGCTGACTGTTTCCTCATCTATTTCATTTTTTATTTTCAGCTGTGAACTCAGAATGGTACTGCTGTATATTTTCTTATCTTCAAGAACGATCAGCTCTGTACCATCGTCAATTTTTTCCTTGGCTTCTTCGTAGTCAAGTATTTTTTCAGGATCCTCAGGATCTATAAAAATATATTCAGAATTTTTAGTACCTGTTTCAAATTTTTCAAGGATCTCAGCTGAATCAGCTCTGCATACAACACTTATCTCCTCGAGACAAGCCTGAACTGCATCAAGACGGCCGTTTAATATTTTTTCAAGTGCCTCATCCTCAGTTAGTCTGCCTTCATGACTGTCAGAATCTGTAAAACAGCATGTATAAACAGAATCTGTTTTGCCTTCTGCAAGTTCTTTTAAAGCATTTTCTTCCGTTATCTTTCCGCCGGTTTTTGAAGGATAAGTAAAGCAGTTGTCTTCTCCGTCCGATTCAGAATATCTGTCAAGCAGCATTGTTCCTGAATCATATTTTACTTCGCTTCCTGCATTTACATTCGGAACATACGTTAATATGCCTTTATCCTCGATAAGGGAACCGCCGCCTATATAATACGGACGGGTAACCTTGTATTCTCCGTCTTCATAAACTATCTTTACAGAATCTTCAAATTTTCTCTGTATCTCACAGTACTTTGTAACAGTTTCTGTTCCGACAAGCTCAGAATTTTCTGATGAAACCTTCTTTACAGTTTCCTGATATGCAAAGAAGATCTTATCTATTCTTTCCGATTCGTCTTCACTTTCAAATTTTTCCAGAATACTGTCCTGATTTTTTATAATATTTTCAAGCTCTGTCTTCTTTGAGCTGTCATAGTTATTTTTCGGATATGTCCAGTTGGAATCCAGATACTTCTGAAGATCTTTTTCACTTTCAAAAACAACATAGCCGTTATTCAGATACCATGTCTCAGTGCCGTTGTTTTCTGTTTTCTTAATATCATCCTTCGTTATCATATCAAGCTCAGTCTTATAACCATCCGAATATCCGGCTGTCAGCTTATATGAGTATCCGTTTTTATCTTTTTCTGCTTCAATTCCAAGAGTATCAAGATCTCTGGTACTGATAACATATGTTTTATCAGCTGAAATATACGGGTATCCCTCCCAGCTTTCAACATACCAGTCAGAATCTCTCTGTACCCAGCAGATCTCAGAGTCAGACAGATTTTTGAGCAGAACTGTATCGTATTTGTTTTCTTCAGCATTTTTTAAATATACTGTTGAACCAAGTGTTCCCTCAGCTTTAACATCATAGTCTGCCTTCATAACAGAAATAGACTTTTCACTTGTTTCAATTTTTCCGTTATTGTCGGCATCACTCATTCTGTATATTACACAGTATTCTTTGCCCTCTTCATCTATATAATCAAAGCTCATCCATTCGATCTGACCTGATATATTTTTGGTATATCCGTAAACCTTGGATGAAACTTCATCGTTTAATTCTATATCATCAACAATATCCTCGGTCACCATTTTTATTTTATTTTCTGTGATCTTGTTGTCTCCTTCTCCGGAGATCTCAATATCTTCAAAAATTCTGACCTTGATATTTTTAAGATCTATCTCTTTTTCCTCGTGACAGTCACAGTCACAGATAAAATCAAATTCCTTTACATATTCATCAGCAGTTGCCCTGATTCTCCACTCGACCTCACAGTTTCCGTCATTTGGACAGATTTCTCCGACGCGTGCCTCTACTATCGTACCTTCGCTCTCGTTTACAAATTCAACCGGAGCATCGTTATCCACAAGCGGAGATTTTGAATATTTTTCTACAAGTTTATCGACTGCATTGCTCAGATCTTCATCATTGAAAAATCTTCTTGAACCGACAAGACTCTTTATCTCAGCTTCAAGAGCGTCCATGCTTTTATCGCAGGCTTTCTCCTTTGAAAGCTGTACATAACGTGTGATACTCGGAACAGAAATTGCAGCTACTATGCCTATTATCGCAAGAACGCACAGTAATTCTGTCAGAGTAAATCCTTTAAATGCAGGTACTGTTCTAAGTTTCTCTATTAATTCTTTTTGCTTTGGTGAAAGTTTTTCATAAGTAAGTTTTTGATTTTTTTTCATAATTTTCACTCCCCAATTCCTAAAAATCCGGAATACGATCAGTCGGAATCATAGGAAACCTTAATAACCTCTGACGGTGTGGTTATCCCTCTTTTCACCAGATCCACGGCACACTGCTTCAGTGTCTTCATCCCCTGTTCATTAACAGCATAATCAAACATTTCCTCACTTGATGCCCCCTGTGTTATCATACGCTTCATCTTTTTGTCTATAAGCAGCATCTCATGGATCGATACTCTTCCTTTATAGCCGGTGTTGTTGCATATATTGCAGCCTCTGCCTTTGCGTATTTTCGGAAGTACTTCTCCTATGATCGCTGTTTCTTCAGGTGTCGGTTCCACCTCGTATGCACAGTTTTCACACACTTTTCTGACAAGTCGCTGTGCTACGACTCCGACAAGGGAGCTTGCTACAAGATAAGGAGCAAGGCCCATATCCTCAAGTCTGACTACTGATGATACTGCATCGTTTGTATGAAGTGTCGATACTACGAGGTGTCCTGTGATAGCCGCTCTTACTGATATTTCTGCTGTCTCGGCATCACGGGTCTCACCAAGCATTATGATATCCGGATCCTGTCTTAACAGTGCTCTCAGACCTACGCCAAACGTAAGTCCGGCCGCAACGTTTACGGACATCTGGTTTATTCTTGCAAGTCCTCGTTCAACAGGGTCCTCAATTGTTGAAATATTTACCTGCCGTTTTGCAAGGTATTCAAGGACCATATACAGGGTCGTCGTTTTGCCTGATCCTGTAGGTCCGGTAATATATATGATTCCGTTCGGTGCTTCAAGCATTTTGCTTATCTTCTGATATGCGAATTCTTCCATGCCGAAGTGGCCGGCTTTATCTATTGTTGTATCCGATGTAAGATATCTCATTACAACTTTTTCGCCATATATTGTCGGAATAACGGATACACGAATACTGATATCGAACCCTTCGACGATTGTCCGGAAATTTCCGTCCTGCGGTATTCTTTTTTCAGCTATATCCATGTTTCCCATGATCTTTATTCTGGCTACTATTGACATGTGAAGAGATTTTGACAAAGTTACAAAGTCAACGATCATGCCGTCAATTCTCATTCGAACCTGAGTATGATCCTCAAACGGTTCTATATGAATATCACTCGCATTTGCACTGTACCCTCTGGCAAGGAGTGAATTTACAAGCTTGATTACAGGAACATCATCGTCGCCCTCTTCAATTGTCATTTCAGGAACCGCATCATCCTGAACTGAAATATTTGCCTGTCTTGCCGCTATTCTCGCACCGACCTCGGCATAGTTATGTTCAATCGCCTTTGCAATAGTTGCCTTTTCTGCAAGTGTTATTTCCAGAGGCATGTCAACGATCTGTCTGATATCCTCCTGTGCATAAAAGTCAAGAGGATCTGACATCGCAAGTGACAGCCTGTTGTTTTTCTGAGCATACGGAAAAACATTGTACTTTACTGCAAGCTGTTTCGGCACTTTTTCAACGGCGTCCAGATCGACTGTTATATCTGATATATTTATAAGCTGAAGATCCAGCTTTTTTCCAAGACACTCAAGAACCTGAAGTTCAGTTACGAAGTTAAGCTCCTGAAGAAGGATACCAAGACGTTTTCCTTTTCCGGCATCAGTCTTCTGATATTTTAAAGCTTCCTGTATCTGATCTTCGGTGATATATCCGTACTCCTTGAGTACTTCACCAATAGGAATATTTTTCAATCGGATTCTCCCCTTCCGTATTATTTTATAAATTCACTTTTAATATACATGTTTCCCTTTATTTCATTTGTATTGTCCTTACTGATAAATTCAAGAACCTTGTTTTCTTCTGTTACATTCAGAAGTTTAATGCTGCCTGTTCGCTCATATTTCAGTTCACTGTCATAATACAGTTTTACTGAAAGTTTCAAATGGTCATCGCTTTCTTTTTTTATGCTTACTGTGCATGTTTCATTTTTTAAAATTTCCGTATTGTATACAACATATGAAGTATCCTTCCTGTTTAACAGTTCCTCATTTGAAATGAAAAAGCCTGAAAAACTGTCTGCCTGTGAAAAAGGAGCAGGAAAATTTCCGTTTATGTCATATTTAAGATTTTTCACCATAATATTACCATTTATCAGAAATTTTTCCTCGTTTGTCTTTGTATTGCAGGCATCATAAAAATCTATTTCATCTGTCTTATCAGTAATAAGAAGCTTATTTGCATATCTGATTCTTTTTTCAATATCTCCATAAACTGAAATGCCCTGATTCTGTGCATTAACAAGCTGTGCATTTTTCAGAACCAGGTTCGTACTCATCAAGATCATTCCGGACGACAACGTTATGATGAGTCCAAGTATAACCAATGTAACCAGAACTTCAGTCAATGTAAAACCTTTCAGGCTTTTTTTCATAACATTACCACCACCTGTAATCTTTTTTGTGTATTTGATTTTATTCGCATTTTTATGAAAACAAACATATCATCATTCACTGTCCTCCGGTATATCTGTAACAGGAACAGTGGTTTCTTCACATGGTTCATATATCTCATAATTCTCTCCGCTGACTTTTTCGACTAAAACAGAATATTCTGTTTTGTTATCATCATTTTCCCTGCGCAGTTCGTAAACCACAGTAACATTTTCCCTCATAAGATCTGATTTACTTTTATCAAATGCTTCTTCCTCATTCATTGAAGCATTTTTCAGATCAGCAGCTTTGGTGAGAATATTTCCGCCTGTGCAGATACCTGCATAAGCAATTCCGGCAACAATAAACAAAATTGAAATAGCTGCAACAACTTCAACAAGTGTCATACCTTTCAGGCTTTTTTTCATATTCTCACCTCAGTTCGTATAATATCCGTCAAAGGACCATTCATATATCCATTCATAAGAGCCGTCCGGCTGTTTGTTAAAATCAACGGGCAGTGCGCTTATACAACATCCAACTACAGCTTTGCTGTCTGCGTTTTTTGCCTCTGATAAAATTGAAAGACTGCCCTGTCCTACTTTTTTTATTGTGATCTTGCATGTTTTTCCGTTTTCAAGCGTCATATCCAGTACTGCCGGAGTACTTTCACTTACCAGACTTATGTTGTCAATAATATCGCCGTCGCTGTTTATTCCTCGTTCATTTACTATTTCATCTACTATAATATCTGCACCGGATCTGGCAATATACTCCGCCTTTTTTTCAGAATATGCTGACAGCTCCCTGTTGTAGTAAAACTGACTGAGAACAATTACTGCTGAAACAATTACCATAAAAATAAGTAAAGTACAAACAGCCCATAAAATTGCTGAACCTTTCAGTTTTTTATGAGTTTTCATCAGCACCAGCCCCCTGATAGCTCATATCCGGGATATCACCGGCCATATTAACTTTTATTGATATTGATGCTGAAAATCTTGTAGAATCAGAATTTGTATCTTCATTATTCATTTTAAAAGAAGTTATTCCCATAGAAGGATCCGATGCTATCTCAGATACAAACTTCTGGATCTGACTGTATTGTCCTTTTACACTGCATTCAATATAACATGAATACTCACCTGTTTTATACTGCAGTGAATATTCTTCTTCATTTTCATCATATAAAAGTACAGCACCGGGATACAATGACATATCAGGTCCTGTTATCGTTTCTTCTACAGTTTCGTTTTCAGCCGATTCATCTTCATCGTTTGAATTTTCTGTCATTTTTTCTTCAAACGGCAATACAACTTTATATTCTTCGATTTCTCCAAGTCTCAGATTTGTTACACTTAAGTCTTTTGACAAAGCTGCATCTGTAATCTGAGTACCAAGATCATTTCTCTTTTTAAGTTTCATGAGATTTTTTGTTTTTTCTGTTAGTAATTTCTGATTATTATTAAAGTCTACCTGATTAATTCCAAAAGTTGTACTTCTGGTTTTCATTTCTTCCAGACTTTCTTCAAGCTTTGCAGTATCTTCATTGTATTTGACTGCGTCAGAATAAACCGGGCGGATAAGATAATTAACACACACAACTATAACAAGAACACCTACAAGAAGTGAAAGAATCAAAATCTGTTTTGCATCAATTTTACTGTTATCCATTGTCTCCCACCTCCTGTTTATCCTCAGGGAATTCTGCTGTCACTGTAAAAACATATGCCGAACCCTGTTCAACAAATCCGCCAAAATCCACACTTTCAAACAAACCGGTATTTTCAAGTCTTTTTACATATTCTGAGGATATTTCAGGAAAATCTGCCGTACATGAAATAGTAATATGATCCTCATCAAATACAATACTTACTATCTTCATGTTTGCTGTCAGACTGGAATTTATTTTATCTATCAGATCAGGAGTCAGTTTTTTCTTTATTTTATTTGCATTTTCAACAGCTTCATTGTTCTTATCATAGGAAGACAATATTTCAGCAAATGCTGTATTGCTGTTTGACAATGCATCATCTTTTGATATTTCCTTTGCCAGATCAGAATTATTATATTCCCATTTTGTATTGTTATACGTTTCTTCAGCTTTTGAACGCATTACCATTGATCCTGCAAACAACAAAACCATTACTGCTGCAACTGATGCTCCATATATTATGATAACTGTCTTTAAGCTTTTTTTCTTTCCTTTTTTCTTTTCCTCAGACTGAAGAAACCGTGAATAGAAATTTATATTTTTATTTTTTAGCTGTTTCATTTTTTTCACCCCTATTCATAAAGTTCTTCAGTTTACTCAAGAATATTTCCAAGAGAGTATATATAATCACCCTGTCTTTTTCCCGCAGGCATTTTTACTGCCGGAATATCCGGAAATGCCGTTACATTTACTTCAAGTATCTCTGTCAGTCTTATATATGTATCATCACCTGCCGGCATATAACCGCCAATATAAACATCGGAAATATCGGCATTTGTTTTTTCTGATTTGTTAAACTGGATCATATTTGAAATATTTCTTACAAGTTCATTTGTCATCTCAACCGAGTCAGGTTCCGCCAGTATACGAACACGCCGTGAAAATCTGAATTTTCCTCTTACAAACAGAACCATTGCAAGAACGTTTTTATCAAGAACACCTACTATAAAAGTTTCACCAAGAATATATTTTGAAAAATCAATAAATCTGATAAAACAGCTCAGCGAAATGTCAATTTTGTCCAGCTTAACGTTCAGAGATGTCAGCATTTCCGAATACTCACTGATAAAATCTTTTTCCGCCATGGCTGCAAGAACCGAAGCACCGCCTGATTCTGTTTTGTTTTCAAGGACCATATAATCAATAAGCATTTTATCAAGGTTTTCCACATCCTGATAGCTTTCCTTTACAACATTCTGAAGTTTGCTTTCCGGAAGTAACGGAACTTCGAGAATCTTTGTATTGATAGATGAACTGTCAACTGCTACAGAAAGCTGCTTTGAAAGCTTTTTGTCCGAAGAAAATATTGTTTCAAGACTTTTTTTAAGTCCGTTGTGATCCATTATGACACCGTTAATGATAGAACCTTCCGGTACCGGCTCGGTAATAATATTGTCTATCACAAGCTTTTTTCCTTTTTTGCTGCCTGCAACGACCTGAACCGATTCATTTGAAATAAACAAAGAAACAGCCATCAAATCATCCCCTTTATATTATTATCGGCATTTGTGTCATAAAAATCAACATTTAGCATTATATTTTTGTAACAAAAATCAGTATTTTCATTAGTGCTATTATCATAAAAGTCAACATATACCTCTGCTCCGCCTGTCGGGTCAGCTGAATCAATATCACTGTACATTGAGAATATAGGAAGCATTACAGCACCTACTATACACAGAACAATACCGGCTATAAAAACTATCATCACCGGCTGGATAACTGAAATGATCTTGTCAATAGCCTGCTGTGATTCATATTCGTAAGAATCAGCAGTTGAAACAAGCATCGCCTCCAGACGGCCTGTCTCTTCACCAACTTCAACTGTCTGGGAAAGCTTAAGATCAAATCCTTCAATTTCACTTAAAACTTCTGACAGCGGTATGCCTGATCTGAGTTTTCTGATAGCAGGTTCAAACTGTTCTCTGATATACACATTTGGGATAGTGTTCTTTGCTATCTGAAGAGATTCAACTATGTTCATTCCGCTTGCATACAGTGAAGCCAGAGTTCGTGCAAATTCCGAAGTATACACTATCTTCATAAGTCCGCCTATTTTCGGAATTTTTATCTTTATCTTGTCTATAGTCCTTCTGACGGCATATATCTGAAGAAAAAGGTACATTGCTATGATAACTGTTGCTGCAATTATTGCTATCAGAAACAGATGCCCTGTAAAAAAGCTGCTTATTGCCATCACTATTTTTGTTAGAAGAGGAAGTTCCATGTCCTCAAACAGTTCAAAAAATGTCGGCATGATAAACGTAAACAAAGCAACAACAACTACTACCAAAAGTCCGCCGAGCATTTTCGGATATGCCATTGCACTTTTTATTGTATTGCTCATCCTGTATTCCTTTTCATAATGAACAGACATCTTTTCAAAGGTCTGGTCTATCTTTCCGCTTGCCTCACCGGCTTTTATCATATTTATCAGCATCTCAGGAAATGTCTTTCCCTGCATAGCCATTGCATCTGACAGAGGAACACCTCTTTTTATCTGAACCGCTATATCATTGTATACCGCTTTAAGCTTCGGAGTTGCCTGACGTTTACATATTATATTAAATGACCGTACTACAGATACACCCGATCCGAGAAGTGCACTTAGTTCCCGGCAAAACTCCGAGATCTCTTTTCCGTTAAGCTTTTTGAAACTTTTTTTATCTATTATTTCTTTATATTCGATCAGAAATAATTCTTCCTTTTTTAACGCATCCTTAAGCTGACTTGGGTTTGCGGCTGTGATTCTTCCTTTTTTTATTTTTCCCCCAAGGCTTGAAGCCGTATACTGATATGCTGCCATATTCTCCACCTCTATCCTTTTTCCCTTTAAAAATAGTTTAAGCATTCAGCACTCATAGAAATAAGTGCTGAATGCTGTAATCATTTTAATATTTAATTGTTCATAAATTTTTCAGACAATATATATTTATCAGGATGCAGGTTTTACATCGCCCCATTTATTGTCTTTATATTCTACTTTTTTAGTATTGTCTTTGTTCACATATGTTAATTCTTTAACTTTACCTTTCTCTACTTTAACACCGGAAATGGTACCAGGTACTTCAGATAATTCTTTTGCATCTGACTCTATTGTATCCTTAATGCTTTCATCAGTAGCACTTTTAGCATACTCTTCACTCGCAATTGTCTGTGCTGCTGTAAGAGCACTTCTTGCTTCAGAAATAATGGTTTTATCCCTCGCCTTGTCGATATATCCTGTAAGTGCCGGAATCATTGCAGCTGCAAGAATTGCAAGAATTACAAGTACAACGATTATTTCAACAAGTGTAAAACCTTTTAGACCTTTTTTACCGTTTTCTTTTTTTGACCCCATTGCGCGTTTTAAAGCTTTTTCCATTAATTTTTTCATAAAAACATCCACCTTTCTGAATATAATAAGTTACTAAGAGATTCAGATTATCCCTATCTCATGCTTTTATTATAGCAAAATTTTTGGTAAATGTCAAGCAATTTGAATACTTTTTTAAAGAATTTAAAGTATTTTTTCGTCACATTGTTCAAAATGGTACATAATGTTTTGAGCAGTCACAAAAATCACTTTCGGAAATAAAATGGAAAAAGTGTTGTCTTTTTGTATGCCTTATTTTTTCAGAAACAGCTCCGGCAGCTCAGCCACAATATCTGACGGCTGCATATAGTACATGGACAGCTTCTCGGCTGCGATATCGCCTGCTTTTCCATGCATGTATGCCGCTAAAACAGCAGCTTTGAAAGGTTCTGTTCCCTGGGAAGCAAACGAGGCTGTCATACCGCTTAACACATCACCGCTTCCACCGCAGCTCATTCCCGGATTTCCTGTGTTGTTTACATAGATTTCATTTTTTGAAGCAATAATAGTTCCTGCACCTTTGAGAACTACAACCGTTTCGGGATATTTTTTCAGAAATTCAAGGCATGTACCCAACCTGTCATGCTGTATCTCGGACACTGATGAGCCTGTCAGGCGCGACATTTCTGCAGGGTGAGGGGTAAGAATCACCCTTGCCTTTGTCTCGTTTAAGATTTCCTTATCATCACATATACAGTTTATTCCGTCTGCATCTAGGACAACGGTACATTTTAAAGTTTTTAACAGTTGTTTTACAAGTTTTTGTGTTTCTTCTGTTTTGCCAAGACCGCAGCCTATAAGAACTGCACCTGATTTTTCACAGGTCTGAAGTATCGTATTCAGGTTTTCCGACAGATAAAAGCCTTCTTCGTCAGCTTTCATCTTTACAAAAACAGCTTCCGGGATCTTTACTGCAAGTGCAGGGATGTTTTCTCTTACTGCGGTCACTTTTACAAGACCGCATCCGCATCTGAGGGCTGCCATTCCTGACAGTATGGATGCGCCGGGCATCATGGCACTTCCTGTTATACATGTCAGGGTACCATATGTTCCCTTGTGTGAATCAGGAATCCTGTCACGTAAAAATTTTGGGATTATGCTGTCCTCGGTTTCGTAAATGCTAAAATCATCCGTGCTGCATTCTTCAGGGATGCCGATATCGGCGGTGATTATTTTTCCGCAGTATGACATTAACGGATACTGTGTCATGCCGACCTTTTTATATCCGAACGTCACGGTATAGTCTGCTTTGAATGTGCCCTCGGAAACGCTTCCTGTGGAGGCATCTCCTCCGCTTGGGATATCAACTGCTATTCTTAGTGCTTTTTTGTTCATATTGAGAAGGACTGCGATATTTTCATCAAGGTCGCCGTGGAAGCCGGTGCCGAAAACGCCGTCTATGATTGTGTCGGCTTTCATGACAGCCATTTTTATTTCATCACGGCTCTCGTAGACTTTTATTCCGGACATTTTCATGTAGGCATCTTTGGCAATGCCGCTGTCGGGGATGGAAAATATGATTGCTATGCTGACGTCTATGCCGAGGTTTTTAAGGTATCTTGCTGCAACATAGCAGTCACCGCCGTTGTTTCCTTTGCCGCACAGAAATACGGCTTTTTCACAGAGTTTCATGCTCATGAGGGCGTTTATGTTTTTTCCGAGTGCTGTTCCGGCATTTTCCATAAGCAGTGAGTAGGTTACGCCTTTTTCATCGGATTGTTTTTCGATTTGCTTCATCTGAGATGTTGTTACTAATTTCATGGAATATCATCCTCTTCCTATAAAAATACCTTCATAAAGTATATCGGATACTTGTATGAAGGTGAAAGTGTTATTTTTAATATTTGCAAATTTTATTTTTTGTATTTGGGGAAGGTGATTCGGTTTTGGGGATTGTTGATGGGGTGGGCTTAGGTATTTGCAGGGCTTTGCGGTCGCCCTGCACCTTCGCAGCAACTTCGCATATAATTTTGTTTGGGGGATTGTTGACGGGGAGCGCGTAGGTATTTGCAGGGCTTTGCGGTCGCCCTGCACCTTCGCAGCAACTTCGCGGCATCTTCGCATTAGACATTGGTTTAAGGGAAGGGCTTAGGTGTTTTGCAGGGCTTTGCGGTCGCCCTGCACCTTCGCAGTACCTTCGCATTAAAGGTCGGTTTCGGTGATGTCTACGATGTCATCGGAGACGTCTTTGTCGAAGGGTTTTTCTTCGCGTTTTTTGGTTTTTGAAGAATTTGATGATTTGTCTTTGTTTTTGCCGGAAACCATGTTTGCTATTTTGTCGATGAGTTCAGGGATGGTTGTGATTATTGCAGCTTCCTTGCTGGCATTTACTGAGATCTGGAGAAGTTTGACTTCACCGTCAGGGTTTACACAGAGAAAGGCAATAGGCTGAACTGAGACGCCGGCACCGGCTCCGCCTCCGAAGAAGTTTTTAGGCTGCTTGGAAGGAATATCCGAACCGCCGGATGCAAATCCGATAGCCATTTTGGATACAGGGATTATTGTTGTTCCGTCTTTTGTGGTAATTGGTTCGCCTATGATCGTGTTTACATCGATCATGTTTCTGATTTTTTCAATTGTAGTGCCCAGAAGGCTGTTTACAGGATGTTCACTCATATCAATACTCTCCTCTTTTTCACTTGTTTGATTATTTGATTGTTTTTCATTTTTTTCCTTTGAAGATTTGTCTTTTCTAAGATATGCACGAAGTGCACCAATTCCGACAGTGATCAGCGTTATAACTTTCGCCTTTACTGAAAAGCTGATATTGTAGCGGCTGTCATTGCTGTTGTATTTTGCTTCGACTGCAGCTCTTCTGATCTTTGTTTTAAACGCTCCGGACAAAAAGCCTAAAATGTTGTACATACCGGCACATACTGTACCATATTCCATTGCACAGACATACGCATCTTCATTTGCAGTCTGAAAATCAAAATCTATATCTGTAAAACATATTCCCTTCAGAAGCCGTTTTAACGGACCTTTGCAGTCATCTGCAAATCTGACATATGAGCTGATTTTTTCTGAAAGGGCTATTATTTTGTCACCGAGAAGTCTTTTCCTTTTCGGCTGTTCTTCAGAACTGCTTTCATCAGTTTCTTTTTTACTGTCAGAAGTTTCCTCTGAAGATTTTTCTTTGGTTTTCTTTTCTTTTTTCTTTTTCTTCTTCTCTTCTTTTTCGTCTCCGCCTGTCAAAATCGGAATAAAAGTATATCTTATTTTGTATCCGAATACTCCGTCAATGTAACTTACACAGGCAGATGCTTTGAGATTAAGAAGCACGGTCAAAAGAACAAGAATAATGATCAGTATTTTCAATTATTTGCCTCCGTCCCGGCTTTTTTGAGAAAAATTTGATCAGTCTTCTGCAGAAGTGTTTTCTTCATCTGTTTTTTCCGGATCAATATTTTCTTTTTCATCAGCTGAAAAATCATTTTCAAGAAGCGGTCCTATTTCTTCTTTTTCGGAAAGACTCGGAAGATCTTTTAGCGAAGAAAGACCAAAGCATCTTAAAAAGTTTTCTGTAGTCCTGTATGCAATAGGTCTTCCGGGAACTTCAAGTCTTTCGGCTTCCTCAATAAGACCTTTTTCTGTAAGCTTGATTATTACTGAAGAGCTGTCTATTCCTCTTACACTTTCGACAAAGCTCTTCGTTACAGGCTGATTGTATGCAATAATTGCAAGCGTTTCAGTTGCAGCCTGTGACAAAACTGAATTTTTACCTGTTTCAAATGCCTTTTTTACATACTCTGAATATTTTTTTCGTGTTGACAGCTGATACGAATCAGCAAGTGTCAGAACATAAAGTGATGAATCTGTTTCATCGTATCTGTCATTTAAAAGCTGTATGATTTTAGGAAGAGCCTGCTTTTCTATTCCGCTTGACTGTGAAAGAAGAGAAGCCGGAACAGGGTCACCATATGCGAACAGAACAGCTTCGACAGCTGATATTCTTTCAGAAAAATTCACTATGAGCTCTTCCTTTCTTTTCTTCTTTTACCGATAAACGTAATCGTTGAATTGTCATCGGAAATATATATCCTTCCTGACTTTGTAAGTTCAAGTACTGCAAGGAACGTGGCAACTCTTTCAGATCTGTCTGTTACTCCGACATAAAGTGAATCCATGTCAGCAGAGCCTGTTTTGTAAAGCTGTCTTAAGATGGAAACAACTTTTATTTCCACCGCATACATTTTATGCTTTACAATGATCTGGAATCTTGAGTCAGGTCCCTTTTGTTCCTGATGCGGCTTGATTTTCTTATAATTCATCTTTGCAAGAGCCTGCTTTAAAAATTCAGGCGGATGAACTCTTGAATATACAGATTCTGTCTGAACCTTTGAAGGCTTTTTGACAAAAATCTCATCTGCGCAGTAACGCTCCGCAAGCTCGGCAGCTGCTTTTTTACAGAGCGAATATTCGATAAGCACTCCCTGAAGCTCTTTTTTCTCCTCCTCAGCCTTTTCCGGCTGCGGCAGCAAAGAAAGTGTTTTGATATAGATAAGCCTTGCAGCCATCTCCAGAAATTCCCCTGCAAGCTCAAGGTCATGCTCAGCACACTGATCAAGGTAATCAAGGTACTGCTCCAGAAGAAGAGATATTTCTATATCATTGATATTTAATTTATGCTTTGAGATAAGATGCAGCAAAAGATCCAGCGGACCTTCAAATACTTTAAGTTTAAAAGAAATTGAATCCATAAAAACCATCCGAAATCATAAATTATTTAAATAGAAAAATACTGCGAACATATTTATTTTACCTTAAAATCACAATAATTGCAAGTAAAAAAATTTTCAAAAAATAGTGATTTGCCATTCTTTTTATGTTATAATATATCTTGTCCCGCCCACCTTCACACCAAATGCAAATACGAAGGCGTTGCGAAGGTGCCGCGAAGGTGCAGGGCAACCGCAAAGCCCTGCAAAACACCTAACCCCTTCCCTTAAACTAATGTCTAATGCGAAGATGCCGCGAAGGTGCAGGGCGACCGCAAAGCCCTGCAAAACACCTAACCCCTTCCCTTAAACTAATGTCTAATGCGAAGATGCCGCGAAGGTGCAGGGCGACCGCAAAGAAGTCGGATCG
>JAZQPR010000252.1:0-11241 GCA_045628605.1 Oscillospiraceae bacterium
TGCCTTCTGCAACTGCACAGGTATAACCGGTCTGTCAATTCCTGATACTGTTACTTTCATGGGACGCAGAATACTGCTTGGATGCACTTCTCTTGAAGAACTTACTCTTCCTTTCGCTTCAACTTCAAAAAATATTGCCAACGGTGACGGTATTGGTTATGATTCCTCTGTATCTGACCTTTTTATCTCCGTTGACTGGGATCGTGACGGTTCAAAAGTTGATTATTCCGGTTACAGCATCAGAAAAATCACTGTTACAGGCGGTGCCAGAATTCCTGACTATGCTTTCTCAAATATGAAAACACTTGAAGAAGTAACTATCTGCAATTCAGATATCACCCAAATCAATCCATATGCTTTCAATAGCTGTACATCTCTGAAAAAAATCGATATCCCTGAAAATATTTCTTCAATATCTTCAAACGCTTTTGCAAACTGCAATGCTGATATCTTTGTATACAATAACTCATGCACCATTGCAGACAATACCGTAAGCAAGGATTACAGCGGAACTATCCACAGCTATGACGGTTCAACAGCTGATGACTATGCTGACAGTCATGGTTATACATTTAAAGCTTTTGATAAGGAGCTTGTAAAAGGAACACGAAACATCTCGATGTTCCCGGGCGACAAGTATACAGTAAAATCAGATTATACCGATATCAGTTTCAGTTCATCCGATAAGACTATAGCATCGGTAAATAAAAACGGCGTAATAACTGCATTAAAGCCGGGCAATGCCGTTATTGAAGTAAAATCCGGATCAGACAGGAGTACCGGCATAAATGTTATTGTAAAAACACCGGTCATCGAAACGACCACAGCTGTTACCACTGCTGAAAGCACCACAAGCCAGACCACATCAGCCACACCGGCAGTAACGACAGTACAGGAAACAACTGCACCGGCTGTCACTACAGTACCGGATACTGTAAACAGCGATACAACCACATCCGCTGTTACAACTACTGCAAAAGTGACAACAGTTACAAGTCCGGCTGTCACAACAACCACTTCCCAAACGGAAGTTACAACAACCACAAAAACTCAGACTACAACGACTTCCAAGCCGGCCGAAACAACGACCACCACTAAAATATCAACAACTCCTGCACCTGCTGAGACAACAGTGCCTTCTGCATCAGAGACATCAAACACTACTAAAGTCACAACAGTTCCTCCGGTCGTAAGCTCGGTCTCCACTACCAAAACCACAACTGCTGCTTCCACTGCCGCAGTCACAGAGGCAACAACCACAACAGTTACTGACCCAGTTCCGCCTGAGCCTCGCAGACTTGATATCGACGGAAAAATGACTGTCAGAGAAATGAGCTATGACGACATCCAGAACAGTTCTATCGATATTTCTGACCCGTCAAATTATCATGTTTACGAATATGAAATAAAAGCAACATTTGATGCAGAAATAATCAAAATAGATAAATATGTGCCTAAGGACCCTCATGGAGAAGGCGATGAATTAGTATGCGGCTTCTGCAACATCCGAATCGATAACAAACCGGCCACACTCATTGATTATCGTGTCACAGCAACGGAAGAAATGTACATGTTCGTCAGAGGTGAGTGCAAATGGCTCAAGGAATTTTATGATGTTGAGCTTATCGTAATAAACAAGGACGACAAGAATGAATCTCTTACCGACTGCTATGCAAAGCTAAACGTTCCCGACGGATTGACTCTTGCAAACTGTGAACAGGAACAGAAACTCGATACTTTAAAAGCAGGAGAAGCATTTGACGTTCACTGGTATGTCAGAGGAGACAAAGCCGGAGATTATGATCTGACATCTGTTTTCAGAGGTAAAAACCGCGGCGAAGAATTTACATATAATTTCAAGTCACAGAACACACTTCATGTTTATGCTGAAGATGCTTTAAAAATGGAAATCAGACTTCCGAGATATTCTTTCTTTGACAAGGATTATCCGATTGAAATCAGCTTTAAAAACATATCAGACAAACCAATTTACAATATTGAGCAAACTATCAACAGCTACAAACAGTCAACAAAACTGAATGTAAAGAAATACCTTAACGGAAAGCTTATTTCCGAACATACATCATACAAAACTCTTCAGAAGGGAGATCTCCGTCAGACATATCAGCTCGGTGAACTCGGTCCACATGAAGAATTTGTTGCAGTTGTTACTATCCACGATATCTGGAGATCTCTGCTTGAACAAATTGTCGGAGATTTGAAAATCGGCTCAGATCTGGCAGCTCTGATAACCTGCTGCTCAGCCAATCCGGATTTGCAGTCTGTCAACCTGATTTCATCATGTTACAGACATTATCTCAACAGCATAGAAATAGCACATGTTTTAAAATCCGTTGACTTAAAACCACTTCCGAATTCAACAGTCGAACTGTTGCCGAATATCGTTATTATCGACAATTCAGATGAAGTTATACGCAATATTATAAGCAGAGTAGCCTGCGACGGCGTTTCAAACGGTATATATTCTGCTTTAACCACGGGTTGTTCTTCAGGAGGCTCTTCATATACAGACTACACTCTCGGAGGAATAGGTTCAGGTCTTGCAACACTTGGCGAAGACATTTACTACAGAATATACTCACCTGCAGGCGGAGCAAATGTAATATTCTATGTTTTGGATGCTAACGGTTCAGTAAAACCTGCACCTAAAGCAGGAGTAAACACTCTGAACGGTTCTGTATATGATAATTTTAAAATTGAAGTACTCGATGGTGAATACTCAATTGACGAAAAAGGAAACTATGTATTTGAAACTGATGCATCAGTAAAGATAACACCATTAAAAGCAGGCGTAAAAGCAATCATCGGAGCAGAAAGTGAAGACAAAACACAAAATGATTCTGCTTTTATCGAAGTTGTTGACAAGCATGAATGCACAGGCGAATATAGCATTCTTTCAGGTCCTGACAGTACATACGGTGCTTTCAGAGTTTCACTGTGTGACACCTGCGGCGGTCTTATCGACTGTACAGAACTCCCAAAAGAAGCAACCGCAATGTTTGATAACAGCGAAAGCTATCAGGACATCAGAGGTGCTCTTAAGGATGCCGCAAAGTCTGATGAAGAACGTAAACTTTATATCTTCGGAAATGTAGTCATCCCTGAAGATGTAACAGTTCCTGAAAATATTACACTCATCTTAGTACCCGATACAAAGCTGAGCGTAACAGGTGACAGCAAATTTATTGTCAAAGGCGAAGTAAAAGACTTCAGCGGATATGACTATAACTTTGAAAACGGATGTTTCGTACAAAAAGCTTCTGAAGAAACAGACGTAACTGAAATAACCGTAACTGAACCGACTGCTGCTGAAGCTGCCACTACAGACATTCCGGAAACAACAGGTACCGAGACTACTGTTACAACAGTTCCGGATACAACAGCCACTGAGACTGATGTTACAACCACTCCGGAAACAACAGTCGCTGAAACTGATGTTACAACCGCTCCGGAAACAACAACAACTGCTGGAACTACAAAAACATCAGACAGCTCAAAAGCAGAAGATTCTGTTTATTCTGCAATAAAAGAACTTGCAAAATGTGCTTTAAAAGTACTCAAAAACCTGTTCAAAGGCTTCTTCGGATGATCATCAGTTCTTTAAATACTGTTTACAGGATCTGATTTCATCCTGACAACATAAAATATTTTTATGTTTTAAAGAAAATGCTGTGTAACCAAACGGTCACACAGCATTTCTTTTTTTATTTCATTGATTCTGATATTTATATACAACAGGACCTGATAATTAAATCAATAAAAAAATAATAAAAATCATGAAACCTTTTTTTATTTTTCCTTTCTATATTATGAGGAGGATATTTTATCATACAATGCATATATTGTAAATTTTTTCCCCCCCGCAATAATAATCAAATAAGGAGTGACGAAAATGTTTAAACGCTTAATTGCCGGCATACTTAGTGTTACTATGTGTGCTGCGACAATTACTTCAGGAAATACAGGACCATTTGTCTATTCTGATGGTCAGAGCGATGACTCTTCTGATTTTTCCCTGAAGGAAACTGCTGATGATAACAATTCATCAGATATGATTACTGACAAACCGGAAATCCAGCAAAAACCGGTCTGTCATTCTGTACCGGATGACTCTGAGATCTATGAATCCGTGTCTCTTGGTAAAAACATCCATGGTGATGTATACAGCAACGGACTTCTCCGTATTTACGGATATGGTAAAATGGAAAATTTTTACGCGAGTCCTTTTGTAAACCATGCAGCCATAACGCAGATCCTTTTTGAGGATACGGATGCACAGAACGGACTTGTGATTTCAAACATCGGAAAAAATGTCTTCAAAGGTATGTCCCAGCTGCATTCTTCATCATACCAGGACATCACCAAAGCCGAGTCAGGTGTGTTTGTGTTTCCTGAACACATAACAGCTATCGAAGAAACTGCATTTGCATACTGTTCAGGTCTTGTAAAAATGATCATTCCTGAATCAGTAACATCAATGGGCACGAATATGTTTTACGGATGTACTTCTCTTGAAGAGCTTACCATTCCTTTTGCTTCTGTCAACAACTATAGCGGCTATAATAATTCTGTTCGCGACCTTTTTATTTCCAATTTGCTGGATTTCGATGGTTCAGATGCTGATTTTTCTAATTACAGCATCAGAAAAATCATTGTTACAGGCGGCAGTGAAATACGTGACCATGCATTTTCCTTCATGACCACGCTTAGAGAAGTTGATTTCAGTAATACAGAAATATCTTTTGTTGGCCATAATGCTTTTAGTAACTGTACTAAACTTGAAAATGTTAAAATTCCTGAAACACTGACCGCTCTTGGTAATAGTTCTTTCCGCAATACATCCATAACATCTTTGCCTGATAATGGTCATATTACATCCATCGGAAACTATGCATTTTATGGCTGTAAAAATCTTTCATGCACCACCGTTCCGAAAACATGTCAGACTATTGGAAAAGGTGCTTTCATAAACTGTACCGGTATCAAAAAACTTACTATCACGGACGGTACATTATCAATGGGACGTGAAATGTTTACAGGATGTACATCGCTTGAAGAATTAACCATTCCTTTCGCAGGAGCCGAAAACACAGATGATACCGGCGAAGATAATGCAGACACTGTCTCTGACCTTTTTATTTACTATTCATGGGACAAAGATTATTCTGATTACAGCATCAGGAAAATCACTGTTACAGGCGGCTGTAAAATACCGGAATATGCATTTTCACATATGACAACACTTGAAGAAATAAATATCTATAATTCTGACATTACTCAAATCGATCCAAATGCTTTCAGAAACTGTACATCCTTAAAAAGAATTGATATTCCGGAAAATATTACAGAAATCAAATACAATGCATTCATGAACACCAACGCTGACATCTGTATATACAACAGTTCATGCAGCCTGGCAGATAACATCGTAAGTCCGGATTACAGTGGAACTATAAGCGGCTATGAAGGTTCAGAAGCAGCAGATTTTGCTGATAGTCATGGTTATAAATTTAAGGCTCTGGAAAAAGAGCTTGTAAAAGGCGTCCAAAACATCTCGATGTTCCCGGGCAATGAATATACAGTAAAATCAGACTATTCCGACATCAGTTTCAGTTCATCAGCTGCAGATACTGCAACTGTAAACAAAAAAGGTACCATAACTGCTTTAAAGCCCGGTACGGCAGTTATCAGCGTAAAATCAGATACAGGAGAAATCTGCAGTATAAATGTTATTGTAAAAGCGCCTGTCAAAGAAACAACAACAGCTGTTACTTCGGCAGCAGAAATCAGCAGTTCAGCCGATACGACAGCAGTGACTTTGCCGGCCACTACAACTGTTCCTGAAACAGCACCGGTCGTTACCACTACTTCAACAGCCGCAACATCTGCCGGTTCTCCTGTTACCTCCGCATTGTCTGAAACCGAAGCCGAATCAACAACTTCAAAGGCACAAACTTCAGAAACTTCAAAGCCTGTGATCACATCAACGACCACTAAAACATCAGACATACCACAGACTGTAAGTTCAACAGCTCCTGTTACAACAACTTCTCAGACTGTAAGTTCAGAAGCTCCTGTTACAACAACTCCACCGACTGTAAGCTGGGTCAATTCCCGAACAACAACTCCCCGAACTACTGTATCAGATGTTCCTGAAACAACAACCACTGCTTCAGAAAGCACTGAAAATACAGATCCTGTTCCGCCGAAACCTCACAGGCTCAATATTGACGGAGAAATGAAAGTATCTGAAATGACTCCCGAGCAGATAAAGCAGGCAAATATAGATCTGAGCGACCTGTCAAACTATCATATTTTCAAATATGAAACCAGACTGAAATTTGATACACAGGTAATGGTCATAAACAAATACAGAAACGGAATCGGAGGCAGAAATCCGAACGGAGCAGAAAAAAGCGAAGAAAAATCCGGTATAGATCTGATCCTTCCGGAAGTATTTATTAATGGCAAACAGAAAAATGTTCTTTCTTATTATGAAACACCAACAGAAGAAATGTACATGATAATCAATGGTGAATGCAAATGGCTCAAAGAATTTTATGATGTAGAACTTATTGTCATAAACAAAGATACAGAAAACGAGTCTCTTACAAACTGCTCTGCAACAATTAATATTCCTGACGGACTTACTCCTGTAAACTGTGATGTAACACAGGATCTCGGAGTTCTTGCTGCCGGTCAGGCATTTGAAACTCACTGGTATCTGAGAGGTGAAAAAGCCGGAGATTATAATGACCTGGAATCAGTATTTACAGGATATAATCACGGAGAAAAATTCTCGTACAAATTCAAAACTGAAAATTCTCTTCATGTATATGCAGACAATGCTTTGAAAATGGAAATTAACGTTCCAGGATACTCCAGTTTTGATGATTACTATTTAGTAAAAATAAGCTTTAAAAATGTTTCTGATAAACCAATATACAATATAGAACATACAATCAACAATTGTTGCCAGGTATCAAAGCTTACTGTATCAAAATACCACAACGGCATACTAATAAATGAAGACAAACCAGAAGAAGTGCTTCAAAGTAAAGACATAAATTATACCATTCATCTGGGTGAACTTGATCCGGGAGATGAAATAATAGCTGATATTTCTATTCGCGACATCTGGAAATCAATAGTCGAAAAAGAGATCGAAAACCAGAAAGTAGCTGCTGACGTTATCACATTCATGACCTGCTATGGAAATAATCCATATCTCATGGGAGCCAATTTTCTTTCATCATACTACAGAACTATCCTTGACAGTTTTGTTGTTGAACATGTTCTAGAGTGTGTTGATGTAGCAACACTACCGGGTTCAACTACACAAATACCATATGAAGTAGTGATCACAGATAATTATTCTGAAATATCAGACAAATATTCAACCTATTCGCTGGAACCTGTATCCGAATTTTTAATTGACACTTGTCTTGATAGATTTAATGCATCTACTTCAGTAAAGAACATAAGCAAAACACTTTTTTTACTTACGAACGAAATTTACAAACCGGATATCGCCGACGATCCAATGACATATGCTCATTTCGTTGCATCATGTCTTCCTGACAGCGGCATAACAGACAATATGATGACTCTTCAGGAAGATGCCTATTACAGAGTATATATACCCGAAGGCGAGATAAACGTAGATTTATATATTCTTAAAGCTGATAGCAATTTTATGTTCGCACCAAAATCAGGGGTTCCTGCACAAACAGATTCTGTATATGACAATTTTGATATCGAAGTAATCGACGGAGTATATACAGTAGACAAAAACGGAAAATATGTTTTTGAATCTGATGCACTGGTAAAAGTAACCCCGAAAAAAGCCGGAATCAGAGCAATAATATGCACTGCTGCCGAAGACGGAAGTGTTAAAGATTCTGTCACTGTTGAAGTCGTTGATAAACATGAGTGCAGAGGAAAATATACAATACTGTCTTCTCCTTCAGAAGAAAGCGGTGCTGTTATGGTTTCATTCTGCGAAACATGTCATAAGCTTATCGACTGCACCGAACTCCCGAAAGAAGCAACTGCAATGCTTGATAACGGTGAAAGCTATCAGGATATCAGAGGTGCTCTTGAGGATGCTGCAAAATCTGATGAAAAACATGAGCTTTATATATTTGGAAATGTAAACATTCCTGAAAATATTACTGTTCCTGAAAATCTTACACTCATCATAGTGCCTGATACAAAGCTGTGCGTAACAGATGGCAGCAAATTCATTGTCAAAGGTGAAGTAAAAGACTTCAGCGGCTATGATTATAACTTTGAAAACGGATGTCCGGGACAAAAAGCTTCTGAAACTGAAATTTCTTCAGAAGATACTTCAGTTACTGAAACAACCGTAACCGAAACGCCTTCATCAAATGATAAGGATATACCGTCAGACACTTCAGCCGAAATATCAGACAACACTGAAGAATCAGACTCTGCTTTTTCTGCAATAATAGAACTTGCAATGAGTGCTTTTTCATTCATCAAAAACTTTTTCGCAGGCTTCTTCGGATGATCATCAGTTCTTTAAATACTGTTTACAGGATCTGATTTCATCCTGACAACATAAAATATTTTTATGTTTTAAAGAAAATGCTGTGTAACTAAACGGTCACACAGCATTTCTTTTTTTCAAAGCTCTGTGTTGTTATACTTCATTTTATCTGATGAAATTTTTCTATTCTGTTTCTTTAAATTTATTGATAAACCGGTTTGCAACTCTTTTCAAAGCTCTGCAAATCATCGTATTTTCGTAATGTCCCAAAACGGCAACACGTTTTTTTGCAGATATTGCTTGATATTATCATCATAAATTCATATAATAGTAATGTCTTCGAAGAACAAAAAACGAATATCAAAAAAAGGAAGGTCAATAATGGAATTTGGAACGAAACTAAAAACGGTCAGAGAACAAAAAGGGATAACCCAGCAGACGCTTGCCAATTATCTTTTTGTATCACGTCAGTCCGTCTCCAGATGGGAGAGCGGTTCAAGATACCCTGACCTTATGACTGCAAAAAAAATATCAGAGTATTTTAAAATTTCTCTTGATGAACTGATTTCCGGAGATGATATAAGAAACAGACAGGAAATACAGCCGATCATGGCAACTGAAAAAGCAGGACGAATTCAAACAGCTGTTTATACTGCAGCTTTACTGCTGATTATGATATTTGCCCTGTCAAAATACTATTCATCTTTTTCCGTATTTTCTGCTTATCTTCCGCTGCTGCTGCCTCTGATGCTGTTTCTGGTATATGCTGTAATAAGATCAGTTCAGAAAAGCCTGGTTCCGAAGCTTGCAGGGATTTTAACAGGTATGGTGTTTCTTTTGTATTTACTAACCAGTGTCCCCGGCATATTTATTGGAGTGTCTCCTCTTTTTTCTGTTATCAGTCTGGCAGCGGGGATATTCGGAATATATGCTTCCGTCAGTTTCTTTTTCAGGGAAAAATGTACAAATCCTGTCTTGTTTTATACAGCTTCAGTATTATCATTTATCGCCGAATTAAATATCATATCAAACATATATACCCCGTCAATGATCCTATCCGAAAAAGAAAACCCTTTTGCAGGTAATGAAATCCTTGTAATTGCGTTATTTATACTTGTCGGCATGAGCGTCTGTCAGGCTCATATTCTGAGTAGGAAAAGAATAATCATGAAAAATACAGATGCGGGAATAATCGAAAAATAACTAATATATACGATACCGGATTAATCGGATATCAGACTCTCACGGTATTTTGAACTGAGAATTCAGGTCACCTCTGACTGACGTATTTTTGTCAGTCAGAGGTGACTTATTTTTCTGTGAAATATATGTTCTTTCATAAAAATCAACAGTACATTCAAGGTGCATTTTTTATCAGACTCTTTCAGGAAATTTGTAAATATTCAAATACAAAAAGCTGTTTATTTGTAAAATTCTTCGATATCTTCACTTAAAGTATGACAAAATTGCGCTGTCGTTGACATCAAACACTTAAATAGTATATAATTAATCTGCATTGTTAAATATCGTTTAACAACAGATTTTTAAAGGAGTGACGTTAATGTTCAAACGAATCATTGCCGGCGTGCTTAGCTTAACTGTATGTGCATCGGCAATTTCTTCAGGATGTTCAGATCCTGCAGTAAACGCTGTTTCTGACAGCAGCAGTACCGAAAGCAGCAACAGTTCTGCCATCGAAAACTCAGCATCTGACGTTCTGAATGAAAATAAAAACACCGCAGCATCTGATTCATCAGTGATTATTGCAGATAACTCTGACGTTTCTGACAAAAAAGCTGCCACTGTAACAGATGAAACAGCCGCTGTTTCCGAAACAAATGCTGATACTGATACAGCTTCTGAATCATCCGTTTCTCAGGCGACAGAGGACGAAAACAGTCTGAACGTATCAGTAAAGCAGGTCATCCATGAGGTACCGGATGAAAGTGAGATATTTGAAACCGTATCTCTCGGCGAAAACATCAACGGCTATATTTACAGCAACGGTCTGCTTCGTATTTCCGGATACGGGGATATGAATGATTTTGGATGCTGTCCGTTTGCCAACGCTGCCGGTGTAACACAAATACTGTTTGAAGATGCTGACCCTGAAAACGATCAGATCATCAAAAGCATAGGCACACACGTTTTTAACGGCATGACACAGCTGCATTCTTCATCGTGCAATGATATCACAGCTGCAGAACCTGACATATTTGTTCTTCCTCAAAACACTGAAAGCATCAGATCATGTGCATTCGCTAACTGTGTAAGCTTGACAAAGCTTATCGTTCCTGACTCGGTTACGTCAATGGCTGACAGCATTTTTTCGGGATGTACATCACTCAAAGAGCTTTCTCTTCCTTTTGCTTCAATGTTCAGAGACTGTGCTCTTGCAGATGGTAATCCGGGTCCTGCTCAGTCTGTCTCCGATCTTTTTTTCAATGACTGGGTTAATCATGATAACCGTAACGCAAATTATTCTGATTACTCGCTCGAAAAGATAACCATCACAGGCGGCGAAAAGATTCCGGCTTACGCATTTTCAAACATGACTTCCTTAAAAGAGATTGATTTTGGCAATACATCTGTTTCTTCTGTTGATGAACATGCTTTTTACAACTGCACATCACTTGAAACAGTTAAATTACCGGCGTCTCTTAAAAGCATCGGATCTCGCTCTTTCGAAAACTGTTCTTCCATAAAAG
>JAZQPR010000253.1:0-12857 GCA_045628605.1 Oscillospiraceae bacterium
CTGTAAGACCAGGAAGATCTTATTTAAGAAAAAAATCTCATCCTTCAATAAAGTTTGCTCAAAATCAACGTTAAATCGCTTAAGTTGATGACATTGCTGCAGAGGCGGGGGATATCCTCTGTGTTGTTATAGTTTTCGTTCTGTCATACCATGCAGTCGTTGCTGCAGCTGCTGATACAGCATAAAACTGCGGCTATGTCTGCGGCATCTGTTCCTGAGAGTACACTGTTTACATGTACACCGGTGATATCTGAGTTTGTGCAGTTAAACTGCTGTACGATGACCATGGCTGCAAACATAAGAAGAGTTTTTGAAGTGATCCCGAGATTGTTGAAGCCTTTCTGAAGTGCAAGGTAATTTTCGGTTTCAGCTATCATTCCTGCGAGTATTTCATTTGGAAGCTGGATGGAAGCGATAAGACCAAGCATCGGCAGCTCATAGCTTTTTCCGTATTTGTGGTGCATTTTGTTAAGTTCATTTAGTATTCCGCGAACTCTGGTGCATTTTGATTCGGCCTGGTTTCTGTCAAATGTCAGAATGTGACTGAGCGACTGTACAGCATTTGAATCAAGAAAAAAATTTTTTAGTAAATTATAGTTCTTTTCAGTTTCATGTATTATTTCCGGAGTACTTATATTTAAAAATGAAAGAAGAACACAAAAAGGAATATCTTCGTATGAAGTAATAATAAAATGCTTATTTTTCATTGCATTATAAATTTCTATCGTTCTTGCAGCTACTCTTTCATAATATTCCTCAGAAGTTTTGTCACATAGTATTATCGATGCGAGAGCAGAATAATCGTATCCTGAGCCTATTCTTGTACGGAGAATGGAGTAGATTTTTTTTACTCTTCTGAGATAATCCTCAGGATCGGATGAAAGAGCCATTTTAATAACTAAAACCGGGTACATCTGACCTCTGAGTCCGGAAAGAATATCAACACGTTTTTTTAGCAGATTTTTGCAAAATATGATCTTTTTTTTATCAGCAGGTATACCATAGCTTGAAATGATAGCTGCAGCAGAAAATACTATTTTTTTGTTACCGTATGCGAAGATGTCCTGTAACCGGCGACGGTTTTCGATCATAAGATCGCATCTTTCCTTTATCCCTGAATCCATTAATTTTTCCTCCGGTATGTCAAAAGTGTGGAGTATATGCGTTATACGAAAAAATTGTTAAATCAAAAACAATAATACTTAAAAATATCGAACTTCTATCATAATAAAAATAAAAGTTCCTAAAGGGTACAAAATGTCTTCACTTATATATTTATTCTATCATATATATTATAAGATGTCAATAAATACTAATTATATTATTTTAATAAACTTTACCTCTGCCACGGGGACAGAGGTAAAGTATTTGTAAGATCTATATTGAATTTTTGTTCTGCATTAATTGCTGTATCCGGTTATTTTTATGATCTGTCTTTTATTTCACTACATGAATAACAGGAGCATATTTGCTGTCATCATCATTATTAATATTGATCTCGTCAACCTTTGTGCATGTATCTATATCAGCAGACATCATCTTGTCATTTGATACGATATATACATAGTCTCCGATATAGAGTGCTCTGTTGTAGTAATAGTAGCTGTAGTAATAGTAGTTGTTTTCTTTTGTATCTCCGAGGAAGTTCTTTAATGTGAATTCACCGTCATCATATGAGAAGAAGCAGTATCCGGAACCGTTTCCTGAATATTTATTATAGTACATGTCATTGTTATCATATATATACATATCATAGTTTATCGGGAATCCGATCAGATTTTTCTCAGGAGCGATCAGAAGAGCTTTTCTTTCATAGACCGCTTCAGAATTTAACCAGCAGCTTATATCGTCGCCTTCATTTAAAAATTCAGAATTTCCTATGATCTCTGCCAGTTTTTCATAATCAGTGTTTCTGATCTCAAAAATTCCGTTTTCCTTAAGGTCTTCAGGATCAGAATTATCAAACATTACGATCTTGTATCCGTCTTCTATAGAATCTGTAACTGTCTTTCCGAAGCCTAAGAGATGTCCGTCATCCCATTTCTGCATATATGTGCTGAAACCGTCGATTTTGAATTCATCAAGGATTGTCGGGTTGGTCGGATCTGAGAAGTCAACTGCAAACAGAGGATCTGTCTGGACAAATGTTACAACGTATCCGATACTTCCGTCAAAGTTTACTGACTTAACCATTTCATCCTTGGCAAAGTGAGATATCTCACCGATTTTCTTAAGATCCTTGTCGAGGACAAATACGTTGTTTGAACGTTCAGAGCTGTCTTCAAAATCAAAGTAACAGTAAGATTCGCTGTTGTATGTGTAATGATAGTAATTGCAGGTTGTAACTATTCTGAAGTTTCCGTCATATTCGCTCATGGAGAACTGATCGTTGACATAGCCGGCTACTTCACCTGTTGCTTCAGGAGTTACGGTTCCTTCTGAAAGTGCAAGACGTGTGATCTCTGTTACTTCGTGTGATGATTCGGTTGTACGTTTGCCGTTTTTGGAATAGAAACTGTCAAAGCGTTCATGTGTAAGATAAAGATTGTCTTCATGACAGTATATTTCTCCTGTATAACCGGTTATAACTTTAAGGTCTTTGCTTTCTATTTTGTCTGAAGAATTAAGGTTTACACTTCCGACTATAGTGTATGATGATGAATAAGTATCATCTATGATTTCAGGAATATAAATATTATTAAGCGGGGCAGGAGTAATACCTTCATTTGTTCCTGATGTTGGGATCTGTTCTATTATTGTTTCTTCGTCATAAGCTTCATCTGTTTCATCCACTGATGAAGTGCTGTCAGTTACCTTGTTCACAGCATATCCGTAATCGAACCAGTCATAATAATAATGGTTGTAGTAGAAACCGCCGTCAGTGATAAGGTACATATATCCGTCAGGAGCGATTCTTACATCGTTGAAATTGCCTTCCTGATAATAAGTGTCAATGAGTTCAGGGGCTTTGTCTGCTGTTCCTTTTTTATATGCGGAAACAAAAGTATAACTCTTGGAAGGTGAACGGTAATAAATATCTTTTTCTGAGTCTTTCCTGCTGTTTAATGTATTGGTCTGAATTCCAGCAGTTCCGAGAATAATGATCATATCGTTGTAGATATACATATTCTGAGCATCTACATAGGATGCTGTTCCGAATTTGCAGCATGAAAGATCAAGTTCGATATCCTGTGTTTTTTCAAACTTACCGTCATTTACATATACAGCCTTTAACAGCGGCTTGCCGTTGTATGAGTAATTATTTGAAATCGAATAGATCGCATTTCCGTCTGTTTTTACGATATCAGATTCAAGAACGTTTTTTTCCTGGTTGTGTGTGTCAGAATATTCAGCTGAACCGGAATTTGCTGCTGTTGAATCATTTGCATCGACAGCTTTATCTCTTGTCGGTGCAGCTGTTGTTCCTTGGTATTCTGCACTGGCAGGCATGGTCATAGTTGACACAACAGCCTCATTGGAAGCATACTCTTTGATTCCTCCGACAATATAGCCGCCTGAATAGGATGCCATCAGAGGATACAGATCCTTGTACTCTGATGCCGGCTTGATCTTCAGAAGTGAAGAGTACTGAGGTCCGAGTGTAACCTTGTCCTTGCAGATATATCTTTTAAAATGAGCAAGGTCTCTGATATCATTTTCATCATTTCCGTCAACGTCAGCAGCTTTTTTCTGAATATCACTAAGTTCTGTTCCGCCCATCAGAAATACACTTAAAATTGAAAGATCTGTAAGATCAGCAACAGAATCTCCGTTTATATCTCCGTAAATAAATTCATTGTTTTGTTTTTCATCCTTTGCAAATGACTGTCCTGCAGGGAGCATCTGTCCTGTGAGACACAGTGCAGTTAAAAATGACAATATATTTTTTCTTTTCATACAAATCTTCCTCCATAAATATATAAAAAATGAAATAAAAAAAATAAATAAAAGAAAAGCTTTTCTGATGGTGTTCTGAATATAATACTTTACTGAAAATAAAAATGCTACATATAAAAATAAT
Source organism: Oscillospiraceae bacterium (assembly GCA_045628605.1). Lineage (GTDB taxonomy): Bacteria > Bacillota > Clostridia > Oscillospirales > Ruminococcaceae > HUN007. The sequence goes on from JAZQPR010000253.1 coordinate 4,022, forward strand.
ATTATTTGTTTTTTTTATTAACTTAAATTTATAGTGAGGATGTATACTATATTAATTAATAAAATAAAAATAAATAAACTGAATTGAAAAATGACATAATTTATTGAAAAAAATAAGCCTGTTATGCAGCCAAACAGCGCAAAATAGTGCTTGTCAAAGGCAAAATAATGCTAAATTTACTGACGGATAGAATTGTAGTTTCGTAACCGTTTGTAACACTTATACTAAATAATGTCAATTTTCATTGTGCATTTCATCAAAAAGATTTTTGCTATTATGAAATTATTATATATATTAATGATGAAAAAAATTACAGAAAAATATCAATATCGAAAATCAATTGAAGTGTGTTTGGTAATATGCTATAATAAAACCATAGCAAATATATAAGATTTGCATAAAGGAAAAATTAAATTTAAAAATTAAAATCAAAAAGGTGAAGAAAAATGAAAAAGAATTTATTAGGTAAAATCGCTCTTATAGCTATGTGTACAGTATTTGCTGGCGTTCTCGCTGGTTGTGACGATGAAGATGTAAGCGTAAATACTCCTGCTGAAACAACAGCTGAAACAACAGTTGAAACAACAGTTGAAGAAACAACATTCGAAACAATCGAAGAAACAGCTGCTGAAACAACAGACGTAACAGCTGAAACTTCAGACGTAGTAGCAGAAGAAACAGCTGAAACAACTGATGCTACAGCTGAAACAACAACAGAAGAAACAACTAAGTAATCTGTTGATAAAATAAGTTAGATTTTGCTTAAACTAAGATCATAATAAAAAGTGTTCCGAAAAAAATTCGGAACACTTTTTTATTATATTTAATTTTAAAATCCATTAAATTTCAGTGAAAAGACATTCTTTGATCTCGTTGTCTGCTTCTTCCATGATCTCAACATACTGTTCATAAGTAATATCCTGTTTCATGAAAGCTCTGAAAACCTGTTCGCATACATATATTTCATAATCTTTATTGTTCTGTCCGTTCTCTGTCTGTGATGTGATATTAACTATACCTGAAGCTTTTGTTAAGAAGTTACTGCTCATAGATTATTACCCCCTCTGGTAGTAGTGGTGTTATGTTTATGTTCTAATTATAGCATAACAGAAAACAATTGTCAATAATATTCGCTTAAAATGAGCAAAATGTACATATTATTAAGCTGCTTATATACACACAAGAGGATAGAAACAGTTTGACAAGTCATAAGTTCAATTATCTGTATCGCTTTATTTTTCTCTGTATCATATTTTTTTACGATGTGTATCCAAGGACATTTGTTCGAGCAGATTCATCAGTGACTGCTCAAAGTTTTTATTCTGCTGTTCAGTTCTTTTCGTCTGTCCTTTTAATCTTCCTCCGGAATTTCGGATCTTTTTTGATATAGCACGAAATTCCAGAAGTCCTGATATATTTTCTTCTGAATACCTTTTTCCGTCCTGATTTAAAACTACTGCATTTTTGCTGAGACACATTGCTGCAAGTCCGTAATCCTGGGTAATGGCGATATCACCGTTACTTATAAGATTGACAAGTCGGAAATCAGCGCTGTCGGCACCTTTTTCAACGACTATTGTTTCCGTATTTTCACGTTCGATCCTGTGTGATGTATCACAGATTATAACACACGGAATATTAAATTTTCCGGCTGCTTTAATTGTAAGGTCAACTACAGGACATCCGTCTGCATCTATATATATTTTCATATTTCATTCTCCTGACTGCATAAACCGTTTTTGAAACATATTTTATATTCTAACATAAATAATGATTTGGTTCAATAGCATTATGTAACAACACAAAGCTTTGAACAATACAGAGGATATACCCCGGTCGATGCTTGTTAAAAGCAGAGCTTTGAAAGTATTGCCTTGAAAACAAGGAGCACGTTTCTTCAATAACAATGTCTGCTCCTTCTGACTATTCGCTTTCAATTGGTTGGGGAGCGGAAAAGGACGATGTTCTTTTTGATTATCAGAGACAGCCGAAGCAGGCTTTTTATGATATTTACAATATTGCAGAAGAGCTCAGAACTGATGATGACTCAGTACTTGACGGAGATGCAAACTCAGACGGTGTGGTAAATGCTGCGGATCTTTATGTATTTATGAATTATCTTCTCTTAAAAGATGATGTAAAGTACTCTGAATCTGCGCTGGATATGAACGGTGACGGAAAAGTAAACATTGTTGATCTGATCATGATTAAAACAATGCTTCTGGAAAGCTGATATTTGGAAGTGATAAAATAATAAGCAGACAGGATGAGTGCTGAACAGTATTCATCCTGTCTGTATTTTTATGCATCTGCATTTTGCAGAATAAAAAAGTATTCTGAAGTATCTGAACGAAAACCAGAATTACTGATTACAAATTTGTAATTTTTTTGAAAATTAATTTTTTGATGATATAATATAGTCAATGAATGATTAAAAAATTCATTCATCCATATTTCCTTAATCCAATAATTCATTAAACCAATAATATGTTTTATTTATTCACAGAGATAATATGGGCAGACAAAAGAAAAGACAGACTTAAAGACAAAACAAAAATTTTGAAAGGATGTGTGTAATAAAAAAACAGCATATAAAAAAATTCAGGTGCAGGTGCATATCGTTGTGATATGCAAACCTGCACCTTTTTTTGTAAAAATTATGAATTAATATTATCAGATCTCATCATATTCAGCCTTGTTATCCTTATACCAGTTTTCATAAGCAGTATCATCATTAAGATAACGGGCATTTTCAAGGTTTATTTCATTTTCCGGAGGCTGCTGCTCTGCAAACAGAAATACATTTTCAGTACATGAATCTTTGAATATTCCTTTATCCTTCAGTGCTTTCATAACTTCACGCATTTCTGTGATCCAGTCACATATACGCTCTTCATATTCTTCCTCTGAAAGATCATCTGATATATCATAGCTGAAGAAATCTGAAACCTCTGTAAAATAGTCATCGTATCCGTATCCGCAGTACGGGGAATCCGCATATGACCAGCGAAAGTATGCTTTGTCTTCTTCTGAAGAAATTTCTCCGTCAGCATTTTCCTCAAGGAGACGGGTAAATGACTCTTCAGACATCGCAGAAATGCAGGGAACTGCACAGTCCATCATTACAAGAGAGCAGTAATAAAAGTGTTCATTTGTTTCATCAAACAACTGTTTAAAGCTTTGCTCTGCTGCGTACATCAATACATTGAATATCGTTCTTTTTCTGTCCATATATTTTTTCCCCCTTAATAGCTGTATCATAATTAATGAAACGTGATTAGTATCATTATTATTTATTATACCAGTTTTGCACTTGAAAGTCAATTATATATTAGTGATTTTGCCAACGGAATATTCAAAGCTCTGCTTTTAACAAGCTGAGGCGGGGGATATCCTCTGTGTTGTAAAAAAAAAGCATCTTTCAAACGAGAGATGCTTTTTCAATAATTAATAATAATCTGATAAATTCAGCAATCATTTATATATATCTTCAATATTATTTATCATTTTTTTATTTTGTTTTATTGTATTTGATATATGAACGGTAGGCTTCTTTCCATGTGCGATAATTTTTTCTGTAATAATCAAAGTCATTATTTCCGAATTTGTCGGTATCCTTACTGTCAGCATCGAACCATTTGCGGCGAAACTCTTCACTTGTGTATTTCTTTTTGGTCCAGGCATAGTCACTTATAGTCCATGATTCATAGAATTTTCTGTATTGTTTTCCATTCGGGACATCAGCTGCTCTTCTAACTGCTGCAGACGCCTCTCTTTTTTCGTCTTTACCGTTTTGTTCTTTGAAGTGAATAACGCTGCTCTTTCTGTGTTTATAGCTTCTGCTCATAAAAATCTTTCTCCTTTTTCTTTGTTTTATTATTATATCATTATAAAATAATAAAGTCAAGTAAGCATGAATATAACAACGCAGATCATCAAAAGATCTTATTTTTCAAAGTAAACGGTTAGAGTGTATATTTTAAAATATGTTGACTCAGCCGGGTGCTTATGATATAATAAGATAGTTGTATAGAAAAATTCGTCAGTCAATAATGACGGATAAAGCAGCAGATATTCATCTGCTGTTTTATCCGCTTTTTTTTGGAGGAAAAAATGAAAAATAATGACTTTACAAGCGGCGCCATCCTGCCGAAGCTTCTTAAATTTATGCTGCCCGTGCTGTTTGCTATTTTTCTGCAGGCAACCTATGGTGCTGTCGATCTTCTTGTAGTTGGGCAATTCGGCTCAACAGCAGATGTTTCAGCAGTTTCCACCGGTTCTCAGATCATAACGACACTTACAAATCTGATAGTAAGCTTCTCTATGGGAATAACAGTAGTTGTAGGTCAGAGGATAGGGCAGAAGCGACCGGAGGATGCAGCCCAGACCATAGGTACCGGAATGATTATCTTTCTGATAACAGGACTTGTATTTACCGCATTAAGTGTTATCGGTGCACCAGGACTTGCGTGGATAATGCAGGCTCCGCAGGAGGCTTTTGAAATAACTTCAGATTATATACGAATTTGCGGCGGCGGATTTGTTGTAATAACTGCATATAATCTGCTCGGAAGTATATTCAGAGGACTTGGTGATTCCAGAACTCCTCTGATAGCAGTTGGAATAGCATGTGTATTCAATATTATAGGTGATCTTGTATTTGTTGCAGGATTTCATATGGGTGCTTCGGGTGCTGCTATCGCTACAGTTATGGCACAGCTTTTAAGTGTTATTATATCTTTTATAATTATAAGACATAAAAAGCTGCCTTTTGAATTTCATAAAAGCAATATTAAACTTAAAAAAAGTTTTGCAGCAGTGATCATCAGGATCGGTACTCCAATTGCACTTCAGGATTTTCTTGTAGGAATCTCCTTCCTTGTCTTGCTTGCAATCGTAAACAAGATCAGTGTAACAGCTTCAGCCGGGGTAGGCGTTGCGCAAAAGGTGTGTACGTTTATTATGCTCGTTCCTATATCTTTCATGCAGGGAATGACAGCATTTGTAGCTCAGAATTACGGTGCCGGTCTTATGGCAAGAGCAAAAAAAGCATTAAAAACAGGTATTGCCATATCTTTCGCATTTGGAATAGTTATGTTTCTTATAGCATTTTTCCGCGGAGATCTTCTTGCAGGGATTTTTTCAAAAGATGCCGATACGATAACAGCTTCATGGGATTACCTTAAAGCGTATGCAATAGACTGTCTGATGACATGTTTTCTGTTTTGCTTTATAGGATATTTTAACGGTATCGAGAAAACAAAATTTGTCATGGTCCAGGGAATTTGCGGTGCTTTTGCAGTCAGAATACCTATTGCATTTATCATGCAGATAATAGGAAAGGGTTCACTTTTCCTTATCGGAATTTCCATTCCGTGTTCTACTCTTTTGCAGATCGTTATGTGTTTAGCTGCTTATTTTTATTTTAATAAAAATTCGGTTTCATATGACCTTAAAACAGATCAGCAGATAATATGCGAAGAACAAGAATTATAACAACACAGAGCTTTGAACTCATTATCCAGGTGATCAGAAAATAAGTTATGTATACTAAAAAAACAGTACCTTATGGTACTGTTTTTTATTCAAAGCTCTGCTTTCAACAAGCAGAGGCGATTCGTAGAATCGCATCCGTTCAGTCGGGGATTGTACTCCGACTGAACGGAAAGATAGAACCCGCCGCCTGCAGAGGCGGGGGATATCCTCTGTGTTGTTATATGATGTTAATGATTTTAACTGATACCGTCAGAAGTATTGAAAATACTAATTTTCCAATTCAGTTTTCAGCTCTTTATAACTGAAACTTAATTCTTTGAATAATTCCGCAAAAGACAGTTTAAAAGAATTACAGTCAATGCTTTTATCAGTAAGGTAACTGTATGCGGCAGCGTCATCCTTATCAAAGTATACGTATTCAGACTGACTTCCGCATGGACGGAGATAACAATCAGCGACATATCCTTCTAAAAGAGAGATCTTCTTTTTAAGTTTAACATACGCCTCTTCATCAAGACTTTTATTACTGAAACCAAAATCATTTTTCAGATATGGACTGAAAAGATAATGATACAGGCTGTACAGTGTGTAAAACAGTTCATGTTCATAAAATGAGCTATCAACTCCGATTCCTGAGTTTGGATTCAACGGATCAAAAAATTCACCGTCGAGTATAACATGGGTCTCAGTTTTTAATATTTTAAGATATTGATCCCATTTTGACTTATCATCTGAGGTTAAATGTTCTGTTGTGTTTTCATTCTTAAAAACATCAGTATATTTTTCAAGCATCAAAATACAGTCATTTGCCTCTTTTTTCAGATCGTAGTATTTATCTCCGATGAGCACATTGCTGTCATGTCTGCCGATGATATCAAAAAAACGAAAACGGTCATTTTTAACATTTACCATACATTTTTGTATTCCGGAAAGAAGCTTGTATGTACCGTTATAGTTTTGAGTTATGATCTGAATGAGTTCGTCTCTTAAAACAGTAATGGTTTCATAACCGTTCGGAAGTGACGCATTTTCCTTAAGGCCGTAATAGAGGATGGTACCGTTTTTTACTACAAATCTGAAACGTTCTGTTATATTGTTATCCTTGTCTTTTATTAAAAGAAAACCGTTAAAATAGAAGAAACGTTCCTTACTGTTTTCTGCAGCGTTTTCAACTCCGTAAGAGCCGCGATCACCGTCAAAGAAAATAGAAATGTAATCAAGCAGCATTTCTGTTGTAAGACTTGCTATTGCTCCGCCGCTTACAGCAGTATTTCTGTTTTTGGGATTACTTAATTCATATGCAGCTGATAAATAGACATTTCTCCATGTACCTGATTCTGACTGATATCCAAGTTGCTGAAGAGCATTAGCGCAGACCTCTTTTGCTTTTGTGATATTTTCATTGTTTTTGCTTCCGATAATGATCTGATCAGTCATATATGCTGACATCCAGTAGTTTCCGTTTTTATAATCAGTTGTTGCTTTTTCAATTATTTTTTCTTCGCTGTCGCATCCTATATAACGCAGCAGCTCTGATGCGAACTGTTCAGGAGGAAGTTCTTCAAGATGAAGCGGATTTGCATCATACCATCCCAGATATTTCTGATAAACTGCTTTTGAGTTGTGTTTAGGAGTTCCATAAAAAGGTTTTGTACTCCAGTTTTTCTGCATTTTTCTTGGAATAGTAAGCATATCTGATGCTTCGTTCATCTTATATCCCATATTCATGTAAAGTAAAGTCTGGTCATTTATATATTTATAGATAGAGGCTGTATCTATAAGAAATTGCTCTATATCAACCTTACATTCGTCAGGAATGCTTTTGCAGTCATCAATGATATCTTTACTCCAGTGCGGCCAATTATGACTTTGGAAAATAACATGAGATTTTTTTCCGTAAAGAAAAGCAGTTTCCATCAGATAACCTGCCCATGTTTTTCCATCGCGTATCTGTGCTCCGCGCAGTGTATACAGATTGTGTAAAGTTCCGACACAGTTTTCTGCAAGCCAGAGTGCATTGTAATCTCTGAAATAATTATTCATTTCTGCAGGAGCTTCAGTTCCCGGAGTAAGCTGGAAATCTACCGTGAGTCCGTCCAGATTATACGGCAAAGCAGTATCGCTTATCTCAAGTGTAGGTTCAAGAAGCGATGTAAGTCCTGTTGACTGACCCTGACCTATTCCTATACTGATGCTTCCGGCAGTATATTTGTTTATTTCATCCGGGAAGTCTGAATATTGTGGTTTTATAAAGCTTCCGTACTGATATGAAGCACGTCTTCCCATTGCATTTCCGACATAGACATTTTCACTGACTGAGTGTTCAAAAAATCCTGAAGGAGCAAGTATAAAAGGATGTTTAACGTTTTGAGTACCAGGGATATCATCGACATCTATATTTTCAGCAAAGTATTCTTTAACAACAGACATTCCACCGTAATGGTCTATATGTGAATGACTGATTATCATTCCTGATATTTTACCTTTTAGTGTAAAGCTGCACGAGTTTAATATTGTTTTAAGATATTTTTCAAAACAATCAAGAGCGGCTTTTGTACATTCAGTACTCATCAGTGTGTCCAGAACTATCCATCTGGACTTTTCGTTGATTGTATCACTTCTGTCAGATCCTGTTTTTACAAATGTTATATTTGCCATGTCATATCCTCTGACTTGGTAAATACGGTTTTTTAAAACTTCAAAAACGCCTGAAAGAAGATTGCCTGAACCATTGTTCCAGAGTGTTGGATATATACGAAGATTTCCGTTTTCATCATTGCCGGGTTCAGGCGAATAATTATCTTTAAGAAAACTGTAATCTTTCTGTGACCAAACAGGCTGACCATTTTCTTTGGTTATTACAGGATACGAAGTATCAGCCGTACAGCAGCCGCATCGTGCAAATGCCATTTCCGGTGAAGCAGTATTATTTACATTGTTATGAACAGCTTCATAGTAATTTTTAGTTCTTGTGAAACGTGTAGAATTATAATTCATTGAAAATCCCCCTTATAATTAAATCAAATAAAATGTAAAAATATTATACCAATATATAGGATAAATGTCAATAGATTATATGAAATATGATGAAAAATTACATATTTTCTTTTAGGTCTTGACTGCTTTTTTACCGGATCATAGTATGATGTCGATTCATAAAGAACCGTTCTTCCTGTTTTCTTATCCACATATCTTAGCTATTGACATTTTTAAACTCCCTTTCTATACTTGGTACTTATTATTATACATAGTCAAAAAGAGAGACAAACATCAGAATTTCGATGTTTGTCGCTCTTAGTATTTCATTTTATTATTCCATTATTTGGCCGTGAATAGTAAC
>JAZQPR010000254.1:0-5122 GCA_045628605.1 Oscillospiraceae bacterium
GAGAGGAATGATTAACATCAAAAAGTTTATCGCATTATTCTTGTCAGCAGCTTTTATGCTCAATTCAGTATGTACGGAAGTTGTTGCAGAAGAGGTAACAGAGGCAATTCAAAACATTATTGAGGAACATCAGCAGTCGGAAAATTCTGAACCTGCGGAGGATGAATTTAAAGATGATAATGTTATTGAGACAGCAAATGATGATGCACCGCTGACTATTGGTGCAGAGAATTACAATGAAATCATCAAAGATATTTCATTTGATAATATCATTAATGGTGATTTTGTGATCAGTTCAGAAAACAATGAAAATTCACAGTCAGAGACTTCTTTTTCTGAAAACACAAAAATACTTGGCACTTTAACAATTAAAGAGAACAATGAATTAAAAATCGCTCCTGATACGGTTGTATTTGTAAAGGGAAATCTTGTTGTTGAAAAAAATGCCATATTGGATATTTCTGAAGGCGGAATTAAATTCATTGTAACCGATGATGTAATAGTTGAAGGAAATATGCATTTATCAAATTCCGGTCTTTATGCATGCAAAAATATAACTGAAAATGGCTTTATTACAAGTGATGAGAACGGTATGATCGTTTTGCTGGGCAGTGAACAGCAGACTATAGACATTCACAGCCGTATTGGAATATTAAGAAATAAAAATACATCAAGTAAGCCATTAAATTTTAAAAACAGTCTTAATTTTGAAAGATATACAGACAACGGAAATGGTATTATATCTTATAAACAGGACGAAAACGGCAATATCACAGACGAAACATGTACTATAGTGATAAATGATAAAACAACTTTTTTTGTTCGTGATAATAAAGATGTGCCTATAACAGACAGGGAGCTTATAATTCATGGTGATCTGTGCATTGATACAAATGATGATGTTAATATTGCCGGATTTATTGATGACGAGGTAACTCTCAGAATAAAAGGTAACTTAAATCTGCAGTCCGGTACATTTAAAACTGTGAATCAAAACATAATCGTTGAAGGAAACTATATTCAAAGCGGCGGAACATTTGTATTAAACGGAGAAAATGCTTTGCTGGAAGTATTCGGAGATATTACTTTACAGGATGATTCTGTTTTACAGATGCAGGAAGATAACAGCAGAATATTAGCTGATGGAAATTTCACCGTAAATAATAAAAGCAATGTTCTGAAAACCGGTACAATTGAGATCAAAGGAAACTTTAAACAGATATCATATGAGAATAACTTTGATATGATATCTTCTGATAATGATATAGATAAAGAAGGTCTTATAAAAGTAAAACTGACCGGTTCACAAAATCAGGAAATCAGTTTTGAATCACCGACTTTGTTAAATTCTGATGGTTCGGTGCAGACAAGACGAAATCAGTTTGCTGTTCTGGAACTTACTAAACCCAGAACGGAATATGTTTTTAAAAATGATCTTACAAAAGAAAGAGTATATGAAAAGTTAATAGAACCTTCTGAGCAGATAACCAGAAGTGCAAATTCACCATCTGTACTCAGAGCTTCAATGAATATCCCAAGATCTCATTTTGAATTGATCAATGCAGGCGGTTATTTGTATGCAATAGGCGGAAAAGATAAAAATGGAAATGTTCTTGATGATATAAGCCGATATGATTATGAAAGCAATACATGGAATAATATTGGAAAACTATCCTCAGGAAGAATGGATTATGCAGCAGTAACAATAGATGAAAAAATATATATTATCGGAGGATATGACGGGACAAACGTATTAAACGATATAGAGGTAATTTCTGATGACGGATCAGTTCAGAAATTAGAATTAGCCAACGGTCAGAACCTGATAGAGCGTAAATCTCATAAAGCTGTATATTATAACAAAAAAATATACATTATCGGTGGAGAAAGAGCTGATGGTACTGTATCGGATATTGTTGAGATATTGGAAACAAACAGCAAAAATATACTAACCACAAATATTAATATTCCGAGAAAAGATTTCGGTGCATCCTTATATTACGATGGAACATATTCATATATTGTAATCGCTGGAGGAGAAAACAGCACAGGAATTCTAAACAGTGCTGAACAATTTAATTTTTCTACTGAACTTTGGACAAGCAAAAATGAAATGTCAATGCCAAGAAAAGGTTTTGATTTACAGTATCTTCTCGGCAGCCTTTACGCAGTCGGTGGGCTTACATCATCTGACAGTTCGGAAAATGTTTATTATACGAGTACGGTCGATGTATTTGACGGCAGCAGCTGGAGCATTTTAAAAGACAGTGATGGTGCAAATATCTGCACATCAGAAGCAAGAGCATTCTCTGGGTCCGCCCAGGTATACAACTCTATCTTTATAGCAGGAGGAGAAACACCGTCAGTAAGCGGAACATTTGAACAGTTTATGCCTGTAAATATTCCTGCTGTAAGATTTAAAGGTGATGTCAAGGGACTAAACGGAGACTTCACACAGGAGGAAACAGATCTTGTTTTCAACAGTGCAATAAAGGATTTTGCTCTTAAGCGTGTATATAATACTCAGTTTAAAGATGAAAAAAGTGATTTTTTAGGATATGGATGGAAGTTTAACTTTGAAAGTACTCTTAAGACAATTGAAAATAATACAGGTACTGTAAAAGCAGTCTACGCTTATATACATGATAAACCTGCCGGAAATATATTAACCGGTGTTGAAAAAGGAACGGTACTTGAAGTAACTGGTCATCAAACAGATGCTTTCGGCGTTGAATGGTGTCAGATTGCAGGTCAGTATTATATCAGTTCTAAATACATTGATGAAGAAAATATAAAATCAATAGAAGTAACATATCCTGATGGAATGAAAGGATATTTTAAAGAAGACGGAAACGGAAATTATACTGCTAATTTCGGTACATATGATAATATACAGTATAGCAGCAATGACAGCAGTTATGTATTAACAACCAAAGACCAAACAAAGTATATTTATACTGAACAGGACGGAATATACAAAAATACATGTATTAAAGACAAATATGGAAATGAAGTAAAAATATCTTATTCATCAAATAAAATCAAAGTTGAAGCTGATACAGGTGATACCATTACTATTGAACGGAATGATAATACTGTTAAAGCAACAGATGGAAACAACCGAACAGTTCTTTATCAAATAACAGATGATGAATTGAAATTTGTAACAGATTCCCTTGGATTTAAAAAAGAATATGATTATAATGACAGAAATATTATAGAAATAAAAGATGTAACACAAAAAGATGAGGTTTCTTTAAATAAAGTCGAATATGATGATTCAGGCAGAATTTCAAAACTCACTGATGTCAACGGCAAAAGCTGTACAAATCAGTATGTTGATGTTTATATTGATGAAAGCAATGTGGAATTAGGTATATTAGGTGATCTACAGAGAACGGTAACAGACCAGAACGGCAATAAATCATTAACGAAGTACAGTCTGGCGGAAAAAAGACCGGTTGAGGTAATTGATGCTGAAGGTGGAGTCACTTCTTATAAATATGAGGTCAATTATAACGGAGAATATGTTGATGTTACAAATCTCAAAGATACAGATGAATTCTATAAAAATCATTATAATGAACTGATCAAAAGACAGCATCCGACGAGAGAAACCGTAATTGATCAGAACAATCAGAAAACTGTGATTGAAAAGGATCAGATGGGCAATATCACAAAAATAGAAAACCCGGACGGAAGCACAGTCGAGTACATATATGATGAATACAATAATCTGCTCGAAGAAACCAGCAATACAAACGGTCATGTGATAAAAACAGTATACACATATAATGGTGCGTATCTGCAGTCAGTAACCTGTGGAAATGACGGAAGTAAAGAAACATATACCTATGATCAGAATACAAAAATAAAAGGTCTGGTGTCATCTAAAACTTCAGCAGGAAACAGAGTAACAACATATACCTATAACGACCGCGGAGAACTTATAAGTGAATCTACAGGCGGAAAAACAGCTTATTATGATCACACTTATGGAAATTCAAAAACAGTATCAGAGTTTAAAACAGCTGATAATAAGAAAACAGAAGTTAAAATAGATGCTCCTGAAAATGATTATGAAAAAGGAATTTTCTATACTCTTGTAAAATTAAAACCCGATAAAAACATTGAAATAACTCAGTATGACAACAAATTTGATCCTGTAAAAATTACAAAAACAAATTCTGACGGAACTGAAAAGAGTACTTCGCTGATAATGTATGATATATACGGAAGAAAAATTAAAGAGATTCCGCCAAATGTATATTCTGACTTTTCAAATTTAGCGAATTCTGTAACTGACGGATGTCATATTTACAGATACAATAACGCAGGACTATTGATCAGTGAAACAGATGAAGAAAACAACACAATCCAATATGAATATGACAATGTTGGAAATATTGCTTTAACAATCGATCCGGGAAATGCAAAATACAGTTATAAATACGATGGTTTAAACAGACTGATTGAAAAATCATTTATCGATGCTGATGGAAAATCAACTATTCTTGAAAGCTTCAGTTATGAGTGCGGCGGAAATAATGCAAAATCAAACAGAGCCTATTCTCAGCTTCATTATGAAACGATCGATGAAAACACAAAGCTTGTTACCAGAACCTGTTATGATTATGCAGGCAGAGAAACACTTATCGAAAATCCTTACAAAATAATCGAAAAAGAATATTACGGTGATGGAAACTTAAAAAGAGAAAGTGTTTATGAAAATCTGAACGGAAATGATACATACATCAAAGGCAAATGTACATCAGATATTATATATTTCTACAACGACCGCGGTCTTCTCGAAACAAAGCTGACAGGATATGAAATAAGCGACAAAGGAACCTATTTTATAACAAAATACCGCTATACTCCTGATAATCTTCTCGAATATGAGATTGCATATCTTAAAGCACAAAAGGTATCATTGAACGGCACAGCACCGGTTCCGGCTGAGAAAACAAAAGCAAGTGCTGTAAAATATGAGTATGACGAAACCGGAAATGTTCTCTCTGAAAGTTCATATATCAACGATTTTTCAATTTCTGAACTTTCTTCACTCAGATTTGCAAAGAGAACTGAAAAAGAATATGACTACTCAAACTATACAATAACG
>JAZQPR010000255.1:0-6227 GCA_045628605.1 Oscillospiraceae bacterium
TTCATAATCCATGATTATAAGCTCCTTTCGCCGTAATGTATTACATACTATGTAATACATTATACCATAAAAATAATCAAATTTCAATAGGTTTCCGAAATTTGGTGGTTTTTCTTTTGAAATTGATGCGTTTATCCTATATGTTTAATATTAAATCTTGACTTTTTTAATTAAAAATGATAAAATAAAAAATGATTGCGATTGATTTCGGGCGGAACCGGTGGTTCGGCCTTGTTTTTTTACATGGAAGGAAAATAGATAATTTATGAAATTCAGAGAACTTGATTTGACGGAAGAAGTTTTAAGAGCAGTTGAGGATATCGGATTTGACGAAGCAACGGAAATTCAGGCCAGAAGTATTCCGCTGATAAAGAGCGGTGCAGATGTTATAGGCAAATCAAATACAGGAACAGGAAAAACAGCAGCATTTGGTATTCCTGCAATTGAAAGTCTGTCTTATGAGAAAAAAGGAGTAGAGGTCCTTATTCTTTGCCCTACAAGAGAACTTGCCATGCAGGCGTGTGATGAGATAAAAAAATTCTCAAAATATATGGGATGGGTAAAACCATGTGCCGTATACGGCGGTGCAAGTATGGACAGACAGATACTTGACCTGAAAAAAGGCGCAAATATCGTTGTAGGTACACCGGGCCGTGTTATGGACCATATGAGAAGAAGAACTCTTAAACTTCAGAATCTCAAGATGATAATCCTTGACGAAGCTGACGAAATGCTAAATATGGGATTCAGAGAAGATATAGAAAACATCCTTCAGGATGTACCTGAAGAACGTCAGACAATTTTGTTCTCTGCAACGATGCCTCCTGCTATTCTTGCTATTACCAACCAGTACCAGAAGGATCCTGTAATGATAAAGATCGAAGAAAAGTACAGAACGGTTGATACAATAGATCAGTATTATTTTGAAGTTCCTTCAGGAATGAAGCTTGAAGCAATGCAGTATCTTCTTCTTGCTTATGAGCCGAAAGCATCCATGATTTTCTGCAACACAAAGAAAATGGTTGATGACCTTACTGAAGCACTTACTTTAAAAGGCTTCAAGGCTGCAGGTCTTCACGGGGATATGAAGCAGACACAGCGTACATATGTAATGGATAAGTTCAAGGCAGGCAGAATAAATATTCTGATCGCAACAGATGTAGCTGCAAGAGGAATCGATGTAAACGGTATAGATGTTGTATTTAACTACGATCTTCCGCAGGACAACGAATATTATATTCACCGTATCGGAAGAACAGGACGTGCCGGAAAGTCCGGTACAGCTTATACACTTATAAGCAACAGAAAACAGATCTATGATCTCAGAGCACTTTCAAAATATATCAAGGCAGATATTATCGAAAAAGAACTGCCTGAAAAGAGTGAGATCGTAAATAACAAGATATCCAAAATTGTCGGAAGAATACAGTCAGCATCTGAACAGCCTTTAAGAGAGGAAGCTGAGATCATTTTAAGTATTCTGACAAAGGAAGGATATTCTGTTGAAGAGATAGCCGGTATTCTCATAAATCTCAGACTGAACAAAGAACTGAAAAATATACCGGAATTTGAATTTCCGAAAATCAAGAAGCAGGCTGTTAAAAACATTGCACAGGGCAAAAATTCCAGAGGTAAAACAGCAAAAATTGAGATCTCAGCCGGAAGACAGAACAGACTTGCACCGAACTTTATTCTCGGAGCACTTGTTGAAGCTACAGGTATGCCCGGAAAGAGCTTTGGAAAAATCGAGATTTTTGACAGGTATTCAACTATAGAAGTACCTAATTCAGAAGCAGAATACATTATTGATGCTATGAATGACACAAAGGTAAACGGTAAAAAGGTAACTGCAAAGCTCTGTGAGAGAAAAGGCGGTTCTGAAAGATCATATGAAAAAGCTTCAGAAAGATCTTCAAAGCCTCAGCGTTCACGTGACGGAGGCAGAAGAGGCGACTTTTCAAGAAAAAAAGCTTCTGCAGGTGCTTTTCATAAGAAGAGACATTGATTATTAAGGAGTGGCTGATATGAAGAAAAAAAGCAGCGGGGATAATAAAAGCCTCGGATTAAGGATCATAATTTTAATTGTTGCAGTGCTGATGGCTGTAGGAGCTATAGGAATTCCGTTTTTGTCAATTTTCAGAGAATATTAATTAAAAACCGGAGGTATAATATGCTGAATATAGGATGCCATCTTTCAATTTCCGGCGGATATGAAGCAATGGGAAAAGAAGCTTTAAGCATTGGTGCAAATACATTTCAGTTTTTTTCAAGAAATCCGAGAGGCGGCAGTGCAAAGCCTGTTATAGAGTCAGATGCTGCAGCTTTAAAGGAACTGATGGAGAAAAACTCATTTGCTCCCTGCCTTGATCATGCTGCATATACTATGAATCTGTGCTCAAAAGATGAAAAAACCAGGGAATTTGCTCTGGACTGCCTGAAGGATGATCTGAAAAAAATGGAACAGATACCATGTTTTTTATATAATTTTCATCCCGGAAGTCATGTAGGGCAGGGAACCGATGCGGGTATCAGCTTTATCTGCAATGCACTCAATGAAGCGATGTTTCCTGAGATGACAACAACAGTGCTTCTTGAAACCATGGCCGGAAAAGGTTCGGAGGTCGGAAGCAGATTTGAGGAACTGAAACAGATAATTGACAATGTAAAATTAAATGACAGGATGGGAGTCTGTCTTGATACCTGTCATGTGTATGATGCAGGATATGATATAGTTGAAGATCTTGACGGAGTGCTTGATGAATTTGACAGTGTTATCGGACTGTCAAGACTGAAAGCGATTCATTTGAATGACAGTATGAATCCTTTTAAAAGCCATAAGGACAGACACCAGAAGATAGGCGAGGGAAGTATCGGGCTTGAGGCAATGATCAGAATAATTAATCATCCGAAACTCAGGGATCTTCCGTTCTTCCTTGAAACACCAAATGATTTGACCGGATATGAAACAGAGATAAGGATACTGAGGGAAAATTATCAGAAATGATAAGGAGTATCATAATGAAAAAACAATTATTTACTTTCCTGACTGCTTTTTTACTGACTTTAAATTTTTGTTCATGTGAAAAAAATGAAAAAACTGAAGAAAAAGCTGTTACAGGCAGCAGCTCTTCAGTTTCTGAGTCAGAGGTATCGGAAACCGAAGATAATAACAGTAATAAGAAGAAAATCGTTCATGAAAATGATGAAAGCCGAAAAATAAAAGAATACTATATCAGTGACACAAACTTTGATACATCTGTGCTGAACGGAGTGGCTGATGTAAAATCCAACGGTACAGATATCTGGTCGATAGTATTTTCAGATCAGAAGGTTACTGTCTGTCATATGGATGTAAACGGAAAGCTTATCAGAAATGATGAGATAAGCATGAACGCTGAGAAAAAATATTTGAATTCTTTTATTTCGTCCGACGGTTCATATTATTATTCATTTAAATCAAATATTTCAGGGAAAGTACAGACATATTTCGGGTATGTTGACCCGAATGACGGAAATGTGACGATATCCGATGATTTTAAATTAGATTTTATTGATTTTGCTGCTGACAATGAAAATATTTATCTTCACAGCAGACAGAATGACAGCGGTAAAGAGAAAATATCAGTCCTTGACAAAAAAGGAAATCTGATCTCTGAAGAAAATTTATTCGAAGGACACGACAGACTTGCCGGTGACGGATTGTTTGAACACGACGGACAGATATGTCTTTTGTACAGGGATTATTCAGAAAATTCAGATACACCTGATAAGAAGATGATTCCTGTTTCAAAGCTTTCAGAGCTTGAGAGCAGCATAAAGGTGGAGCTTCCTCCGGATGAAAAATATCTTCCATGTTTTTTGAAGGATTATGATCTTTATTACTTTGGAAATACAAGAGTGTTCGGATGCAAAATAAACGGTGACAAAACAGAAGTCACAAAAATCAGTGAACTTCTGAATTCCGATACAATGGAATTCAGGTTTTCAGAGTCCAATGGCACTATCGTTCCTATAAATGCTGATCAGTTTTTTCATATAGGTTTTCTTGACAGTCCGTCAGAGAGCTCGGTTCATGCGTTTAAAAAAGCAGATGAAAAATATCTTGAAGAGCTCAATGAAAGAAGCATAGTTTCTATAGGAGCAGATCTTGAAGGAAAAGGAGCATACAAGGTTTCAGACATATATGAAAAAATCAGAATTTTCAACTCCACCCAGGATGACTGTATCGTTGTTTTGCAGGATATGGCATTTAAACAGCAGTCATTTGAAACAAGGATAACAGAGGATGTTGAAAACGGAAAAAATCCTGATATAATCATTTATAACATGAACATTACAGACCTCAGAAAGCTTGCTTCTCAAAATAAATTTGCAGATATCAAGGAGCTTATGAAGGATGATGAAGATATTAAATTTGAAGATATAAACCCTTCAATTGCTGAGCTTTGCATGATGAACGGAAAAATGTTTACAGTTTTTCCTGAATATGATCTGGAAGTATTAAGCGCAAACAGTTCATTATACAGTGAAAATGAAATTACGCCTGCAGGATTACTTGATATCAGTTCTGAAAATAACAGCAATGCCATTAACGCAATGTTTCCTGAATCTGTTCCGGATTCTGTAATATCTGCATATATTAAGGATCATGTTGATTATGAGCAGAAAAAATGTGACTTTGAAAATGATGATTTCAGAAATCTGCTTTCTGCTTTTTATAAAATGAAAAAGAATAATGTTTTTGATCCGTATGATCATTCACTTGCCCAGAAGAGCTTTTCTGAACTTGCAGCTTCTGTATTCAGTGATTTCGCTGACAGTGAGAAAAAATATGTTTTGTCACTGAACCGATATGAGTCTCCTTTCATAACAGCTGAATTTGAAGCTGAGAGCGGAGAAAAGATGGCTCTTTTGAATTTTCCGTCAAGTGAAGTAAAACAGCTTGTAGAACCGCACTTTGCAATTTCAGTATTTGAAACCTGTCCTGACAAAACATCTGCATGGAGATTTGTCAGAAATTATCTTTCAGACAGCTATCAGAAAACACTCAGATACCCTGTTATGAAAAATGCTATAGAAAACTATATTTCCATGATGTCTGATACAAGTCAGAAGGATAATTACATTTTTGATTCATATCACTGCAAGGATGAGGAAAAGGCTAAAGAGGCTGCACAGCTGTACAGAGATATAATTTATTCACCGGCAACTATTAATTATAATTACTGTCTCAGTTCTTCACATGAACAGAGAACAAATCTCCTGAACATAATTATTGGACAGATAGACAGGTATTTGAATGATGAGCTGACTCTTTCTGATACTGTATCGGCAATTCAGTTCGGAGTAGACGAATATCTGAACAGCTGATATATTTTTTAATTTAAACATTACTTAAATTAAAAATGATTCCATACTTTGAAGTACGGAATCATTTTTTTGTTTTATTTAAAAAGTATTATTTTTTTATTGAAATAAAAAAAGGTATCTTAAAAAGATACCTTTTTCAATGCGCCTGGAGGGGCTCGAACCCCCGACCTACTGGTTCGTAGCCAGTCACTCTATCCAACTGAGCTACCGGCGCATATGGAGCGGATGACGAGGCTCGAACTCGCTACCTCCACCTTGGCAAGGTGGCGCTCTACCAGATGAGCTACATCCGCAAATGCAAAGAGTATTATACACACTAAATTTCGGCTTGTCAATACCAAAATCGTATAAATTCTTTGCTTTTTGAAAAAATCAGACTATTCTTTTCGCCTCAAGGGGCTTGTTGAAATCAAGCTCATAAACCTTGGAGTAATTAAGACCTGCGGCAAGGGTGATTTTGAGCTTATTCATATTGTAAACGGCACTCCAAAGCGTTGTAACCTGCCAGAGTCCCGTTCTGTGGCGGTAATCAAGGTGAACATCGTCAAGCAGCTGAATCGCATCGAGCTCGCTGATAATGCCCTTATTGCGAGTAAGCACCTGGCGGATTCTGTCGGCGCGGTCAAAGCCCTGACCTTTCTTATTGTCGCCGCCCTCGGTGATGAAATAGTTGGTGGCAAAGCGGAACGGCTTTTCGCAGCCCTCGGGCTGAACGGGCTCCACAAGCACCATTTCATTGTCTATGTATCCCACAAGCACGCTCTTGCCGCTTGCATCGGCAATATGGTAATGGTAAGACACGCCGAAAGCATCGTGCAGGTCGTAGCTTCTGAATATTTCAAGTGCCTCGTCAACGG
>JAZQPR010000256.1:0-3149 GCA_045628605.1 Oscillospiraceae bacterium
CATGAGATTCCGTTTTTGAACCCGGAATAACAATAATATTTTTCTGAACGTGCCATCTCATAATAATCTGTGCAGAAGATTTGCCGTATTTTTCAGCAAGTTCCTTTATTACAGGTTCATTCATAATGAAGGCGTTTCCACGTCCGCCGAGCGGATACCATGCCTGAATTGCAATACTTTCAGCATCCATAAATTCTCTGAGTGCAGTCTGCGGATAATACGGATGTGTTTCTACCTGATTCACCATAGGTTTGATTTCACAAACTGCAAGAAGCTGTTTCAGTTCATCAATTTCAAAATTTGAAACACCGATTGCTTTAAGTTTGCCCGCCTTGTACGCCTTTTCAAGCTTCTGATATCCTGCAATAAAATTGCCTGCCGGCTGATGCAGAATCATAAGGTCAATATAATCTGTTCCAAGTCTTTCGAGTGTTTTGTCAACCTGTGTATCATCTTCATAAAATGAAGGCCAGAGCTTTGTTTCAAGGAAAATTTCATTTCTTGCCTTGCCGCTTGCTTTCATTCCACGACCTACTGCTTTTTCATTTACATAGGCATTGGCTGTATCTAAAAGCGTATAGCCGTTTGCAAGTGCAGTAATAACTGATTTTTCAGCATCATCAGGACTGAGAAGATAAGTTCAGAGTCCGAGAATCGGCATATCAATGCCATTATTAAGTTTTACAAATTCCATAATAGTACCTCCGTTATATTATGTATTTTTCAATTATACTGGCAAGTTCTTTTTTGCAGAAATTTCTCACAATATCAACCTGAGATATTTCTCCGTCCGACATACACCACACGTTGAGTGCGTAGTATTGCTGACAAGAAAATAGGCTTAAAATCCCTATTTTACGTTGTTTTCGGCTTGATATGTTTCCAACCGATATGGTTGAAATGCTCTTATTTTGTGTGTGGAAACATATCGAAACACGTTTAGGAGATACACGGAAATTTGCATATGCTTAGAAATGTTGTCAGGTGCTTTGCGTATGTAGGGATATGATAACAAGTGCCTTGCGTATGCGTGGATTTGATAACAGGCGTTTTTTGAGTGCCTTTGGCATTTTAAAGAACTTTGTTAAATCGGGAATTAGGTAAATTGCAAAGAAATATCCGTAAGCAACCCCCTCTGCTGGAGTCATCCATCAGAGGGGTTCGTATTTTAGATAATCTCGAAAAATAATCTTTCTCAAATTTTCAAGCTTTGAGATGTCATGTTAATTATTATATATACTATTTTGGATATGCGTAAATAAAGTCCTATATTGCTTCAATTGATTTTCTCAGAATACATATCATTTCATCAATATCTCTCTTTTCTACGATTAAAGGCGGAAGAAAACGGATGATATCATTTCCAGCATTTATAATAAGCATTCCATTTTCTAATGCTGAATTTATATATTTACTAACTGGTTCATTAAAAACTAATCCTTGCATCAAACCAATTCCTCTATGCTCAATAATGCAATCATAATCGTTTTTCACGCATTCAAGCTGTTCATACAGATAATTTCCAACCTCATTAACATGACTGCATATATCCAGTTCCTCATATAATTCTAATACTGTTTTTACAGCTGTTCCAACAAAAGGATTTCCACCATAAGTGCTTCCATGATCTCCGGCTTTCAGAGAATTCTGAGCAACCTTTTCTTTCATAAGAAATGCTCCTACCGGAACACCACAACCAAGTGCTTTTGCAGTTGCAACAACATCGGGAATAATTCCAAATTTCTGATATGCAAACATATATCCTGTTCTTCCCATACCACACTGCACTTCATCTAAAATCATAAGAATGTCATTTTCGTCGCAGATTTTTCTTATTTCTTTAAGAAATACTTCTGTCGCCGGATATACTCCGCCTTCTCCCTGTACAGTTTCAAAAATAATTGCACAAGTTTTATCTGTAATTTGTTTCTTTACAGAATCAATATTATTCAATTCTGCAAATTTTATGTTCCCAATATCCGGCTCAAAAGCATCTCTATAGATTTTCTTACCGGTAATAGAGAGTGCTCCCATTGTTCTTCCGTGAAACGAATGTTCTAATGCTATAATTTCATGATTGGTTGAACCATCCTTAAGAAATGCATATTTTCTTGCGGTTTTAATACAGCCTTCCAATGCTTCAGCACCTGAATTAGTAAAAAAGACTCTATCTAAACCACTTGCTTTGGTAACCGCTTTTGCTGCATCAATAATAGGCTCATTGTAATAATAATTTGATGTATGTAAAAGTTTGTCAATCTGTGCTTTCAGTGCATCGTTATATTTTCTATTATTGTACCCTAAAGCAAAAACTCCTATTCCACTTACAAAGTCGAGATATTCATTACCATCCGTGTCATAAAGATACACACCATCGCCATGATCAAAGATTACAGGAAATCTTTTATATACAGGCAAAAACAATTCCTCAGCAGTATTTATTAATTTTCTCTTCATAATAAATCATTCCTTTATTAATCTTCGATTTCTATCTTAAAAATATTCAGTACATCAGCGTCAGGGCAGGAAAACTTAATAATTCCATCAGGCTGACTGGGAAGCTTTCCACCATACCTGAGAATATCAACATATGGAAATGCAACATGCATAGCCATTGGACAAAGCATTCCTCTTTCAGTATCAAAATCATAGCTGTCACCAATTTTATGACCTCTATGACAACCCATTGTTCCTTTTTGATCAATTAATGTTATTCTGATTTTGGGCTTATTCATTCTTTATTCCTCACTTAAATCAAATATTGTATTCAGTAATTCTGCTCCCATTTTTGTCCTGAAAATCTTATCTCTGACCGACAGAATCGCCTCTTTATCCAATTCATCTTCATACGCATTAACTAAGAAATCTGCTTCAATTAAAATTCTGTAATCAAGACCGTCAACGAATCATTATTCCATCAATTTCTTCATATCATTTTCAGGTGTTGTAACAGATGCAATATTGTAATGTTCAACAAGAAAATTCAGCACATTCGGTGAAATAAATGCAGGAAGTGATGGCCCAAGCAGAATGTTCCTGATTTCAAGATGCAGCATCGTAAGAAGTATACATACAGGCTTCTGCTCATACCATGAAAGCATCATAGAAAGAGGCAGACCAATTACACCGCATTCAAAGGCTTCTGCAAG
>JAZQPR010000257.1:0-26472 GCA_045628605.1 Oscillospiraceae bacterium
AAAGATTATGAAGTTAAACAAGTAATGGATGCGTTTCAGAAGAGTGGTAAGAGTCTTCAGGAGCTACTTACATTTTTGCAGGTTTAACACTTGAATTTAGATATATATGGTTGCTAGTGTAACTTTTCTGCAAAGTTAAGATTTAAATTAAAGGTCTTTTAAAAGATAGAGATCATCGGACATATAATTTTCGTTTTCGTATTTTAGTTCCCAGAAAAAAACGTCATCTTTTATTATGTCAGAAAAATCAAATTCAGAGTTTTCTGAATATTTTTCACTTCCTTCAATTCCCTGACATATCAAAAGTTTGTTGTTGATGGTTTTTAAATATATCCAGCTGTTGTCCGGATCATTGTCATTTTCTATGTCCATTCCTATTATCAGAGTGACTATTTCTTTATGAGCGTTGTATATTTCAATTGCTCTGTCAAGAAAGGCACGTGCCAGTTCTTCACGGATGTATTTCTGATAGTTGGAATTTCTGAAGTCAAACTGCCCGCGTATTTCTTCAGGTATCTCATCGATTTTGTGAGATATTTTGTTATGATAGTCTGATGACGTAATGTATATCCTGGGGACAGCATATAATTTTTCATATTTCTGTTCTTCGGAGTCAATCTCGTTTTCTTCAGGTGTCCATGTCATTTTTACTATTGATTTATTGTCATAGAACATACCAAACTCAAAAGGTTCGCCTTCATCTCTGAGAGGCGCAACAGTTGCAATGGCAGATGCGATCTGACCGGCTACGGCAGTAACAAAATCCAGATCTTTTTTTTCTACTCCTGAAACTGAAATTTCTCTTGAACCAAGTTCTGTCAGACCCGATGTTACAACATCGAGACACTGATCATCGTCTTCTGATGTATAAACATGAATTAAAAATAAATATTTGTAGTCAGGGACAGCCTCAGTAGAAGAATAAAGTTTTACCCATTCTGCGGACAGCAGTCCTTCATTTGTAATATCAGCAACAGCAGGACAATGGTCTGTATTCAATGCATTCAGGACCTTCAGAAGATGACCGTAACAAAAAGATTCATATCCGTTTTCAAGAATAGCATATACAAGAAGCAGAGAATTGTATTCAGAGAGCTTTTCAATATCATTTTCTGAGAAAAAATGGATCTGGTAAGCCGTATCGATGTTTTCTGTTTGGCAAACCGAAAAACTGTATTTAAAATGAAATCCGTAGTCTGTGTTTTTTCCGCTGACATTCATGATTCCTTTGTTTTCAACAAAGAAAACAGAATCGACTGTTGTATTAGGAATCTCTTTTATTTTAGCTATGATTTCTTCAGGAGAAATAACGGTTTCATCTGAAAAAAAAGGAACGGCTGCCTTGAAAGGTTTTCTTTTTACAGTTCCGTGTTTTGGAAGCTCGAGTTTTATATTTGATGTATTCTCGTATTTAAGTTCGAGTTTATCTGAAAATAAAGAATTGTTATTTCTTTTATCAAATTTTTCAGCGATTTTCTTTGCTTCATTATAAAAATAATCACGAAGTTCATAAATTTTATATTCGTCATTGTCTGAATACAGAGGAAATTTGTGAGATAATTTTAAATTAATGCTGTGTTCGTCTTCAGTATCAATATTTGAAAAAAATCTGAATGCTGCATCTGCAAAATCAAATTTTTCAAAAGGATTTTTTGAATTTAAAAATACATTAAGCTTTTTTTGAAAAATATCAAGTGCTTCATTTGGATCAGTATATGAATAAAGTCTGAGAAGTGCAGAAAAGCATCTGTTGAGTTCGTTTCTGTCTTTCAGTCTTCGCTTAAGAACGGATGCATAGTATTCTGCTTCGTCAAGTCTTCCGCATTCTGCAAAATGATTTGTAAATAAAGCATAAGTATTTTCCGGCACCTCTGAACAGTGAAGATTATTGTTCAGAAGTTCATTAAACATTCTGATAGCTTCTTTTTCGCTGCCTGTTTTAAGTTCGAATTCAATTTCAAAACTGAGTGCACATGCTTCACAGTCAGAAATATCATCGTTTTCAGTTTCTTTATACAGTTTAAAATATTCTTTTGCTTTGTTTAAATCATTAATATAGAGATAAAAATAAGCAGCTTTATGATAAAATATTTTTAATGAATAGCCATATCTGATACATCTGTTTTTAAATTCTTCCAGAAACTGTTCTCCTTTTTCGAGAGAGACCTGGTAAAATTCATCCATTGTACCGATTATCCATTTTAATGCTATCATAAAGTCCCATTTGGAAAGACATTCAGGATACTTATCAAATAATGACATAAACTCAGGAAACATAATGAAAGCTTTGAAAGAATCACCGTAAAAAATAGATTCTTTAATATACTGAAATCTTAGTTTCAGTGATTCACTCCAGTTTTTTTCTTTATCTGAATCATCAATACACAGTTTAATGTATTCCATTCGGTCATCTCCGTGTTCCAGAGAAAAAAGATGATTTTTATCCAGCATATTACAGACCCCACTCAATAAGACTGATAAGATTATCGTTTAATATGTTCATTTCTTTATTATAGACAGGATAACCTCCTGAAATCAAAGCCTGTACGTAAAGTATTCGGGCAAAAGTGTAAAGCTTTGTGTAGTCGTTTATCGCAGCTATTTTACTGATAAGATCATTTTTGGAATTTATATATAATACCGATGATACGTCTTCTTCAATTTCTTCTTCAAAGGTTTCGAGAATGTCGGAAAACAGTTCGTTTGAATTTTCCTTTGCTTTTTTGATATCTTTTTTCAGCTTGCCGTCATTGTTTATGCAGAACAATGACGGAAGATGTGTAAGCCCAAAGTCCTTAACTACGGCACGGCAGTCAAATTCAGCTAGAGAGTCCGAGAAAACCTGAAGCATATTTTCATACTTTTTCGTATCAGCGCAGTTTTCCAGAATGCTGTCGATAAGATTCTCAGATATTTCCTCAATTTTGTTCTTGTTCATATTTGAAAGCATGGAAATAAGGCTTTTGTCGTAAGCGTAGCACATGTTCAGAAGCAGTTCATCTTTTTCTGCAAGAACCGGTCTCAGCTGTTTGAATGAATACAGATCAGAAGCAGTAAAAATAGTGCGTCGATAATTCATAATATCATTTCCGTTGACAATCCCGAAGCTTGTTTCAAAAGAAAAATACGGCATAAACAGCCTGAAAAGTATTTCATTTTCAGAAGCGACTGATTTCAGAGCATTTTCATGAAGAGTTACAATTGATGTCAAAAGATCATTGTTGCATATTGACAGCTTTTCAAGATAGTCGGACAGACACTGTGATATTTGTTCTTTGGCAGTTTCCAGGTCTTCATTTATGAAAAAATCTTCTCTTGATGCTGTGGGCTTTAACTTGTCAGTATTTAAAAATACTTTTACAAAAAATGCCCATTTTGGAAGTATTGAAGTTCCGTCTTCTGTCAGGAGCATGTTCTTTAAATAAATTCTGTGAGTATTTACTGTAGCGGCAGAAACAGTGAACGGAATGATATATGCAGCTCCGCTGAACAGACCGTTTGGTGAGTTTAACGGAATAAAATCAAGAAAATCATAATCTGTTTCAAAAATTTGTTTTCCCATGTCAAGAACGCGTGTGTGTTCATTTTCAGAAGATCCTGAAAAATGAGAATTTGCTTTGATTTTTATGTTTCCGTCTGAAACATATATCGGATAAGGAATAGGAAGTCCGTAATATCTAAGTGCCTGAACGGCACATTTTACATTGAAGAGATATTGATTTTCATTATTTGCAGCAATAAAAACCTCAGTTCCGGGTTCCATGTCACTCTGTATCTCTTTAACAGAATAGTTTCCGTCAGAAAATCCATGCCACTCGATTGTTTTTTCCGGGGTTTTAACAGAACGTGAACGAAGAATGATCTCATCAGTAACAATAAAGCATGACAGCAGACCAATTCCGAAACGTCCGATAAATCCTGAGTTTTTTTCGCGTTTTGACGACTGACCGATCACGGAAACAAAACGATGAATTTCATCTTCTGTAAGTCCGGCTCCGTTATCACGAAATGATATTGAATTATTTTCATGTATAGTAATAGTGATCTGTTCATTTTTAAATGATTTGTCGATTTCTTTTCTGAGTGTGACAGCATCTGCAGCGTTTTGAAGAAGCTCCCTGTAAAAAACTTTCGGTGTGCTGTAGAGGTGATCAGATAAAAGACTGATCATTCCTTTAAGATCAACGTTGAATTTGTACTCATTCATGTCTGGTAAATGTATCCTTCCAAATATATATTATATTAATTATACCATAAATATTCAATAACATCAATGCTTTATACAAGTCATGAATTTTTTGTCAAAAAAAGAATAATGATTCAAACCTCTGCTTTTAACAAGCAGAGGCGATCCGTAGGATCGCTTCCGTTCAGTCGGAGATTGTACTCCGACTGAGCGGAAAGATAGAACCCGCCTGCAGAGGCGGGGGATATCCTCTGTGTTGTTATATACGGAGAAATATGGCGAAATTGTGTCAAAATATCCGGTGATCGTGATGTATGTCTATTGACATTTACTGTATAATTAAGTAAAATAATATTAGGATAAATTAATAATACATGCTTTAAAGGGGCATAGATCTATGAGAGCAAGAGTCTATAACAAATCAAAAAAAGAATATTATATATCTGAGATTTTTGCAGTTACAAATCTCGGATACGTAGTTGACGATCCGGATGACAGAACAAAGGTTCTGCTTGTTGATTATATTGATCCGATGCAGGTATTTCCGTATACTCCTAACATTGAAGTAATTGACAATGAAAAGGATAACGAAAATTGGGTTTGTCCTGATTATTTGCAGAGGCAGAGTATAAACAAAAGAATTTTAAACGGTGATGAACTCACATCATTTCGCGGATCTGAAAGTATCTGGAGTTCAGATTCCGGTCTGCTTGAACTGATAGCAAATAAAACAGCAGACAAGGAGATCCTTGGCATAAAGGAAAAAGATACAAAACTGAGCGGATGGAATTATATTGAAAATGATGATGATATAGAAAAAATTCTTGATGAATATTCCGGTTTTCATGATGCAGTTATAAAAGAAATGTCCTATATTTCCGGAGATTATTTTGTGAAAGAGGACAAATTTATGAAGCTGACCGAATCAGGTTCAAAACAGATACGTATCATTTTTGATTCAGAGTGGGGAGGGGAACTTGAGCTCATTCTCCTTTCACCGCGTATTGTTCATCTGATACCGGGAGAAGAAAATAAATGGTCAGATATTATTGATGTTTCGATATTTATAAAAGACTGCAGAGTATATTTTTATACTTCTGTTCTGGAAGAAATTCCGGAAGAGTTTAATGAAACGTATTTTGTTTCCATGGGAATGAGATGGAGACTGATATGAAAAATAAAAAAGGCTGCCGTCAGGCAGTCTTTTTTATTTTTAATTTTAGAATTCTCATAAGACTTTCATCGATTCTCTCTTCTGAGATTACTCCGGTATTTAGTGCATCACGAATTCCGTTAAAGGCATCTTCATAATTTTCAGGCATCAGGATAATGTCAGCTCCTGCAGTAAATGCTTTGACAGCAGCTTCAGCAGATGTGTAAATTTCGGAGATCGCTCCCATTTCCATTGAATCTGTGATTATTACTCCGTCAAATCCCACTTCTTTTCTTAATTTGTTGGTTACAATTTCTTCTGAAAGAGAAGCCGGTATATCGGATCCTGTTATGTTCGGAGCGGAAATATGGGCTACCATAACCATGTCGGCGCCGCTCTCAATTCCTTCTGTAAACGGGATTATTTCACATTCTTTTAATTCGTCCCAGCTTTTGAGTGTTTCGGCAAATCCTGTGTGTGTATCTGAATTTGTATCTCCGTGTCCGGGAAAATGTTTAATGCAGCACATTTCTTCTGATCTGTGAAATCCGTTTACAGCTGCAGAAACCATTTTGCCTGCTGTAACAGGATCACTTCCGAAGGCCCTGCATCCTATAACAGGATTTTCAGGATTGGTATTTACGTCAGCAACCGGTGCAAAATCGAGGTCGATTCCGTACTCCTTCAGATATTTTCCAATAACGTATCCCAAATTTTCAGCATCTTTTTCATTTCCGTTCTGTGCAATTGTTTCCATGTCATCAAAAATTTCAACATCAAAATTTTCACAGGAAGCAATCCTGGTGATGCTTCCGCCTTCTTCATCTATTGTTATCAGCGGAGGAATTTTTTCTGAAAGGGAATGGAGTTCAGATGTAAATGCAGAAAGCTGTTCAGGGTATAATATATTATTGCTGAAAAGAACAAATCCGCCTGCAGGGTACTGACTGTATTTTATTCGTGTGCCTTCTGAAACATTATCATAACTGTAATCCAGCACCTGTGGTCTGATAAAAAAAAGCTGCCCGATTTTTTCTTCAACAGTCATATTTTGAATCAGAAGGGAGATCTCCCGTTCCTGTACAGATTCGGGTGACTCAGTTTCAGATACAGGGCTTGTATATTCAGTATATTCAGTCTGTACGCATGTTTCCGGCGGCTCAGTGTTTGTGGATTCCATGGTGCTGCTGACTGAATTTCTGTTCCTGATAAAAAAAGCTGTAAACAGAATAAAAATCAAAAACACCAGAGAAACAGAGACTGCTGTAAGTGTGTTTTTCATGTTATTTCCTTTTTAATAAACAAAGCACACAAGTTTTTAAGCCTGTGTGCTGAGTGATTTTTCAATAATGCTCATTATTTCATCGAGTCTTTTCTGACCGATACCGTTTACTGCAGAAAGTTCATTTCTGAGATTTTCAAGGTTAAGCTCTGAAGTATTATTTTTCATTGCATCGTTATATCCGTTCTGATATATTCCTGCAAGTGTTCCCTGAAGCTTTTCTCGGTTCATTGATTTGATCTCTTTGTAGAGACTGCGGTTTAAAGTTAATTCGCTGGTCATAAAATTTATCCTTTCAAATTTATCAGAATTTATTATAACACAATAAATATCTATAATCAATATATTTTTTTTATAAATTGGAAAAAAGGCAAATTTGCCATCAAATCTTCTTAAATTGAGTTCGTTTATAATTGATTTTTTATTAATATTGTGATACAATATATAATATATGTATCAATATTTTTCAGTCCTTAGGGACGGATCATTTTTTTAAAGGAGTTATAAGTAATGAGTGTAAAATTTCATTTACCTGATTTTGCAAGATATTCAAAATTTAATATGGTATTCCTCGCTATGATGGAAAACAGTCCGGAATTTTTCCGTGAAGGTGTGGAAATTGGTTCTATTTTCGGAGTATTTCCGCCTGCTATGTGGAATGGCGGGAGAGTAATGTACGGACAGTGCGATAAAAAATTTGTAAAGGGTATTATAAAATATTTCAACGATAAAAATGTTCCTCTTCGTTATACATTTACAAATCCTCTGATAGAGAAACAGCATCTTGATGATGTTTTCTGCAATGCACTTATGTATTACGGAAACAACGGAAAGAACGGAGTTATAGTTTTCTCTCCTGTTCTTGAGGAATATATCAGAGAAAAATATCCGGATTACAAAATCACAAGTTCAACATGCAAGAGAATAACTGATCCTGAAGTTCTTAAAGAAGAACTGGAAAAGAATTATGATCTCGTTGTTCTTGACTATGATCTGAATAACAAATTTGATATTCTTGAGACACTTCCTCATAAGGAAAAATGCGAGATCTTAGTAAATCCGTGCTGTAATCCTGCATGTCCGAACCGTTCAGATCATTACAAGGCAATCGGACTTGAACAGATCACCATAGCTGAACACATCAAGAAAAATCCTGCTCAGGTTCCTTATGATCCTGACAAGTTTGCAGCTGAACATCCTGAATACAGAGCAGTGCTTTCATGTACCTGCGAGCACAGAGCTCTTGATGATATAACAGGACTCAGCACACATATTTCTCCTGACGATATCTGGAACAAGTATGTTCCGATGGGATTTTCAAATTTCAAGATAGAAGGAAGAACGTTTGATATTTTCAATCTTATTGAACAGTATTTGTATTATATGGTAAAACCTGAATACATAGGAAAAGCACGTCTTGCTTTTATGAGAAATTTAAGAGCTAATAAAGTAATAAATATAGCAGAATAAATTGGCTTAAATAAAAAGAAAAAAATTGAAAGGAGGAGTTTTTTTGTATTGTTTTAAATGCGGCAGACTTATAGACAATGATTCACGTTTTTGCGAATTCTGCGGAGCCAGATTCGAAGATAATCAACGAAATAATAATAATAAGATTTATGGAACTCCTTCATATGGACAAAACAATCAGTTCATAAATCAGCCCAATAATAATGTAAACAGAGGATTTAATGCCGGATCTTATCCTGATATGAATATGCAGAATAATGTCAATCAGTCACCATATAATAATTATCAGGTACCTCCGGTTCAGCCTATGCAGAGCCAGGTCAACCCTTCCGGTCAGAATTTTCAGCAGCCAAACAATGAGATGGACGAGATATATCACAAATATATGGATGATCAGTACGCTGCTGTTGATCCTAATGGAAACAAGATAATGGCTGCGAATACTTCAAATGTTCAGGGGATAGGAAATCCCGGTCAGGAACAGGAATATTCCAAAAACTTCAAAATTATTGCAATTGTATTATCTATATTTGGTCTGTTTTCATGCGGTACCTCGTTTGCAGAATTAATAGTCGGAATTGTTTTCTGTGTAAAGGGAAGAAAAAAAGAAGGAAGTCTGCTGATCGGATTATATATTGCAATATTTATTTTGAGGGTTATTTTACAAATTATTTTAGGTTCACTTTAAATGATCTCAGATTTAATAAAACAACACAGATCTTTTGACGATGAACAACATATTTTCATAATAAAAAAACAGGCTTTAAAAAGCCTGTTTTTTTAGTTTTCTGAAATCCATTATTTTATTTTCTGAAATCCATTATATTAAAGAAATCATCATTTGTATCCCATATATATACGATATAATAATCCGATGAATTTACATCAGTGTTGAATTTTGCATTTTTTTCAGTGATCTGAGATATGATCTTTGATGTCTGTTTCTGAATATTGCAATTATGACCATCTACTAAAAGGGTAGAATAATAATCTGTAAGCTGATCTTCATCGAGCTCACTTTTAATAAGAACAGAACTGAAATATTGAACCCCTTTTCCTTTCAGTTCAGAACTGTTGGAAAGTTTTCCTACAAAACTTTGTACTTCAACGACTTCTGTTTTTTCAGGAGTTTTTGAGTTTTGTAAATCGTTTGTAAGATCTGATACATACTTATCGTTTTTTGAAATTCCGATAATAGAGCTTGAAACACCGCCGGCCAAAAGCAATACAATTAAAATTGTAATGAGCGTACTTTTCATAATTTTTACCTCCGTATAGATTTATATAAAACTGCATATAATGCAGAATTATCCGAGAAATGGTAAAATAATACAAATTGAACAGATTACTCTATATTAATTAGATGCAATAAGTAATCAAAAAGTTTCATATTGAACTTCTATAAATATCATATCACAAAATCACGCTAAATGTCAACAAAAATAACATCAGTAATTATCCAAAAGCATTTTAACTCTGTTTTCAATATTAACTTTTGAAGCTCCGGGATCGAAATCTACAGGAACTACAGAAATAGTACCTATTTTTCTTGAAACAGCGGAGTAAAGACTTTTTCCGCAAACCTGGTTGATCATACATCCGAAAGGCTGTGCACCAATTGCACGTGTTATGCCCATGTTTGCAAATGCTGCAATATCTGCACCTATAAGCCATCCGTCGCCCATACTGCATCCAAGATTAACATATTTTGAAGCAAAAGCTTTGTATTCATCGTATGGATCCATACATGAAAAGCCGTTTTCTCTTATAATACTGATCATTTTCTTTTGTATTTTCAGCATAAAAGCGAGACCTGCTTTATAGCCAAGCCTCATAATAAAACCTTCGTTTGCAAGATGCGTATCGATATAATACAGGACATATGTCATCAGACTGCTGATAATGCATTCGCAGCCTGAATTTTCAAGGAAATTTACGAGGTTAAAATTACCTATATGACAATATCGGATATAGAGTTCTCCGGTGATACCGACTCTTTTTTTTCTGACAGAAGGATCAATGATACTCTTAAATTCCTTTGCTATCAGATCGCAGTTCTTCCATATTTTTTTAAATGTCAGGTTTTTTCCGGCTTTTATATCTTCAGAAAGCATTTCAAACCATTTATTTCTGAGGTTTTCAGCCATACCGGGTTCTTTTTCATATGGTCTTGTCTGATAAATCAGGATCATCAGTATATCACTGTATATAAGACCTGCAAGAGCTCTGTAAACCATATAGGGTTCAAGTTTGACCTGTGTATCTTTTTCAAGCCCTTTGACGTTTAATGACAATACAGGAATGTCAAATCCGGCTTTTACGGCAGCTTTTCTTAAAATGGCGATATAGTTTGAACCGCGGCACATATCTCCGGCCTGAGGCATCATTAAAACTGTTTTTTTCAGATCATATTCTCCGGACATTAAGGCTGAGATCATTTGTCCGATATTTAAGATTGCCGGAAAACACATATCATTATTGACATATTTTAAGCCGACATTTTTAATTCCTTCTTCATTTGAAAGAATTACAGGATGATATTCCCTGGAATAGAAAGCATATTTCAGTAATGGAAAATGGTCATCCAGCATTGCAGGAATGAGCATTATTTTTTTTTCGTTAAATTGTTCTTCGTTGATTTTATACATTTTTCTCCGCTTTTAGAACTTGTCCTTTTTAACAAGTTCGCTCATTATTATATTTTTTATTCTTCTTGTGTAAGTCTGAGTATTTCCGAGACAGAACTGCTGTACTCCTAAAAGGTATGTAATTCCGTATTCAGGTTCATTTGAGAAAAATGTTCCAAGCCATCCGTCCCATCCGTATTCACCTTTTCCGGAAAACAAGGATGTGATATTTTCGTTTTCACATACTCTAAAAAAATTACCATATGAATATCCTGTCAGCCAGTCCCATCCCTGTGAGATAAGGTAAGGTTTCTGAATCTGATTGAGACCGCCTGAAGTCATTCTTTTAACTGCGTATTCGGGCATGATCCTTTGATTTTTATATGTTCCCGAATTAATAAGCATTTGTGCAAAGTGAGAATAATCATCAAGTGTGGAGCAGAGTCCTGCACCTCCTGATTCAAATGCAGGCTGAGCATCTCTTTGATATCGAAGTCCAAGATGGTCAGTTTTGGACTCTGTTAATCCGTGTTCGCAGTAATCATATACTTTTGACAGCCTGTCAGCTTTTTCTGCAGGAACATAAAATGCAGTATCATTCATTTCCAGAGGTTCAAAAAAGCGTTTTTTTAAGAATTCTCCAAATCTCATATCTGATACTTTTTCTATTACAGCTCCCATAATATCTGCAGATATTCCATACATGAACTGTTCACCGGGTTCAAAGCTCAAATCTGCTGACGAAGCCATTTCAGCAAATTCTTCAGTTGTAACAGGGTTATCAGAATAAAGTCTTTCTGCTATAGTATTATATATATTTCCGCATTGAATCCCGGCTGCATCATTGTCATTCGGGTACGGAAGACCTGATGTCATATTCATAAGATCTCTGATCGTAATATCTGATGATGACAAAGTACGTTTTCCGTTTCTGTTTACGTATGACTGTTTAAAAAACGGAAGATATTCTCTGACATTTGCTGCGAGATCTATTTTTCCTTCGGAAACAAGCAGCATTGCAGCTGCTGAAGTGACCGGCTTGGTTTGTGAATACATTCTGAGGATAGTGTCTCGTTTCATCGGGATCTTATTTTCAAGATCCCTGTAACCGCATTCACAGTATAATTTTTCTTCTCCGTTCTGAAGTACAAGAACATTGATTCCTGCTGCAATATTCTGGTCGACTGCTGATTTCAAAATTGAGTATACTTTATCATAAAGCATAAAACTGCCTCCGTAATTTATATGCAAAGAGCATTGATCAGACGGTATATTTCTGTTTCGTTCATACCGCAGTCGAGAAGATAGCTGAAAGCACAGTCAGACAAATCAGCTTTATCGGAGTTTTGTCCGGACTCAGAATATAAAGAAAGATAGTTTACCATGCTGTTAAATCTCTGTATAACAAGATAATCGTACAGTTCTTTTTCAGTGGACTGCGAAATGTGATAGTAATTTTCATATGTTTTCATGTAATCGTCACGCATTTCATGATATGATGCACCGCACAGTGCTTCAAGAAGAAAACATACGAAACCTGTTCTGTGCATGCCTTCCAGACAATGAACTGCATATGGACCTGAGTGTGAAGGCAGTGATTTAAGAGTTTTCCCGATCGTTGTTTTAAAAAATTCTGAAGTGTAATCTGTAGTTACATAGCTTAAAGCAACACAGTCAGTTTCTAAAAGAGACAAAGTATAAGGAAAATCATATGAATCATCGGAAAGATATCTTTCGATATACGACTGTGTATCTGCCAGATTTATAATAAAGTCAATGTTGTATTTTCTCATAAGACTATCTGAATATGGTGCGCGGTTATGTTCATTGTCACATGGAGAAGATGAGCGGTAAAGTCTGTTGCTTTTAATGGAGCCGCAGTTGATTTCTCTGAAATTGCAGTATACAGTATCTGAAACAGGAAAAT
Organism: Oscillospiraceae bacterium; assembly: GCA_045628605.1. Lineage (GTDB taxonomy): Bacteria > Bacillota > Clostridia > Oscillospirales > Ruminococcaceae > HUN007. The sequence goes on from JAZQPR010000257.1 coordinate 12,646, forward strand.
CATCCCTTGAATTTGAATATGTCAGATTATTCATTCTCATCGAAAGATAATTTATAAGATACGAACGGTATTCTTCCTCTTCTGTTGTTTTTTCAGGATCATCAAGTACAGGAACGTCTTTGTCATGAGAAACATATTGTTTAAACATTGCAAGATCAGCGATATTGACTTCTTTGTCATAGTTTATATCAGCTTTGACATATTGTTCAGGAGAAAAGCTTATATCGCCAAGCAGGTTCAGACTGAGCAATGTCAGATCAGATATATCTGTACAGGAGTCTTTGTTTATATCACCTTTTAATTGAACTGCATTACTTTCCAGTGCCTGTGAAGAAAGTAATGATCCTGTCAGCATCAGAGCCAGAACGGCTGATAATACTTTTTTCATTGTGTTTTCCTCCGATAGTTTACTAATAACAAAATAATTATATTTTTATTTAATATCTACAAATTAATTATATCATTTGTACATATGTTTGTCAATCTTTTAAAAAAATCTGAAATAATGTCATTAAAAAAATATAAAAAAGTACTTTGAAAGATGATTATAATGGTGAATTATATGCAATGTGATAGAATATTTATTTGATAATATGTCTGATTCGTATAATTTATAATATATATGAAAAATGAACTTGTTAAAAATAATATTACATGTTATACTATAATAGAAAGAAAATGTATTTTAAATTAAAGCCGACTGTTAAAAAACGGGTTTGAATAAATTATCTTAAAAGACGGAGCTGATGGGATGTGAGTATGACACTTAAATGTAGCTGCTGCGGCAAAGATGTCAGTTTTTCTTTCATTTCAGGGATAAAGAAGAGCATTAACAAAAAAGGAATTCTGTGTTCGGATTGTCAGAATTATGAAGACTGGAAAAAAGAAACCTCACCTGATTCGTTTATCGGGACAGATGAAATATTATTAAAAGGCTATCATCCTGATGCTGAGGATTGGATCAGAGAGCATATTGGAAGAATTTGTGTAATTCATTCGTATTTTGTAAAATCCTGTGCAGTTATAATAAAAGATTATAATTTTGGATTTATTATTGCTGATGAGATCTTTCCGGAAAAAAAGGAACTGACGATAAGCATTTTAAAAGGCGTTTCAATCAGGGTTGAACCTGAAGACAATGAAATGAAATTTGTTGTTGATGAAAACAGATCTGTTACCGGGTTTAAGGTAGTAAAAGAGGATGATCTGATTTTAAGAAGCAGCAATCATATTTATGAAATAGGAATTCCTTTTGAAAAACCTGTTCAGGATCCTCTGGGAACAGAATACAATGAAGCATATGCTCATTTTAATATATCAATAGAAAATGTTATTGGTTTCTGGAAAAATGAATTTCTTGATGCATCAAGGACTACTATGTTCAGGTGCCGAATATTCAGAGTTAAAGCAGAAAATCATGTTTTTCAGACTCAGAACGAAGGCTGGGTTGCAAATAAACTGACACTGTTATCTGAAGTTACGCAGGAAGAGATCATAGAATATTTTGCAGAAAATCCTGATGCAAAGAAACGATTGTTTGAAATGTGGAATGATAATGAAGAGGAAAGTCCTGAGGATGTATGGAACAGATACTGCTCAGTAAAAATACCAAATTATATTCCATATGATCCTGTTGATGATGATTCGGATGACCTTGATCATTTGTTTCTTAACAGCTGTGCATTCCTTTCAATGAGCGGATGCAACGGATATGGTACAATAAAAAAATGCTTTTCATGTAAAAACTTTGTTTACTTTCAGGAGAGCAGAGTGAAAAATTATTATTATATTGTATTAAGAAATAAAATAAATCATGGAGAGCAGACCAATGAGATAATTAACTGTGAGGAATACAGCTATTTAAGTAAAAACCATTGTTTTACAGAGATAGACGCCTTGTTCAGACTGTTAAAATACTATGAAAAAAATCCAAGAGAAGTCGACAGAGATTTTTTGTTTATGTAATATTTAATTTATGTAATATTTAAAAAAATAAATGCGGTCATCACTTACGATGACCGCATTTATTTAATCTATTTTTATATCACCTTTGTTTATCAGATCAATCATAATGTCCAGCAGTCCGGGATCAAACTGCTTTCCTTTGTTATCTATAAGTTCTTTCAAAATAACTTCTTTAGGGAGCTTGTCACGATAGCATCGTTTGCTGTTCATGGCATCGAACGCATCAGCGACGCCGATAATTCTTCCGATAAGAGGAATTTCTTCTCCCTTAAGTCCTTTAGGATAACCTTTCCCGTCATATCTTTCATGGTGACAATATGCTCCAAGACCTATATTGTTGATGGTTTTAAAGCTTTTCAGCATATCGTATCCTTTTTGAGGATGACTTTTCATGACAGCGTATTCTTCATCAGTTAATTTACCGGGCTTCGTGAGTATTTCCTGAGGAATAGAAATTTTTCCGCAGTCATGCATTAATGCAATATAATATACATCAGTACACTCATCATCAGATAATCCGACTTTGCTTGCGATCATTTTTGAATACTCAGCAACTCTGACTGAATGACCTCGTGTATTTGGATCTTTGGCATCAATAAAGTTTATAAATGTCTTCATTGATTCGTCTATCATCATAAGGCTTCTGTTTCTTTGACTGCGCAGTTTTTTCGTACTCAGGTTAACAGCCGTTATCTCAAAAAATCCGATTATCCATATTAAAAGTGCTGCACAGATAAACAGAAACAGTTTATTATGAAAAAGACTGCGGTACATCCTGTAAGAAACTGTAACGGAAGGAAATTCAGTAATGTAATTTTTATCAGAATTGAAGCAATAAATAATAAAACCGGTAGTTTTGCTTGTATACTCATTGTTTTTCAGATCAGATGCTTTGATAGGTTTTTCGTTTGCATTTTCACTTGGATAATAAGTTACTGTATCACCAACTATTAGCGGGATCATTATTACACCTGATTCTCCCGGGTTTTTTAAAGTAGTATTTATGTTTGATTTGTTCATAAAACTAACAGTATCTGTAACAGGATCAGCAGTATTTTTATCCTGAGTGATTTTAAACTCACCGTTCCATCCATCGTTAAAGTATACATTTTCTCCTAATGAAAATGAATAACTCCAGTCCTCGATCATTGTATCTGTATTGTTTGTGATCGTCATTTCGTAGATAGTTCCAACTGCAGTTGTTGAATTATTGGTAAAGGTACTTGGAACAGCAGGTGAGATCCATGAAGATAATTCACCGTCTTCATATCCTCTTGGCTGAAGCTTGAAAGTTGCTTCATGTGTTTCAAGATAACCGTTTTTCATGCTTGCTGTATGTTCTTTGCTATTAAAATTCCGGTTGCTGACAGCCAGTAATGAACCGCATAACACAATAAGAGCAAGCATTATCCCCATTACAAGATACTCGTATTTCAAATTAATCATCCCCATTATTTTGAAAGTTTAATAATACAATATATCATAATAATATTATACAACATATTAAGAAAATTGTCAATAGAAATTTGTTTATTGTGTTTAGAATATGTTGATAAATGTTTATAAGATTTTGCTATTTTGTTTGTTTTCGATTAATAAAAAAGTTCTCTCATACAAAGATCGAGAGAACTTTTCTATTAAAACGGATCTGTTTCAATAACAACACAGAGCTTTGAAATTGATCAGTCTTCAGCTGTTACTGTAACAATATATTTATTTGAAGGATGGTCATCAATTGATATGGATACACGAGGATCTGCAGTTTCGTATCCGTTTGAATCATATAAAGCAAATCCGGGTGTATTAAAGTTTATGAAGCTGCCTTTTCTGAACGGGTCTTTATAGTCGTTTACAAGACGAATAAGTCGGAATCTGCTGTAATCTTTTCCTATATCTTCTGATCCGACAGAGTATTTAAAATATTTCCAGTAATGATTGTCGGCAATCGGAGCATTGATATGGAATATTCTGACGCCGGATTTGATGTCCTGCCACCATAGTGTATCTACTGCTGAGTTGTTGAACTTGTCAGAGTTATATTCGACTATAAAATATTCTCCGGTTAAACTGTTGTTTGTATTATTGGGCGCAGGGATAATGATACAGTTTCCTTCATCAGTCTGAGCAGAATTCAGTTCGAAGGTCATTTTCTTTTTGCTTCTGTCAAAATAGAGTACCTGATCTTCCCTGAACCATCCAAGCATAAGCTTTGAAAATGAGCAAAGATCCGATTTTGTGTCAACATCCATCAGTTCAGTTCCGCCTGAACCGTGAAAACCTTCATAATCATCGTCATCCGTATATAGGTAATAATCAGGAAGTCCTAGCTGATGACCGAGCTCATGAGAATATGTTCTTGCAAAATCGCAGATATTGTCAGGCTCAACGTTTCCTGTCGAATAATTGCCGACTATGACATTGTCAACACCAAAATTATTGAATCTGTATGTATTTGAAACAGGCCACCAGTCATCATCTCCGGATGCGTAAGGAAGAACAAAGATCATGGAATCTATATAGTGGTCATTGTTAAGATCAAATTCCGAGAAATCAACAGTACTGTCAAGATTTTTCATGCTTTCCTGTATGATTTTATCGGTACCTTTCCAGTTGTCTGTTGCATTTCTGTAATTGCTTACCGGTTTGGATGCATGATAGAAAATAGCTTTTCCGTCAAGATGAAAGGCTCCCTTTGATGCTCTGGTGTAATATGCGGATATGCTTTCAAACGGGTAAGCATCTGATGATTCGTCACACTCATCGAAAGCGGCCTTTTCAAAGTCTTCTGCTGTGTAATTTTGCTTGAATTTACAGTCGGGAAAGTCAATTGCTATAATGCACATTTTTGCGTTGCCCTGAGATTTCAGAGATGTGCCTATCTCGTTTATTACCGGCTTGATGAATTCTGAATTATTTCCCGAGCCGGTCTTTATCCAGTCCGTTTCATGCAGGATCATGGATTTCAGGATTATCATATCAACTATGTTGACTGATGAATCATTATTCAGGTCGGAAGATTCCAAAATTTCATCGGGTATTATTTCTGAACCGGTAAAGTATTCTGTAAAAATAACAAGATCAGAAATATTTATACTGCCGTCTTTATCCAGATCTCCGAGATAACTGATTCCGGAGGCGTTTGTTTTGGACGCTGTGTCCGAATTAAACTGCCATGGCTCGTTTGCTGCATATGCAGGCAGAGAGGCAGAACTTATCAGCAATGAAGTAAACACTGATAAAATAGAAAGTAATTGTTTTTTCATATTGTTTCACCATAATAAAAATAAAATAAAAATCCAAACGTTTATTGTTAATATTATATAAAATATTTAACGAATTGTCAATAAAAATACCGCCTTAAATACTATAAGGCGGTAAATATTTATTGATATGAAAATCTTGATTTTATTTTTGCCGAATCAAGTGCTGATGCTGAAACTATAAATAATACAGAACTTCCTATTGGCTGCAGAAGTCCGGGAAAGAAAGAAATAATTGCAGGTTTTACCCCATACAGTAAACATTCAGCTGCAAAATATCCTCCTGACGTAATAATTCCTGACAGTACGCAGGCAATGATGCTTTGAGATACAAGTATTCTGTTAAAATCTTTTTTATGGATCATCATGTAATTTTTCCTGAATAACAGAAAAGGAACCGTATTAAGAGCTTTTATAATTCCTGTTGGGATCACCCAGACACCTGCACCTGAAAGAAGGTCAGATGCCATTCCTCCTGCAGCTGCTGAAAATACGGCATAAGGAGCGGGAAGCATGCAGGATGCAAGATAAATGACAGAATCTCCGAGATGTATATAGCCTGAATTTGTTCCGATACTGAAACGAAAGCAAACTGTAAAAAGTGTTATCATAGCAGTAAAAAGAGCTGCAAGACAAGTATTGCGTGTCTTATCGCGTTTCATATTAACCTCTTCTTTTTTTGTGATAATGTTACTTGATAAATAATTTTTTTTCATATATAATAATATAATAAATTTGTCATTAATAAAATATACAATTCTAATAATTTTTTAGGGGTCACTTTATGGAATTTCAGTTTGGAAAAGAAAAAGAAAAGCTTCATATCAAGGTGTATAATTATTACAGGGATATGATAAATGTCGGAAAACTTAAACCCGGTCAGAAGCTTCCTTCAATCAGAAGATGTGCAGAGGAGCTGGGGATAAGCCGCACAACAGCTGAAAATGCGTATCTTCAGCTATCAGCCGATGGTTTTGTTGTTCCAAAACCCGGCAGCGGATACTATGTAACAGATATATCAGTGAAAAAAAAGGAAACAGGAAAGAAATCCAAAACAGAAGAAAATAAGGACAGGATAATATATAATTTCAGTTCTGCCAGTGCTGATCCGGACAGTTTCAGTTTTGATTTGTGGAGAAGATATATTAAAAGTGCTTTAAGACAGGATACAAAACTTATATCTTATGGCGAGGAACAAGGTGAGTATGAACTCAGAGAAGCTTTATCGCAATATCTGTTAAACAAAAGAAATGCAGTGTGTTCAGCTGAAAATATTGTAGTAGGAGCAGGCGTTCAGAGTATTTTGCATATTCTCTGTTCAGTACTCGGAAAGAGAAATGTATATTTTAACGGTGGGTATTTTGGAAGGGGAGCATCCATATTCAGTGATCACGGATGGTCAATTGAAGAAAGTGAAGAAAATGCGGATGTGATTTATTCAACGCCTTCTCATCCTGATACAACAGGCGGGATAATGAATGTTAATGAGAGAATAGCACTGATCAGAAATGCGCTTGAAAACTCTAAAATAATAGTAGAAGATGATTATGACAGTGAATTTGCTTATTCTTCAAGACGGATACCATCACTTCAAAGTTTGTCTTCCGGACATAATACAGTATATATAGGTACGCTGTCACGTCTTCTGCTTCCTTCCATCAGATTAAGTTTTATGATTCTTCCTGATGAACTTCTTTACAGATACAATCAAATAAAAATTAATTATAATCAGACAGCATCAAAAACGGAACAGATAGCACTTTCAGGCTTCATAAGAGATGGTCATCTTGACAGGCAGATAAGAAAACTTAGAAAACTGTATTCGTTAAAGTGTAAAATGCTTTCAGAAGTATTAACAGAAAAATTGTCTTACTATCTAAAGGTCGTTGATACAGAAAGTATAACTCATATTAAAATAAAATTTACAAAGGAAATAGATAAAGAGAAGCTTGATAAAAATCTGAAAATAAACGGAGTGTTTATTGATTTGAATAATAATATACTTAAAGAAAATCAGTTTTTGCTTTCATGTACATCAGTCAAAAGTGATGACTTTTCTGATGTTTCAGAGAGAATTCTAAAAAGTCTGAAACAAAGTGAATAAAATGTTGTTTTCTTTTGGCAAAATATATATGATGACTTGATAAAATGAACACAATATGGTATGATATTAATTAGGTTTAAATAATTTACTAAACAGAAAAGGAGCAATTAAATGTTAGGATTTAAACGAACGGAAAAGAATGAGAAATACAAAACAGTAGCATTATATGCAATAGGCGTTTTTGCAGTATGTATTCTTCTAGTTCTTCTTGCTTTCAGACTGAATACATTTATAGGTATAGTCAAACGTATTCTGAAAGCTATCGCGCCTGTAATATGGGGATTTGCTATCGCATATCTTCTTGCACCGCTTGTAAATCTGTGTGAGCGGTTTCTTGACAAGGCGTTTTTCAAAAAGAAAAAGAAATACAATAAACTGCGAAGAGTGCTTAGTATTTTGATTACTTCATTTATCACAATAGCATTAATTACTCTTCTTATTGCAACAGCTATTCCTGAAATACTTGACAGTGTTTCAGCTCTTTTCAATAATATGTCTGAATACCTGAACAGTATTTATTATTCAATATTAAAGGTTTTCCAAAAGAGTCCGAAGATTTCTGAAAAAATGTTTGAATGGTTCAATGAACAGTTTGAAAACATGAGATCCCAGGTCCTTGAATGGATAACAAATATCAGACCTATTCTTGACAAATCCTTAAAAACAGTAACAAACGGTGTTTTTGGATTTTTAGGAGGAGTAAAGGATTTCCTTCTCGGATTTATCGTTTCGATATATCTTCTTTACAGTAAAGAGTATTTTATCAGACAGTTTAAAAAACTGTTTTATGTTTCCATGAGTCGTGAAAAGTATGAAAGATTTATGACAAAGGGATCACATGCCAATAAGATATTTATGGACTTTTTTGTCGGAAAAGCAATAGATTCTTTGATTATCGGAATAATCTGCTTTGCTGGACTTTTCATTATGAAGATGCCAAATGCGATGCTTATTAGTTTTATTGTTGCAGTTACAAATATGATACCGTTTTTTGGTCCGTTTATTGGTGCTATTCCATCTGCATTCCTTGTTCTTCTTACGCAGCCAAAGAGTACTATTCCGTTTATTCTTTTCATTTTCATTTTACAGCAGTTTGACGGAAATATTCTTGGCCCTGCTATTCTTGGAAATAAACTGAATCTTCCGACTTTCTGGGTAATGTTTGCCATCTTCTTTTTTGGCAATCTTTTCGGATTTGCAGGAATGCTCCTTGGAGTTCCGATTTTTGCTGTAATCTATACACTTGCCAAGGAAACAATAGATGAACTTATGAAAAAGAGAAGAATGGAACTTGTAAAGAGAAACATGAAGGAAGAGGGCGCAGAAGAAGAAAACGAAAGCAGCTATGACATTATAGTATCCGGAGATGACTGATTTAAATGAACAATCTTGCATTTAGTTTAAATGCTACCGTACCAATATTTTTACTTATTTTACTGGGATGGTTTTTAAAGAAAATTAATATTTTGGATGACAGATTTGTTGACATCAACAATAAAGCGGTTTTTAATATTTTTTTACCGGTCCTGCTTTTCAGAGACATTTCAAAAATGCAGGTGACAAAATATTTTGACTTCAAATTTTGTGCTGTATGTTTTCTGATGACAGTTATCACGTCATTGCTTATCACATGGGGAGCGGTAAAGCTGATAAAGGATAAACATATGACCGGCAGCTTTATCCAGGGAGCATACCGAAGCAGTGCTGCTATTCTCGGAGTTGCCATTGCTGAAAATCTTTATGGAAACTCAGGCATGGTTCCGATGATGATCATTTCAGCAGTTCCTTTTTATAACTTTTATGCAGTTATTGTGCTTACGATGAGCAGTTCTGATACGCTTGACAAAAAGGTCGATATGAAAAAGCTGATACTTGGAATTGTAAAAAATCCTATTATTCTGGCAATAATAGTTTCACTTCCTTTTTCAGTTTTTAATTCGCTGGTTCCTGATTTCCATATCAGTGCAGGAGGAATTGATTTTCTTGCTATGATCGAAAAGTGTATCAACAATATTTCATCTCTTGCATCTCCGCTGGCGCTTTTGGTTGTCGGAGCAGGATTTGATGTTTCAGGAAGCTTCAAGACCAAACTGAAACCATGCTTGTGTGCATCATTTATTAAACTGATACTTCTTCCAGCTGTATGTCTTCCTATAGCAGTACTGCTTGGTATAAGAGACCAGCAGCTGATAGCGATACTGATCATGCTTGGATCACCTTCAACTGTAAGCGGATATATAATGGCACGAAATATGAAAAATGACTGCGAGCTTGCATCCGGTGTTGTTGTTATTACGACTTTCTTTGCAGCGTTTTCAATTACATTTTTCATTTATATACTCAGATCGTTTTCTCTTGTATAACAACACAGAGCTTTGAACAAAAAGAGGAATGAATTCGTCTCCAAATAAGGCTTGTTCAAATCAGGACTAAAAAAACAGGATGTGTTAAGAAATCACATCCTGTTATTTTTATTCCATAATTAAGTTTTCAAGTCTTATCAGGTCATTTATATTTATATATCCGTCTCCGGTAATATCTGCTTTTTCCTTATACTGTTCAGTATTATCAAAAAGCAGGAGCATTTTTTTCAAAATAACCGCATCAAGAATACTTACGCTGCCGTCTCCGTTAATATCGAGATCTGATGATAGAACAAATACAGGTTCAACTGTTATGTTTTCAGAAGGCATAGTAAAAGATCCTGTTTTGGGTATTGAAAAATTAGTTATTTCCAGATCATTATCAGTTCTGCATATGTATTTTTCAAGTTCGTAGTATTTATCAGAAACTGCACTAAGTGAGACGTCAGTATTACAGGAAATAGTATCTTCAGTTTTATCAGTTCCGTTTATTGTAACTTTTCCATGTTTGCTTTCTGTGACTGTAAGTTTTCTTTTAATTTTCTCTATCCTGATATCATTCTGAATACATTTTGCATTTTCATCTGTTTTCTCATAATGAGTTAATGTAAATTCATTACCGGATGTCATTTGATAATTAAAAGGAAGATTTGTAACCTTGACTTTATATGTTCCCGGATTTCCCTGCAAATTAATGCCATTACTGTCGAACGGAATGGTCTTTACTTTTGCGTTGATTTTTTCATCTGCTGTTCCTTCGAGTCCTGTGGATCCGCCACCGAAAGTGTTTTCAGCCATATAATCGGATATTAGTTTGAATTTCCTGGTTTTCGAGTCAACGTAAATGCTTATATTTCCATTCTGGTCAGGAACAGGTGCTGTGATCAAATTTCCGCTTAATACACATAACGCACCTGAAACCAAAGGATCCAGAGAATCGGTTGCGTGGTCTATATAATAATTTTTTTGCGAGTCAGGGTAATAAACAGTGTAAGTATAAGTACCGTTTTCATTGAAAACTTTTGGGAACTTTTCATGGAGATTTATTGTTTCCCTGACATATTCACTTGAAGTGTCATTGAGCTTTATAATACTGGAGTATGGATTTGTTGAGAAATATGTCATATCATTTTTGTCATGAGCCAGTATATATCCATATTCTCCGGCATCCAGGGATTCAGTTACTAAATTTCCGGGATTGTTTTTAAATACAAAAGATTTTACTCGTTTGAATTTGAAGAATTCTTCATTTTGAAAAATTCCCAGATCAAAAGACCAGTTTATAAGCCTGTTATTCCAGCCGGCATCAGAATAAACGCCTACTGTATATGCAGGAAGAGTAATATCTGAAGGTTTATCTCTGAAAAAACCGGCTGTAATATCGTAAACATTATTAAAATTTAATGGCAGATAGAAATCAGTATTTGACAGTCTGTTTGTTAATTCGCCTGATTCAGGATCAGTGTATACTGCTCTTAATTCTTTCATAGTAATATTTCCGTTGTCAGGATAACTTAAGCTGTCGTAGAAAAATTTCAAATAATCATTTTCATATACTAAATTAACTGAAAAATTCTTTCTGTTGAATGTGTCAATTCGGTTGCCTTTCCATGTTGCAGCAAGATTTCCTTCAGGATCATAAAGCTCAAATGAAAGATTATTAATTATACTGTTATCTGGGTCATCAGGATCAAAAACTTTGATATTTGCAAAGCAGTCAGGTCCGATTACGATATCATTTTTTGTACCATAATTTGCAGTAGGGACGAACTTTGCTCCGGCTGTGATACATGGCTGTAAAGCCAGCACTGTGAGGGAACATATAATTCTGCAAAAAAATAATCTTTTGTTTTTCATAATGTATTTCCTTTTTTTATTATTCAAAAACTTTGAAAATTGCTCATATTTAACAGAAGGATAGAACCGGTCAGTTTAAAAAGAGAGGTTCTATCCTGTGTTTCATAATATTAAATTAATTTTTGTTATCTGTCATAGATAAAATGTTTACGAAAGTTCAAAAGCACCGGTGTACAGAGCTGCATACGTACCGCCTTTGGCGATGAGCTGCTGATGATTGCCCTGTTCAATGATCCTGCCATGGTCAAGAACCATAATAAGATCTGCATTTTGTACAGTTGAAAGTCTGTGAGCGATAACAAATACCGTTCTGCCTTTCATAAGAGCATCCATTCCTTTCTGGATAATTGCCTCTGTACGTGTATCAATAGAGCTTGTAGCTTCATCGAGAATCATTACAGGTGGATTTGCGATAGCTGCACGTGCGATGGATATAAGCTGACGCTGACCCTGTGAAAGCTCTGAACCGTCTCCTGTAAGAAGCGTGTCATATCCTTTAGGGAGCATTCTTATGAAGTCATCAGCATTTGCGAGCTTTGCAGCAGCGATACATTCTTCATCTGTTGCATCAAGCTTTCCGTATCTGATGTTATCCATTACAGTTCCTGTAAACAGGTTTACATCCTGAAGTACGATTCCAAGTGAATGACGAAGATCATCTTTTTTGATTTTGTTGATATTTATCTCGTCATAACGTATTTTTCCGTCTGCAATATCATAGAATCTGTTTATAAGGTTTGTAATAGTAGTCTTTCCTGCACCTGTAGAACCAACAAGAGCAATTTTCATGCCCTGTTTTGCATTTAATGAGATATCGTTTAAGACGATTTTTTCAGGTGTGTATCCAAAATCAACATGATCAAAGAGAATATCGCCGTTTAATTTTGTAAGTGTAGTTGTACCGTCGGAATGATGATGTTTCCATGCCCACATTCCTGTTTTTGTGTTTGCTTCAATAAGCTGATTTCCACTGTATGCTGCATTTACAAGTGTTACATAACCATTGTCAGCTTCAGATTCTTCATCAAGAAGTGTAAATATTCTTTCTGCGCCGGCCAGTGCCATAGCAATTGAGTTGATTTGCTGGGAAGTCTGGGAAATGTTCTGTGTAAACATTTTTGTCATTCCGAGAAAAGCAATTACTATCGGTACGCTGATTATTTTGTCAGCGCCAAAAAGAACACCAAGTGACGGGTTGGATACTTCAGCAAGTATTAAAGCACCGCCTACAAATGCAACAATTACATAAAGAAGATTTCCGAGATTGTTCATTATAGGCATCAGTATATTTGCAAATTTGTTGGCGTTTGAAGCTTCAGTGAACAGCTGTTCATTAAGAGCATCAAATTCTTCCTCAGCTTTCTTTTCGTGACAGAATACTTTAATTACTTTCTGTCCGTTGATCATTTCCTCAATGTAGCCTTCTGTCTGTCCAATGGCCATCTGCTGTTTCATAAAGTATTTTGCAGAGTTTCCGCCGACAAATTTTGTAACCTTAAACATTATTACGCAGCCGACAGCAACAATTAATGAAAGCCATATGCTGTAATAGAGCATGATAAAGACAAGAGATACAACAGTCAAAAATGCTGAAATAATATTTGGAATTGACTGTGAGAGGAGCTGTCTGATGGTATCTGTGTCATTTGTATAGTGTGACATGATATCACCATGATTGTGAGTATCAAAATATTTTACAGGAAGTGTCTGCATTTTTTTGAACATTTTGATTCGAAGTTTATTGAGAAATCCCTGTGTTATAATTGCACTCAGCCTTGTATAAATGAAGAAGGAAAGTACACCGACTCCAAAAACACCTGACATGATAAGCAGATCAGTTTTAAGCTTAGGAAGCAATGAGATAAATACTTCTTTGTACTGTGAAGCTTCTGTCATATTCTGACTTTTTATTATTCCCATTCCTTCAGCTATGATAGATGATATTTTTTCTATAAATATTGAAGGAGCACTTCCAACTAAAGCTGCTATCACAATACAAATAAGTTCTATTGTAAAAAGCCCTTTGTATTCAGTAAAGAGTTCTTTGAGAAGTCGTTTCAGTACGCCTTTATTGATTTTCTGAGGAGGACCGCCGGGACCTCTTCCGCCCGGACCTCTTCCGCCGGGAGGACCTCCGGGACGCATTCCGTTTGGCGGACCGCCCGGACGTTTGCCGTTCGGAGGACCACCCGGTCCCATACCGTCAGGCGGACCACCGGGACGTTTGCCGTTCGGAGGACCACCCGGTCCCATACCGTCAGGAGGACCGCCCGGACGT
>JAZQPR010000258.1:0-5125 GCA_045628605.1 Oscillospiraceae bacterium
GAGAGGAATGATTAACATCAAAAAGTTTATCGCATTATTCTTGTCAGCAGCTTTTATGCTCAATTCAGTATGTACGGAAGTTGTTGCAGAAGAGGTAACAGAGGCAATTCAAAACATTATTGAGGAACATCAGCAGTCGGATAATTCTGAACCGGCTGAGGATGAAATTAAAGATGATAATGTTATTGAGGCGGCAAAGGCGGATGCACCGCTGATTAGTGGTGCAGAGAATTACAATGAAATCATCAGAGATATTTCATTTGATAATATCATTAATGGTGATTTTATGATCAGTTCAGAAAACAATGACAATTCACAGTCTGAGACTTCTTTTTCTGAAAACACAAAAATACTTGGCAGTTTAACAATTAAAGAAAATAATGAATTAAAGATCTCTCCTGATACGGTTGTGTTTGTAAAGGGAAATCTTGTTGTTGAAAAAAATGCCATATTGGATATTTCTGAAGGCGGAATTAAATTCATTGTAACAGATGATGTAATAGTTGAAGGAAATATGCATTTATCAAATTCCAGTCTTTATGCAGGCAAAGATATAACTGAAAAAGGCGTTATTACAAGTGATGAGAACGGTACGATCGTTTTGCTGGGCAATGAACAGCAGACTATCGATATCAAAAGTCGTATTGGTATTTTAAGAAATAAAAATACATCGAGTCAGCCTTTATGTTTTAAAAACAGTTTAAATTTTGAAAGATATATAGACAATGGAAATGGTATAGTATCTTATAAACAGGATGAAAACGGTAATTATACTAATGAGCCCGGTTCCGTGGTCATAAATGATAAAATAACATTTTTCGTTCGTGATAATAAAGATGAGCCGATAACAGATAATGAACTTATTATTCATGGTGATCTTTGCATAAATACAAATGATGATGTAAATATTGCAGGATTTAATAATGATGAAGTAGCAATTAGAATCAATGAAGACTTAAATCAGCAGTCAGGGACATTTAAAACTGTAAATCAAAAGATCTTAGTTGAAGGAAACTATATTCAGACAGGCGGAACGTTTGTCATAAACGGCGAAGATGCATTATTAGAGGTGTGCGGAGATCTTACATTACTGGACGATTCTGTTTTACAAATGCAGGAAGACAAAAGCCGAATAATAGTAAACGGAAATTTTACGGTAAACAATAAAAGAAACGTTCTAAAAACCGGAACAATTGAGATCAAAGGAAACTTTAAACAGATATCATCTGAGAACAACTTTGATCTGGTATCATCGGGTAATGATATCAATAAAGAGGGTCTTATAAAAGTTATACTGACAGGTGCACAAAAACAGGAAATCAGTTTTGAATCACCGACTGTATTAAACACAGATGGTTCAGTACAAACAAGACGTAATCAGTTTGCTGTTCTGGAACTTACAAAGCCAAGATCCGAATACGTTTTTAAAAATGATTTAACTCGTGAAAGAGTATATGAAAAATTAATAGAACCTCCGGTTCAGATATCAAGAAGTAACGATGCGGCATATGTACTCAGAGCTGAAATGAATATCAAAAGATCTCATTTTGAGTTAATAAATGCCGGCGGATATATGTATGCAATCGGAGGAAAAAATGAAAATGGTGACATTCTTAATGATATAAGCAGATATGATTTTGAAAAAAATGCATGGGAACATATTGGAAATCTGGCAGTTGGACGAATGGATTATGCTGCAGTTACAGCCAATAATAAAATATATATTATTGGCGGATATTCCGGTAATGAATATCTTAACAGTGTTGAAGTTTTGTCAACAGAAGGAAAAGTGGAAAATGGTTCATTTACACTGAAAACTGCACGCAGAGGACACAAAGCCGTTTATTATAACGGCAAAATATACATCATCGGCGGCGAAACCGCAGACGGAAAAATTCAGAATTCACTTGAAATATATGATTTAAATAATGATAATATCGATTCTGCAGCATCAAAATACATGAATACGCCGAGAAAAGATTTTGGTGCATCTTTATTCTATGATGGTGATAAAACATATATTGTTGCAGCTGGTGGAGAAAACAATACCGGGATTCTCGATAGTGTTGAATTATTTGATTTTAAGAAAGAATCCTGGACTGTTATAGATAATATGCCATCAGCAAGAACAGGATTTGATCTGCAGTATCTCCTGGGTAAACTATACGCAGTCGGAGGTTTAGCATCAGATAAATCAGGATTTAATTATTATACAAATACAGTAGATGTATTTGATGGTGCAAAATGGGGAGAATTAAAAAATAATGACGGCAAAAGCATTTGCACATCTGAATCCAAAGCATTTTTCGGTTCTGCTCAGGCATACAACTCTATCTTTATAGCAGGCGGAGAAACCCCGTCAGTAAGCGGAACATTTGAACAGTTTTTTCCTGTAAATATTCCGGCTGTCAGATTTAAAGGCGATATGAAGGGACTAAACGGAGACTTCACACAGGAGGAAACAGATCTTGTTTTCAACAGTGCACTAAAGGATTTTGCTCTTAAGCGAGTATATAATACTCAGTTTAAAGATGAAAAAAGTGATTTCTTAGGATATGGATGGAAGTTTAACTTTGAAAGCACTCTTAAAACAATTAAAAACAATACAGGCACTGTAAAAGCGATCTATGCTTATGTACATGATAAACCTGCCGGAAATATATTAACCGGGGTTGAAAAAGGAACAGTACTTGAAGTAACAGATCATCAGAAAGATCCTTTTGGCGTTGAATGGTGTCAGATCGCAGATAAGTACTATATCAGTTCCGAATACATTGATGAAGAAAATATAGAAGCAGTAGAAGTAACATATCCTGATGGAATGAAGGGATATTTAAAAATAGAAGGAAGCGAAAATTATACTTCTAATTTCGGTACATATGATAAGATACAGTATAACAGCGGTGACAGCAGTTACGTATTAACAACCAAAGAACAGGTTAAGTATATTTATACTGAGCAGGACGGAATATACAGAAATACATGCATTAAAGACAGATTTGGAAATGAAGTGAATATTTCTTATTCATCAGAAAAAATCGACATAACTGCAAATACAGGCGATAGAATTATAATTACTAAAGATGGTAATACTGTAGAAGCAAAAGATGAAAATGACAGAAAAGTTGTTTATTTATTAAATGCAGCTGATGAACTGGAAGCAGTAACAGATACACTCGGTTTAAAAACAGCATATGTATATAAGGACAAAAATATTATTCAGATTCAGGATATAACAAAAAAAGATCCGGTTACTTTAAGTAAAGTCGAATATGATGAGTCCGGAAGAATTTCAAAACTCACTGATGTCAACGGCAACAGCTGTACAAATCAGTATGTGGATGTATATATTGATGAAAGCAATGCGGAATTAGGTATATTAGGCGATCTTCAAAGAACAGTAACAGATCAGAAAGGTAATAAAACAGTAACCAGGTACAGCCTTGCGGAAAAAAGACCGGTTGAAACAACAGATGCTGAAGGCGGAGTTACGACTTACAAATATGAAGTAAATTACAACGGGGAATACGTTGATGTTACAAACCTCAAAGACACTGATGAATTCTATAAAAATCACTATAATGAACTTATCAAAAGACAGCATCCGACGAGAGAAACTGTAACTGATCAGAACAATCAGAAAACTGTGATTGAAAAGGACCAGATGGGTAATGTATTGAAAAAATATAACCCGGACGGAAGTACAGTCGAGTACAAATATGATGAATATAACAATCTGCTCGAAGAAACAAACAATACAAACGGTCATGTGATAAAAACAGTATACACATATAACGGTGCATATCTGCAGTCAGTAACATATGGAAACTCAGGATGCAGAGAAACATATACCTATGATCAGAATTCAAAGATCAAAGGACTTGTTTCATCAAAAACTTCATCCAGAGATAACATAGTTACAACTTATACATATAACGACCGCGGAGAACTTATAAGTGAATCAACAGGCGGAAAAACAGCTTATTATGATCACATTTATGGAAATTCAAAGACAGTATCAGAGTTTAAAACAGCAGATAATAAGAAAAAAGAAGTAAAAATTGATGCTCCTGCAAATGAGTATGAAAAAGGAATTTTCTATACTCTTGTAAAATTAAAACCTGAGGGAAATGCTGAGATAACCCAGTATGACAACAAGTTTAATCCTGTCAAAATAACAAAGTCAAATTCAGACGGAACACAGAAGAGTACTTCCTTGACCATGTATGATGAAAACGGTCGAAAAGTAAAGGAAGTATCTCCAAACGTCTATTTCGTATGTTCATCGATCGCTGATATCATAACGGACGGATGCCATACATACAAATACAATGAAGCCGGATTACTGACAAGCGAAACAGATGAAGGAAACAGCACTACATACTACGAATATGACAATGCCGGAAATATCTCCTTAACAACCGATCCCGGAAATGCAAAATACAGTTATAAGTACGATGGTTTAAACAGACTGATCGAAAAATCATTTATCGACCCATCTGAAAAATCAACCATACTTGAAAGCTTCAGATATGAACGCGACGGAAGTGATGCGAAATCAAACAGAGCATATTCTCAGCTTCATTTTGAAACAATTGATGAAAACACAAAGCTTGTTACGAAGACTTATTATGATTATGCAGGCAGAGAAACACTTATTGAAAATCCATACAAAATCATCGAAAAAGAATACTATGGAGACGGAAATCTAAAAAGAGAAAGCGTTTATGAAAACCTGAACGAAAATGACTCCTATGTCAAAGGAAAATGTAATTCTGACGTAATTTATTTCTATAACGACCGCGGTCAGGTCGAAACAAAGCTGACAGGATATGAACCGGGCGATAAAGGAACATATTATATAACAAAATATCTTTACACTCCGGATAATCTCCCCGAATATGAGATAGCATACCTTGAAGCGCAAAAGGTCGAAATAAACGGTACAGCACCTGTTATAAACGAAAAGCTAAAAGCAAGTGTAGTAAAATATGAGTATGACGAAACCGGAAATGTTCTCTCTGAAAGTTCATATATCAACGATTTTTCAATTTCTGAACTTTCTTCACTCAGATTTGCAAAGAGAACTGAAAAAGAATATGACTACTCAAACTATACAATAACG
>JAZQPR010000259.1:0-14577 GCA_045628605.1 Oscillospiraceae bacterium
AACCGGAGTATTCTATAATTGCTATGCAGACATCACAGGAAATGGTACAAGAAAAATTGTATTTATCAAAAAGATAGATGAGGATGAGCTTTTTGCAAGTGAGCTTATAATTGATGTAAATAAGCTTTCATTGGCGGAAATGAGAAGAATTGTTGATGATTTCATATCGATGTCTCAGAGTTGTGAATTATTTTAGTTTCATGTGTAAATATTAAATTATCTAGGTGATTTGCCAGTCAGCAATCGAATAACAAAAGCCTATCAACAAACTCATTTTGAGTTAATTGATAGGCTTTAATTTTAATATTATTGTTATTCTTCGCTCTATAATTATATCATATTACATATATAAAGTAAAGAAATTGAATTCATGCATGGAAATCCGGCAATCCCTGAGTGTTACTATTCACGGCCTATTTTTTCCATAAATAAATATATAGTAAAGGCCGCCATGTGGCGGCCTTTACCTTTTCCGTCGGCAAGTTTGTCAACAGGATTTGATGAATTATCGTCTATTAATGAATTGATCATTTTTATTTTCCTTTCCTATTTCTACAATATCAATATATTCTATATCATGTATACTTTGCACACATGTCTGTGTGCTTTTTTCTTTTACACTGAAAATAATAATCCTTTACAAGATGTACAGAACCTCCCTTCTCCGGATCTTCAGATGATCCTATCAGGCACCTTAACCATTCTTTCTGTTCTTCAGACACCGCGCCATATCAAATACTGATACTGCCGTCATTACTCTCACCATAGTTGATATTCTGTTATTAAATAAGGCTTTTCCTCATCATAACAGGATTTTGAGCCTGTCACAACAAGAAAAAGCCTTAATGTTTTTATGTTCTATACTTCTTTTATTAATTTATCAGTCCATTGCTTTCTTTATTGCATCAAGAAGTTCATCATAGGTCTCAAATGCTTCAAGATCAGGGTTTTCAGCTTTAATACTGTCAGGGCTCTTGAAGAGGAAGCCTGCTTTGCTTGCTCTGATCATTCCGAGGTCGTTGTGGCTGTCGCCGCTTGCGATCGTTTCAAAGCCGATAGACTGAAGAGCTTTTACTGTTGTATATTTTGATTTTTCAACTCTCATTTTGAAGCCTGTGATCTCGCCGTTTTCAGCAACTTCAAGTGTGTTGCAGAAAATTGTCGGATAACCGAGCTTCTTCATAAGAGGTCCTGCAAACTGTGAAAATGTATCACTGATAATAATAACCTGTCCTAAAGCACGAAGATCGTCAAGGAATTTCTTTGCACCTTCCATAGGTTCGATCTTTTCGATCGTTTCCTGAATTTCCTTCAATCCCAGACCGTGTTCCTTAAGGATAGCGATTCTGTATTTCATGAGCTTGTCATAGTCCGGCTCGTCACGTGTTGTTCTTTTGAGTTCAGGGATACCTGTTGCTTCAGCAAAAGCGATCCAGATTTCAGGAACGAGTACACCTTCGAGATCGAGACATGTAATGTACATTGACATTGATAATTCCTCCAGTAATTATATAGATAAATTATTTTTTCATCGGCTGTTTCTTCTGATTATGACCTGGCATAATATACAGCCGGGCATTGCCTTTTGTAATTATAACACAGAATTAATAAATAAGCAAATGATTTTGAAAATATTTTAACGACAGGCATAAATGAGTATTTAATATTTCGTGTGTTGTTATATTACACAATATTCATGGGGCTATTTTCAATTATTATTTCAGTTGAACAAACAAAGCCTGTATGTTATAATATCTATATATTTACAAAAAGTTTTCAAAAAATACAGCAATATGCTGTACAGAACCTTTTGGAAAAAATATTTGTCATGTGATATATATCAGGGGGGGAAATAAATGAAAAAGCTCAGAATTTCAGGTACGTTTGCGATGCTGATGTTCTTTCTGTGTTCATGCGGAAGTCAGAAGCAAATCAGCCCTGAGGCATACGAAGCTCCGACAACAGAGGTGACCCTTGCATCAGAGATCAGCACAGAACCTGAAACTACCACTGAAACAGTTACGGAAAAAGCTGAAGTACATAAAATAAGAGAATATGAGATAGAGCCTAAGGACATTCAGGGCATATACGACCAGAGACCTGAAGAAAATTATTTTTATGTTTACGGAACACTTTCCTTTGACGAAAATGGTCTTTCCATTTCCAAAGAAGACTTTTACAGTTCGAAAGCCCACATGGTCCTGACCGGTGCTGACGGAACAGAGATCTCATGTTCATTTACGGATCTGCTTGACCAGAATAATTTTGACTCTGTTGAAAATGAATTTTCCGAGCACTACAGCATTGAGAACTATACTGATAAAAAAATATATATGTACGGTTCACTGTCCACAGCAAGCCGTATGATCAACTGCAGACCGCTTTTTGAGGATGAAGTGGATGACTTTTACAGCAGTATGAACGACCATAAAGCCTCTCTGAGTGAAAGGACAGTCACACCTGATGAACTGGAGGACGCTTTTAAAAATGACCCGTACGATGCATATTTAAAATATAATTTCTTCAGGACAAATTTTCAGGCATTTCACTCAGTGCCGTTAAATGAAATTTTCAATGATCTCGCTGCTGACCCTGACGGGGCATGTGCAAAATATGATTTTCCTGAAAGTGTTAAAAACAATATTTCCGAATATCAGTGGTATGCCGGAGCGTACAGCATAAACTCATTTTTTGCATACGACTCAACACAGACCTTCAAGGGAAAATATTTTTCCGAACTTGGATATCCCCTGCTGACATGCATTGCGACATACTATGATCAGAATCTGACTCCTGTTCCGGTAAACGGTGTTTGCTGTCATCCCGGATATATGGTATATATGTCGGATCCAAATGCAGAAAGCTTTAAAAATTCAACTCATAAGTATGTTTTCTATGATGTAAATGAATATGAACATGTTTACTGATAAATTTTACATTGCATATAACAACACAGAGGATATCCCCCGCCTCTGCAGCGGGTTCTATCTTTCCGTTCAGTCGGAGTACAATCTCCGACTGAACGGAAGCGATTCTACGAATCGCCTCTGCTTGTTAAAAGCAGAGCTTTGAAAAATTCCGCACCGGAAATTAAAACCGGTGCGTTTCTTTTTATTTATCAAAATGTGATGAAGCTTCCTTAAGAAGTTCGATTATCGGCAGATGCTGAGGACATACGCTTTCACACTGACCGCATGAGAGACAGTCCTTTGCTTTTCCGCCCTTCTCTGTCATTCCGAGATAGAAGTTTGAGGAGCGCCACTCTTCACCGTAAAGTCTGACAGTGTTGAGAAGACGGAATACTTCAGGAATATTTATTCCGGACGGACATCCGTCACAGCAGTATCTGCAGGCGGTACAGCCTATGAGAGGCGAATTGAACATCACATCCACTACTTCATCAATAAGCTTGTGTTCTGATTCCGAGAGTGGCTCAAAATCAGTAAATGTCTTTATGTTGTCGTCCATCTGCTCATCACTTGACATTCCTGAGAGGATGGCTATAACGCCCGGAAGGGAGCCGACAAAACGGAGTGCCCATGATGCGATCGATGAATCTGGTCTTGCTGCTTTCAGTCTGATTTCAAGCTCAGGCTGAAGTGAGGCAAGGGTTCCGCCTTTGACAGGTTCCATGATTATCATAGGGATGTTTCTTCGATGCAGTATCTCATACAGTGCGCCTGACTGTACAAGTGGGTTTTTCCAGTCTGCATAGTTTAACTGTATCTGGACAAATTCCATCTCCGGATGTTTGTCGAGGACTTTTTCCAGCAGTTCAGGGGTTCCGTGATATGAGAAGCCGAAGTGAAGGATCTTTCCTTCGCGTTTTTTCTGCATGCCCCAGTTAAAGCAGTCAAGGGCTTCGTATGTATCGTAGTTGTTTCCGTCCTCAAGGGAATGCAAAAGGTAATAGTCGAAAAATTCGACCCCTGCCCTTTCAAGCTGTTCGTTAAATATCCTGTCTCTGTCTTCTTCAGTCTTCATGCACCATGCGGGGAGCTTGTCGGCGAGCATGAAGTCATCGCGGGGATATCTTCTGACAAGACATTCTCTTGCTGCTACTTCTGACTTTCCGCTGTGATAAACATAGGCGGTGTCAAAGTAGCGGAAGCCGGCTGACATATACTTATCTATCATTCGGCACAATTCATCGTAATTGATCTCCCCTTCCTTTTCAGGGAGTCTCATCAGTCCGAAGCCGAGTTTTGAAATTTCATTGATATCTGATTTATTCATGATATATCTCCTGTTATTCGATCCAGTAAACATAATTTTCTTTTCTGTCTGAAGCGACCGGCTGTTCACAGTCAGCATATCCGAGAACGCAGTGTCCGATGCCTTCAAAATCGCCTTCTATTCCGAGTGTTTTTAACAGCTGTTTGCCTTCTTCGGATTCAAATTCTTCTTTGGCACGGTGGATCCAGCAGGATGATATTCCGCATGCATGAGCTGCGTTCATAAGATTTCCCATTACGAGGCTGCCGTCGTAAATGTATGTAGGCTTTGATTTGTCTGCAAGGACGATAAGTACGACGGGGGCACCGTAGAACGGATCCATGTCTTCTTTGCCCATTATTGCGGCGTTTTGCTTTGAGAGTTTGTCGCGAAGTTCTTTGTTGGTTACGGCGATTATAATCGGAGACTGCCGGTTCATGCCGGTTGCGGCATATGTGCCGGCTTCGATAATTTTATCGACCGTTTCCTTTGGAGGGAGTGTGGATTTGAATTTTCTGATGCTTCGGCGGGTTTTCAGGGTTTCTAATGTGTCCATGGTTTTTCCTCTTTTCTTATTAGCAAAATGATGGGGTAAATTGAAATTTTTGAGTGTGATTGGATAAGGGATTGTTTGATGCGGGAGGCTTAGGTGGATTGCAGGGCTTTGCGGTCGCCCTGCACCTTCGCAGAATTATTCTCTTAGGGAATTGCTTGATGCGAACGCTTAGGTGGATTGCAGGGCTTTGCGGTCGCCCTGCACCTTCGCATATTTAGGGATTGCTTGGTGCGGGCGCTCAGGTGGATTGCAGGGCTTTGCGGTCGCCCTGCACCTTCGCATATTTAGGGATTGCTTGGTGCGGGCGCTTTGGTGATTGCAGGGCTTTGCGGTCGCCCTGCACCTTCGCATATTTAGGGATTGCTTGGTGCGGGCGCTCAG
Source organism: Oscillospiraceae bacterium (assembly GCA_045628605.1). GTDB lineage: Bacteria > Bacillota > Clostridia > Oscillospirales > Ruminococcaceae > HUN007. The sequence goes on from JAZQPR010000259.1 coordinate 5,153, forward strand.
GTGGATTGCAGGGCTTTGCGGTCGCCCTGCACCTTCGCTTTTATGGCGGTGAGGGCTTTTTTGGGGGATGTGATGTTGGTTACGGCGGATTCTATGGGGCAGAAGCCGGTGTTGGTACGGTTGCGGATGGCGGATGTTTTTGTGTCGAAGGTTACTTTTATGTTGTTGTCTGTCAGGGTTTTAAGGGCGGGGGTGCTTATTACGAAGGCGTGGAGTTCTTTTATTTGTAAGAGAACGTAGAGGAAGGCGGCGCCGTTTCCGACTACTTTGTCGGCTGCGGAAAAGCTGCTGTAATCTACGTTTTCATCGTACAGTTTTAATAAAGGAGCTACTCCTCTTTCGGTGCTGCAGACTGTTTCTTTTCCGTTGTACAAAACGCAGGTGTATCCTCCGTCTGACAGTATTTTTTTGGCTTTCTCAAGATTGTTCAAAAAAATGTTCTCCTTCTTCTGATATTTTTAACTAAGCTTAAGCAGAATGTGACAGATCGTCCGGTTTGATGCTCAGTAATTATATTATACATCCGATTTTCAGAATAATAAATAAAGAGATTTTATCTTTTTGAAATTTCGTATAAATACACAAATATCTTTAAACATTTTTATTTGTCCCAAAAGTGCTTTAAATATTATAAGTATTGAAATTACGAAATTGGACAGACCAATCAATTAATTTTTTTTCATTTATGAAATGCAAATCAAAAAATACTATTCTGATAGATTTTTACTATTTTTATTATTATTCAGATCTGAATGTAATTTTTTAATGATCAGTTATACAGGACAGAAATAAAGATCCGAAATGTTAAGTATTTCAAGAAAAAAAAACGTGGCTGTCAGTTACTCAACAGTCACGTTTTTTATTATCTCGATGCCCATTTTACAAAAAAGTCATTTTGCTGTTTGGTATCCGGAAATTCATCTATATCAGCAGGATCCCAGATATGTGCTGCATCCTTCATCGAAGCATTCTTCCCCATTTCAAGAAGGATGATCTTGTCTGTGTCCCCCATCATTTCAGGCTGTACTGCATTTATCCGTGATCCATTGCATTTTATACCAAAACCGTCATCAAGAATTTTATCCCTGAAATCCTGATATACCTGCAGATATGCATAACCTGAAGATAAATATTCACTGCCGTTTACCACAGCTTTTATGCTTATTTTTCCGTCCGTATCATCTTCGGTGACCGTCACCTTTCCGGAGATATCATTACCCGAAGCTTTCTCAATGAAAACAACTTCAAATTCTTTCATCTCTTCCCCCCCTATACATGTTTGTATCTGCTTTCATTTTATCACAAATTTGCACTTTTCGTCAAGACAGAAAAAAATTTATTTTCTTTTGTAGCTTTTTCTGTTTAATCAAAGTATTATTATCGTACTGATTATCAGGGTGTCAGACAAAAAGAAACACATCCTTTCGAACATGATCAGGGAACCGCGGCTCTGGGATATATTCGAAAGCATCCTTTTGATCAATACAAGAAACAATAGAACAATTTTTATACAAAAGGAGAAAAAAAGCAATGAAAAAGAGTACAAAAAGAATAGCCGCATATTCAGCAGCATTTTTAATGGCATTAAGCTCAGGAGCAGCCGGTATTTTTGACAATGGATCAAATTTGTTTTCAAGCGGTTCAACTGTCTGCTACGCAAATGAAACAACTATATCTTCAGGATCGTATTCCGCAGACAAGATCACTTTAAACGACGGCAAGGTAATTATATACGTTAAGCTTAACAGCAATACCAAAAAAGCTGAACTTTGCGGAAGCAAAATAACAGGAGAACAAAATGTTACCGTTCCAAATTCAATAACCAAAGACGGAATAACTTATTCTGTTAAATCAATCGGCAACAGCGCATTTGAACATCAGGACAACTTAAAGACATTTTACATTGAACCGCTGAGTTCATCAAAAAGTGAAACAATATATCCGAAACTTGACTATATTGGTTCAAAAGCTTTCAGAAAATGCTTAAATCTTTCAATTACCAATGTAGAAAGCGAACTAATAAAATCCTATGCTTATGATACGTGTGAAAAACTTGAAATAGTTTCACTTACTAACACATATCAGATCTGCAACAGCGCTTTCTGCTACTGTAAATCCCTGCGTTATGTAAAATATAACGGAAGACTTCTTGATAAATATGCTTTTAACAACTGTACAGGGCTTGAAACTCTGGATCTGTCAGAATCTGAACTGAGATCAATCGATGAAGGCGCCTTCAAAGGATGTTCATCTCTTAAAAATATTGAATTTGGTCCATATCTTAAATCAATCGGATATCAGGCTTTCTACGGAATAGGTGCTGAAAGCATTTTTCTTCCTGACGATCTTGAGGGAATAGGAGATGAAGCTTTCAGGGAATGCAAAAATCTAAAAAATGTATTTACTGATTCGATGCTCAAAGCAATAGGCAGACACTGCTTTTTTGACTGCACTTCCATGAAATACTTCGTCTGCGAAAACAGGATCCTGAATATCGGATACAAGGCGATCGGATATTACAGTAATGAAGCAGGTCAGCATGTTCAGATGCCGGGATTTGTGATCTGGGGCGATTCAAAGCAGGTTGAAAATCTGAGCGTAACATTTGGAACAGATCTCCTTTATGCCAATAACAACGGTATCACCTACAAACTGAAAAAAGATGCCGCAAATGAAGCAACAGAAAACAGAGTAAATAATTACAATGCTCATTACCATATCAGCAATGACAAGTGGGCTTTAGGAAATAGTTCTTATTATAAAGTAAACGATCAGTTCACATGTATCAGCAAGGGAATAGAGAATGAGAAATTTTCAGGATCATGCTACGGAATGTCTGCACTGCTGGTACTTGTTCAAAACGGATATATTACCAATACTGATATCACAAAAATTTATTTAAACAAAAGAGAAAATACTGCCGTTTCACCTAAAATAAAATCACTGATCAATACATTCCAGGGCAACACATCCGGCGTCGGAATGCTCCAGGGTACAAGTGACTACTGTACATACACAGACTACAATAATAATACAAATACATTCAGCAAAAAAATGATGAAATATATTGAATATATTACTTACGGAGCAGACTGCGGTATATTATCATATAATTATTCAAATGATAAATATTCAGGCGCACATGCCGTTGTTTGCTACGGAATGGAATTAGCAAAATATGCTGATACTTCTTCATGGAGGAAAAACATCGGCTTTGATCCGGATGCAAGGATACTGATATATGATGTTAATGAAACAGGAAAATACGAACCATATTATATCTATCTGAATACAAAAACAGGAAAATTTTACAGTTATACTTCATTCAGTATTCCGATAGACTCCGAAAGCACTAAAAACTGCATACAGCTCAACTATTCACTTGAAAATATGTTTGATATGAGATTTTCAGACATGACATCAAAGGAATTAATAGATAAGGCACTGGATATTTTCGCCAACAGTTGAATTTTCACCGGATCCATGCTATAATTTACCTGACCCATCATTCCGGACGCATACTGATAAAGCACGAAAAAGGGAGGTAAAACATGAAGCAAAACAAATTCGTGCGACATTGGTTTGCTTTATTGATCACCTTCTCTGTTTTCTCTATACTTCTGTCATTCGGTGACATCATTGAAGCAAATTATGTTCAGTTCAGCAATCAGGTCGATCACCGGACCTCAGCTTATAACACTTACAGCTTTGTAAAAGTACTGAATTCAGATAAAATTCTGCCTGCAAAAAACTCAGAACTTATTAAATGCAATGCTTTTAAAGGACATCCCCGTCCAAAAAGTTTTGATTTTTTTCTAAAATCCGGTTCTTTTATTTCATTTGCTGCAAAAATATTTTCAGTTATTTTCCTTACAGGTCATACGGAAATATTCTTTTGCAATAAATTTATTATAAGATACATACACAACAAGGACGGACACAAAGTCAACTCCTTCGTTTTATTGAAATTATTTTTTCCACAAAACAATAATACGGAGGTTTTTAAAAATGACAACAACAATTGTGCTTATTATATGCATTTTAATGGTACTTGGAATGATAGGCTTCGATATCTGGTTTACACTGGTTTTTAACAAACCTGATAAACCGGAAAACTCCGGACTTTCATCAGACAAAAAAAGCAAAACCTGATAAAAAATCAGTAAACAAACATACTGCACCGGCAGTATAATTTATTCAGTCAATACAGAAAGCATACCCCTGCTGCCGCTTAAATCTCATGATTCTGAGTCTTTAGGCGGCAGCGGGGGTATTTTCATTTATCAGTACAGAGGACATATTTTCTTAACAGAAATACCATTTTGTCATGAATATTGTCTTTTCAAATTTAATATTGGTATTTTTTTCGATATTATGTCCTATATTTCTCCTTTAAAAAATTGTATCATATAACAACACAGAGGCGGGGGATATCCTCTGTGTTGTTATATTAATATTGAATCCCCGCTTTCATAAAAAGGCGGGGATTCAGTATTATTACATTCATAAAAATTCATAAAAAAAGATACCCCGTCAAACGACGAGATATCAAAAAAATATATAAATTCTTAATTTTAAGCACCGACAGAACGATAAAAATCCGATTCGCAGCTTGTTTCCTTAAGCATATTTAATTCGCTGTAAAAAATATTATAATACTCGTCATCTTTTTTTAACTCAAGCTGAAGCTGTTTGTATCCTGTTTCTCCGGGATAAGTATAAAAACATACATGCATGTCTGTATCGTCCAGACAAACAATATTATGGAAAACAGGCACATTGGTCAGTGAAAGGTCAACATCATACTTTTCCGATAATTTTTTCCAGACTGAATAAATATATTCAGGATCAATAAGAATTTCTTCCACAGAATCCATTTTTGAAATTATCGGACCTGATACTGAAGGTGATGTCAAAATAACATTCATCCTTCCTCCTGATTTTAAAAATGAAACGAGTGTTTTCATTATTTCACGGGAAAAAATAATTTCTCCTGATAATGATGCAATTGTTATCTCCCTGCTTTCAGAACTGATATTTGAATTTAAAAAATCTGAAATACATTTGTCTGTAAAATAAGTATTTTCTTTTCTTTCTTCAGCATAATCATAGCATTTACAATCAGTAACATCACATGATGGAATAATCTCTTTATAAATCAGCTCATATGTTTCGCTGTCAGAAATATCATATAAACTCTCAAAATGTGAATAATACTGACCGAAAATCGAATAAAGTACCCCAAGCATCAGAAAAATCTCAGTTGCATACTGTTTGCTTTCATTCTTTTTTAAAAGCTTCATAGTCTTTAAAAGCTTCGAATCTTCTGAAACTTCTGCGGATACCTGATTTAAAACTGATTCAAAGACCTTTTCATCAGACATTGTTCTTTTTTTCTCTGCAAGAGCAGTACAAAGACTATAGAATACCTCTCTGCTCATGCAGCTGCAGAACAGCTTCAGATTTGAACCGTACTTTGAATGCGGCTCAAGGATCCGTCTGATCATGTGACTCATACTTTCATAATCTTTTGAAATGTAAAATTCCTTAAAAAGATTTGGTTTGAAAATAAAGCTGAATAGTTTTGATGCACTTTCAGGTGCATCATAAAAATAGTTTTTAAAAGAAAAAATGTTCATTTTTTGTCCTTCCTTTTTGTCTTTCATGTTTTTCAAATCTAAGGAAACGCTGATTTAATATCGTATTTCCCGCCTAAAATGAATTTGCAGGTAACAGCAGGATCAATTCGGGGCAATCAACAGCGTTGTCTTTAAGCTTTTTTCTCTATGCCTCTATTCAAAGCTCTGTGTTGTTATATCAAGTTACAAATGAAAAAACTATAAATGAAAATAATTTTAAGGCGTTTTGCCTTTGGAATAATTTTTTTCTTTTCATATATTAGTCCTCCAAAAAATCCTGAAAATGTTTTAAACTTGCCTCTGATAATAGAGACCGGTTTAAATTTTTTTCGTTGCATGGTTTTTATCAGATTTATATTATCATATACTCTGCTATGCTGCCTTCAAGATAAGCATATGATTTTTTGTATTTTTCTATTCTCTTCATATCCTTTTCAGTCGGCGAAGGTATTCTTGAGAGATCCATGTTGTGTCTGAGGTCGGCCATTTTGACATTTCTTGCGCCCTCATCCTTCTTTATCTCTGAAAGATATTCTTCATAAACATAGTTTTCTGTTTTGGTGACAAGTCTTACTGAATTTACTATTCTGTCAGTAAAGCCCATGCTTTTCAGATCCTCCAGCGTTATCGGAGTATCCTCAACAACATCGTGAAGGAATCCGATGATCTTGTATTCTGTGTTTTTCAAAGAAGCAGCAACTGCTCTCGGATGCTCTATATATGGATGACCGCCCTTGTCGACCTGATCTTTGTGAGCCTCATCAGCAGTTTTTTCTGCAAGCTTTAAAAGTTCATCATATTTTTCAGACATTTTTTCAATGCACGCCGTCGCTTCTTTTTCATCTATTTCCTCATATTTTCCTGACAGTTCACCATCTGTCTGACGGTATGACGTCATTATTGTACTTAAAAACCATTTGTCCTCACCGTATGAATAACGGTACTCTTCAGATAATGAAACACTTTTAATTATCTCTCCCATGTTTAAATTATCAGTAAGTCTGTAAAATTTCATATCATTTCCTCCCAAAAAATTATGATTCTGTTCCGCTGTACCTTGATGCCCCGAACATCCAAAGCTTGTAGCTTTCTATGAAAAATGCCGCAGCAATAAACGTTAAAAATAAATAAGGCTTTCTCTTGCTGCAACAGGATCGTTATCCTTTTACAACAGGAAAAAGCCTAACTGTTTCTGATCAATACTTTTTTCAAAAATAATATTTGTCAAAATACTATATTAAAAGTATATCACTATAAAATAAATATGTCAATGTTTTATCATATTTTTTAAACCATCGTGATCATATCACTGACATTCAGATAAATATCAGATGATCTGAAAACACTTCTGCTGCCGTACGAAGGTTTGGGTTTGCTGTTTCTCTCGATTTTAAATATTTCATTGCAGATTTTTTTAGTATTTTCATTTACAAAATAATGATCGCCTTCAAAAGCAATATTTATAAAAAATCCGCTTGTAAACGAACTCCAGTTTTTTACTGAATCCCACGTTGTTTCTTTATCCTTTTTTCCGGTCATTGAAATAATATTTGAACTGATGCTTCTCTTCTGAATGTCATATTCTGACTGAAGGTCGGGAGAATCACCGGCTATTACATATATGTTTTTTGCAGTGATCCCGAACTGTTTTTCAAGAACAGACACTGCAGCGTATGCCAAAAGACCGCCTTCTTCATATCCTACAACAGAAAATGAGGTCCTGTTTGTACTCAGCTCTTTTCTTATTCTTCCAGAAATATAATCAGCTGCAGCTGCGAATTTTTCAGAATTTTCAAAATTATCAAATTCTGAAATATCAATAAGAACACATTTTTCATTGTTTGCCTGTAACCTGACTGCAAAATTCCCCACCGGAAAATCTGATTTTCCAAAATGATATAAAACAAAATACATAATATCACTCTTTCTTTACCGCATGTTAAAAAACAATATGAAATATCAATATTATTCGCTGTCAATACTTTTCACTTACAGATTTGAACGCAATATTTGCAAAATCTCCGCAAATATTTCATCAAAACAGAAAAACAGACCACACTTTATTTTTTATTTTTGACATTTTGATTATAACACAAAACAAATCTTCAGCTGCTAAAATTACAAATTTGTAATTTTAATAAAAAAAGTCTTACATTAGCCGCAATTATTTTGTTATATTTATAATACCGTACAAACATCAGAAAGGTTACAAAATCATTAATAATTACAAAAAAATTTTTTTTAGTATTTCATCTGTTCATGTATTTCAAACTTTCACAACAAATTTTTAATCAGTAAATTTTAATTAAATTTTAGTATTATTTTGTTTTGTTAATATTTTCGTCACTAATCATTTATTTTATATGATATAATATGGATATGCGATATAAATTTGTGGTATACTAACGAAAATAGTAAGATTGATATCCTGTACACAAAGGGGAAAGCGATATGAAACATTATTTAACTTTAAAACGATCGGCAGCTGCTGTATCTGCTCTGCTTATCGTATCCGGTTATGTACCGGGAACAGTAAGATCAGTACTCTCAAATGAACTGACTGTTTCTGCTTCAACAGGCAGCAAGGTTCTTTCTGCCGGATCAGAAACCGGAGAGGTCACGGAAAACGGAAGCAAATCGCCCGGACAAATTGAAAAAGAAACTGCAAAAATAATCGATGATGCTGAAAAGGCTTTAATAACAGCTGAAAATGCCAGAGACAATGCTGAAAAGAAAGCTGCCGAAGCAATAGAAGCCAGAAAAAATGCCGATAAGGCTCGTGCTGATGCTGAAAAAGCAAAAACAGCAGCCGAAAAAGAAGCTGATATTGCCAAGGAAAGCATGACAACAGCAGATAATATCGCGGCTGATGCCGAAAACGCAAAAATTGCGGCAGAAAACGCTCAGGAAAATGCCAGAAAAGCACAGGAATTAGCTGATAATGCAGTTACAGCGGCAGATTCCGCTGCCCAAACCGCCTCCAAGGCTTTAGCTGACGCAGAAAATATTGCCGGACTGACAAAAGAAGAAGCAGCTGAAAAAGTAAATGCAGCCCAAAGAGCGGTCATAGCTTTATCAGATGCACAGAAAAATGCTGAAAATGCAGTTACCTCTGCAAATGCTGCAAAAAAGACTGCAAAAGAAGAAAATGAAAAGGCAGAAAAGAAAGCCGATGAAGCTCAAAAGGCTTTAAAGGCTGCAAAAAAAGCAAAAAAAGCTGCCGATGATGCTGCCGCCATTGCTTTAGCAGCAAAAACAACAGCAGAAGAAGAAGAAGAAAATGCTAAATTAAAGGTCGATGAAGCTGAAAGTGCCGAACTTGCTGCCAAAGATGCCGAAGAAGCTGCTGAAAAAGCCATGGCTGATGCTGTAGCTGTAAAAACACCTGCTGCTGCAAAAGCAAGAACCATTAAAAAGAAGGATACGGATAACAATAAAGACGAAAAAAATAATGATACTGAATCAATAAATGAAGATACACATGCTGAAGATACTGTATCTGAAATTGATGTTAAACCGGATGAACCGAAAGCATCCGAAGTTTCTGACGATCAGGATACCATCGTTCAGAATGCAGATGATCAGGATACCGGTCTTAAGTTTATCGATCCTGAGGATTTTATTGTTCCGGACACTGATGCTCAGAACAGCACCGTTCTGAATACAGATGACCAGAATACCGGTCTTAAGTTTATCGATCCTGAGGATTTTATTACTGCGAACACTGACGATAAGAACAGCACAGTTAAGAATACAGATGATCAGGATACAGATCTTAAGTTTATC
>JAZQPR010000260.1:0-3550 GCA_045628605.1 Oscillospiraceae bacterium
CTACATCTGCAAACTGCATACAATATTCAGAAATAGTACCATCTCCGATTAGATACAGTGATAACTCTGATAAATCAGTAAGATCTACTACTAAATCATAATTCAAGTCTCCAGGAATATGATCACCGATTGGTTCAACAAACGGATCCGGAGTAACGACTGGATTAACAAATGAAGGGGCATCATCTATTGAGCCTATTTCTTTAACAGCTTCAAGTTCACAAGCTTTAATAAGCTGTTCTGCTGATATTGTTGTATAAACGTATAAAAGAGAATTTCCTTTATCATAATTAACGTTTTCAAAAGAATATATATTCAGAGGAGCAAATGTTTCAACAACATATGATTTACATTCAGATTCTGACATTTCCGGAGTTGATGAACCAAGAGCGATAACAACTCTAAACTGTTCTTTTCCTTCTCTTATTGAAGTAATCAGTGCCTGATTTGTTATTTTACCATTGTATTTTACTGCTTCTTCTCCTGTTGACACAGTAACATAACATTTGGTTAAACTTTCTGCCGCCTTAATCTGTTCAGCTGTAAGCGAAGCCTTTATATTATATCTTAAACCATCAGTTACTATCTCAGCATCATTTCTTTCGATACCTATTTCTGAAACTATTCTGTCAAGTTCTTCATTAATCTTTAAAGAACGATATTCAAGACGGCTTGCTTCAATATCAGGATCAGAAATTTTACCGGTTTCGTTTATCTGACCATTGAGTGTTCTGACTATACTTTTGGCTTCATCCTGAGTTTTTCCGTCTTCAATAAGTGAAATCTTATATTCATCCAGAAATTTCACATTAAAATCATCAATTAACATTACAGAAACCAGACAAGGCGTTTTTGAAGATTCCAGATTATCAGAAACGGCACTGTTATCTGAAATCTGAAGTTCTGTCTCAACAGCAAATACCGGGATGATATTTGCTGAAAGAATTGAAATACTCATCAGTCCTGCAAATAATACTTTAGTTTTTTTCATAAAAATCACGCTCCTAATTCTTATAATATATAATGTAATTCATTGATACTGTTTACTGATATTCTGAAAGAATTTCTCTTAATTTATTGCCTTTAGTCTCTCCGATATTGTATGCGTATTCCTGGGTTAAGAACTTAATCACCACAATATTCCTTTCAGTGAGTGTTATTCTGATGCTGATACCTGAAATATATTCATAATCTACCGTAAATACATCACTGTTACCTGATTTGGAATATGATGAAGTCATTAATGCTATATTTTCCGGATCACTTAGAATAGCAGAAATTTCTTTTTCATCAGAATCAGATAAAGTATATTTTTCAGATTTAATTTTCAGTTTATCCATACCTGACTCTCTCATAAGCTGGCCTAATGTAACTGCCTGATAATCCCGATTCATGTATGCAACATATGTATCAGCATTTTCAAAATACATAACTCTTATAATTCCTGAAGAAATACTTTTAGCTGCGTATTCATCAAGGATATATTCAGAATCAATCGGCCCTGTAAATTTAGTTTTCTGAATAAATTCACCTACCTGATCTTTGGAAACGATCCCTCTCCGGTTCAAAGTTTTATTATCTGCATAATTCAGAAAAGCCGGAAATGAATACAATGTAATGTTTTCAGGCGGAACAGCTGAAATAAAAGCAGTTGTTTCAATTGATGTTATCTCAGAAATTTTTGTGGTATCATCAGAAGGTATGGCAGTAGGAGGAATATTTGTCAGCGGATAATCGGAAGGAACTGCTGTATCAGGTCCGGTACATTCCGACTCATAACAGCTGGTTGAAATATCTGTCTCTGATATTGACTGTTTACTTTCTCCGGATGAATGAGGTGTAGTAACAAAATCAGTATTTATTATATCTGTCTGTATACTTGTATCATCTGTTTTAACAGAAGTTATTCCTGTATCTGTTGTAACAGGGTCATCTTTTTCAAAAGATGTTATTTCTGTACTTGTTAAATCTTTTGTTTCACCGGAAATAACGTTTTCTGTGATATCTGTTTTTTCAGAAGATACTAACGTATTAATTGCTGTACTTACCTCTGATTTCGTATTATAATCAGTAACAATTTCATCATTTTCAGAATTCTTTGTAACTGATGTAACAGTATAAATATTCTCTGTTTCAAACTGATGTTTATTATCCAGTGAAGTAAAATAATTTACACATATGCACATAGCCACTGCCGCTGCTGATACTGATGAAAGTATAAATATTACTTTTCTGTTACTGTAATCAGAATCAAAGTGTTCTGCTTCAGCTATGTATTTATCATCTATTTTTCCAATAGCATCCTGCAGTTGTTCCGCATTCATTATACTCCCACCCTTTTTTTAAGATAATCCTTCAGCTGCTTTCTTACTCTTAAAAGAATAACTCTTATATTTTCTTCACTCATCGAACATTGCTTTGAAATATTGGAGATACTGTCAAAGTACCAGTATCTTCGTACAAAAATATAACGCTTTTCTTTATTTAATGTTCCAAGGAATTCATTAAGAGCAGTTACCACCTCCGATTCATCAAATTTTTCCTCTGTATTATTTTTACTGTCCACACATTCTCCAAGTTCTTCAAGTGAAAAACTCAGATCCTTTTTTCTTTTTTTACTATTCAGAAGCCTGTATTTATTAAGTGAGTGATTTCTTATAATCCTGAAGAGGAATGAAGAAAGAAAACCAGGTCTTTCAGGAGGTATCAGGTTCCATGCGGTCAGATAAGTATCATTCAGGCACTCTTCTGAGTCCTGTATGTCATTTAAAATAGAGTTCGCAATATACAGACACCGGTTTCTGTATTTTTTATCTGTTTCTTTTATCGCATTTTCTGAACGTTCCCAGTAAAGATCAATTATCTTTTCATCTTCCATGATCACTCAACTCCTTTATTTGGGCTTCTATATATACAGTGTAAAGTTATATTTGATTGTTACAGGTTGCTAAGAATATTTGTAACAAATCACAAAAGTCATAAGCAATTTTATCTAATATAACTATAGTGAACACAATAATAATTTGCGTTCACTATAATTAATTATATCACCTTGTTTATATTCTCTCTATATTATTTACAGTCACACAAGAGTATTTTACTCATTACATAAACATATTTCTAAATTAATATTGGATTGGTTATAAACATAGAAACAGAAACAACAAGTAACGTTGCATCCATAAGTATGCCGTATAATCCCTTGGTATATATATCAAGACAGGTTGTGATTACTGCCAGCATTGTAACCATTGCTCTGCCAAGATTTTTAAAAAAAATTTTTCTTTCCTGTAATAATGGTTTATTAGGATTTTCAACCGGAGCATATATAAAAGTAACAACAATTGAAAACATAATACATATCCAGTGATATTCCCACTGAACTGGACCCGAAATTTTTGAGTCATCAAACCCACGGGTCTCTTCCAATTTCTTCTTGATTTAATTATATCACTACTTGATATTTATTTCAATGGAAAAAAATCATAGTGATAGTCATTTACTATATTATCGGCATTTTTATCAGTCCTTTCTATGCGCATTTTGAATA
>JAZQPR010000261.1:0-2182 GCA_045628605.1 Oscillospiraceae bacterium
CTGTCTGATTTTTGTTTTGATATACTGCTAAGTGGTATTTTCCTTGACGGAACGTCTTTCTTACCGTTATAAATAATGATAACATGTGTATTTGATACCAAGTCTGATGACGTGTATTTTCCTTCAAAATTCAGTTCAGAACATAAAATATTCCTGGAGCCGATTACTTTTTTTAATATGCTGTCACTGGAATCGGTTTTTAGATATTTTCTCTGTAATTCATCTCTGCTGCAGTTTTTAAATTCAATCAGATAGCTTCTGCTGGTTCCGTTATAGTCATAAAAGAAAGCGTCACATGTATTTACTCCGGAACAGTTACACATTTCAGGTATACGGTCAAAGTTAATGACTCTGATATTTCCGGATTCATCATTTTCTTTGAAAAGCCACTGGTTATCATTTTTAAAATCTTCTGAATTAGGTTCTTCACGCAGGGAGTGGGAAAGTGAAGTATAGCGCAGAGTGGAAACCAGACGTTCATCATCATATTCATGAACTGTTTCTGAATCCTGCTTTAAAAGTTCATTGAAATTATTCATCGTCTTCACTATATTTCTCATCAAGCATCTGCTGGAGTTCATCGTACGGGGCAGAGAGTTTTTCATAAATTTCTGTTATACCGTATTCGCTGTATGAAGCGTTTTTAATTTTTTCATTTTCAATGGAATAAACATTAAGTCTGTCCATTATTTCATATTTGTCGGTATAAACTTCTATCGCACGAAGAAACTGAGGGCTGTGAGTTGTGATAAGAACAGTGAGATCAAGGGCTTTCTGAAGGATAACAATGTATTCTGCGTATTTCAGCTGCCATTCAGGGTGAAGGTGAATTTCAGGCTCATCAAGTATTAGAGTGCTGCCTTCTTTTATAAGGCCAAGACTGAGGCAGCGTTCGATAACTGCCATTGATTTTACACCAGTTGAAAGGTTGCGGACATCAAGGGGTTCGGAGAGATTTTTGTCTTTGAATTTTAATGAATTATTCTTCATTTCAAAAGAACCATTTAAAATCTCATCAATTTCATTTATTATTTCATTTATTTTCTTTTCAGTTTTAATAACATCCATTCTTGATGTTGTTCCGGAGCCAGTTACAGTAGTGTGAGAAGGCGATAAAAATTTTCTGAAGAACATTTCTGATTTTACGGAAGTATCATTTAAATAGTCAATTATCATATGACTATCAATATATACAGGTATATCTGTTGTTGCTACGCTGTATTCACGATTTATTTCATAACATTTGTCGTCACTTCTAAAACCAGTTTTTAAAATTCCTTTTACCGAATCTTCTAATTTAATATAAGATTCAGTTGCTGAAATTTTCATAGCCTGATTATGAAATATTTTTTCTGTTTCAAGAGTGACAACATCTTTTAGTATTTCATTATCTGAAATACTTTTTAATTCCTGAATAATTTTTACAGCACGATTTTTCCAGTTCAAACATTTTTCTTTATCACTCATGGAGAAAGATATATTGTAAATTTTAGCAGTTTCTTCAATATAATCATTCAATATATTTTCTATTTCTAAGTTATTGCATAAACTTATTTTTTTAGCATATTTATTACAGATTTTTTTGTTATTGTCCTGACCAAACAAAAATTTTTCATTTAAATGAAGTGCCAGACAAAAATCAAAATGCAGTTTTGTAAAATCCTTTGCAATACTTGTTTTCTTTTGCTTGACAATTAATTTTTCACAATCATTGAACACACTATAAATATTATAAAGTGCTTTACCTACAGTAGATTTACCTGTATTATTTTCTCCGCAGATTACAGTAATCCCTTCAAGGTTTATTTCAGCTTCGCTGAGTTTTCCTATATTTTTTAAATATAACGTTTTTTTCATAAAGGCTCCTCGGTTTAAAGATGATGTTTATTATATGTAAATTATATCATTATTATAATGAAGTGTCAAAAATCAGATTTATTTCACTTCCTTTTTACCTGTTACGTATTCATAGATAAGTGATTTTTTAAACTGCTGGAGTTTTTCGATTTTATTTTGCTTTACTGTGATCAAATTATCAATTGTCCTGAATTATTCATCGTGACATAAGAATTATCTTCTAAGCCGCATAATTACGTATTTTAAAAAGTTTTTCTGGTTTCACCTAAAAAGTGAAGCCAGGGTATAGAAAAAGAGCTTCAAATTTGTTATAATTGAAATCGCA
>JAZQPR010000262.1:0-65487 GCA_045628605.1 Oscillospiraceae bacterium
ATTTTGAGTCCAACACGTCTGCCAATTCCATCACACCGGCTTTTATTATGAACAACATGTATTATTATACCATACGATGTTCGCTTTGTCAACATGTTTTCATTATTTATTTTTATATAACAACACAGTATAACAACACAGTTGCTATTTACTTAAATATCCCTGACACAGTAACCAATACAGGAGATTGGGCATTTTATGACTGTAAGAAATAAAAAAAGTCTTTTATAAAGGATCAGAAGAAGAATGGGAAAATCAGGCTGTGAACAGTAACATTCATTGACAGTAACAAATTGAAAATATCAGCAGGATATTGAATGTTTGTAAGTATTATGATATAATCATTTTGTAAAGAAAAACAGGTAAATAGTTTTTGATACGGGATTATTTGTGATACGGCATGATTTTTGTAAGATGTTGTGCCTTTTTTATGATGTAAGTATTTTGGCGGGAGTAATCAGATATACCGAACGACAAACTGGAGGAATACTTTTGCTTGATATTATAATAGTTGAAGATAATAAAGAGATCAGTACACTTTTACGTGATCTGATTCAGAAAGAGAGCGGGTACACGGTAAGCATCGCTGAAAGTGGTGAGAAAGCAATTGAACTCTTTGAAAAATATGGTGCAAAACTTTTGATCATAGACATAAATCTTCCCGGAACAGACGGGTTTTCTGTCTGCTCAAAAATTCGTGAAAATTCAAATGCACATATAATAATCGCAAGTGCAAGAACAGATAAAAATGACAAGCTCAAAGGGCTGGGGCTTGGTGCTGACGACTATATTGAAAAGCCTTTTGACGTTGATATTCTTCTTGCCAAGATAAACGGAGTATTTGCAAGAAAATATGCAACAAATGAGATAATATCAGATGATATAAAACTCAACACTGTAACGAATTCACTGTATGTGAAAGACAAAAAGGTTGATGTTACGGTGAAGGAATTTGAACTTCTTAAATTTTTAATGGAAAACAAAGGAATTACTTTGAAAAAAGAATATCTGTTTACAACCATATGGGGAAGTGACAGTGAATCCGAACTGCAGACGCTTACAGTACATATAAAATGGCTGAGACAGAAAACAGAGGAGGATCCGAAACATCCAAAGCATATACTGACAGAATGGGGTGTAGGATACAGATTTGAGTAAGTTCAGAAAATTTGCAATAGGGTTTATTTTAGTGGAGCTTCTGATACTTTCGGGATTTGATATTTTTATAGGAAAAAATCTTTCTTCAGACGGGGACAGGGAATATATGGTCGATATCAGCCGTATTTCCCGCAGAATTGAAAACGGTGAGAAAATATCCGATATAGACTTAAAAAACTATCAGCATATTCTGGCAGTGCATGTATATGACGAATCAGAAATATACAAAAACAAATATGAAATAAAAAAAATAGACAATGAGATCTATCTGTTCGAGTACAGCGAGAAAACGAACAATATCTTTTATCTCATAAATTATCCGCTCATTGCTTCAATAGTATTAAATATTTTTTTGCTTATCTATCTGGACAAAAAAATAGTGACACCGTTTTCAAGAATGGAATCTTTAACTACAGATCTTGCAAAAGGCGCACTTGCAGTACCGCTGAAGCAGGAAAAAAGCAAATATTTCGGAAAGTATCTCTGGGGAATGGATATGCTCAGGGAAAAGCTCGAAACCGATAAAATGCGTGAACTCAAACTTTTGAAAGAGAAAAAGACGCTGATACTGTCTCTTTCACATGATATCAAAACACCTCTTTCCGCAATAGATCTCTACATCAGGGCCTTGAAGAAAGGCGTATATAAAACAGAAGAGGAAAGAAACACTGTTTTTTCCGGCATGGAGCGCAACGTTGCAGAGATAACAGGCTATATACAGGAAATAGCAAATGCATCAAGGGAAGAAATACTTGTGCTTGATACTAAAAATGATGAGGTTTATCTTTCAGGGATAATTTCTAAAATCAAGGAGTATTACTGTGAAAAAATGAGATCTCTTCATGTTGAGTTTGAGGTTGAGGATGAAGAGAATCTGCTGATTTTCGGCGATGAAAACAGAATAATTGAGGTAATGCAAAATGTTATAGAAAACGCATTAAAATACGGAGACGGCAGAAAAATAACAGTTTCATTTGACGATGAAGAGGAATGCAGGCTTGTGACTATTTCAAATTCGGGATGTTCACTTCCAAAAGACGAGCTTCCTCATATTTTTGATTCGTTTTATCGCGGAAGTAATGTTAATAATCAGAACGGAAGCGGTTTGGGACTGTATATATGCAGGGAACTTATGAGAAAAATGGAGGGGGAAGTTTTTGCAGTAATTAATAATGATATCTTTTCTGTTACTCTTGTTTTAAGAAAAGTATAATCTCTTCTGCTTGTTAAAAGCAGAGCTTTGGATAAAAAACTATGAAAGACTGTCGGAGATAAGATTCTCTGACAGTTATTTTTATTTAAGGATTATTTAATAATTAAAATGCTATACTATAGTCATACAAGAGAAAGGGGCAGGAAATCAAAATACATAAAAAAGGACAATCCGGAAAATGATAACGGAGAATTGCTCAGGATGCTGTTTTTATAGGGAAAAAGATAAATACAGGTAACTAATCGATATACGGGTAGTTATTATTTTTAAGAACAAAAGTATATTATAGATTTATGAAAAAAATTTCTGTGTAAAACAGAATAAAGGATAATAACGGTCACTTTATAAAGTGGCTGTTATTATTTTTTAAACGACATACAGCTTTACTTGCAAAAAATAACTTTTTTATGATATAATTAAAAATATGCTGATTTTACATGATATCCGGCTGTAATGGATATCATGTAAAATCAAAAGAATTCGTCCTTTTGCTTCTGTACTGTTTTGTGAATAATTCAGTGTTTCATTTATTTGAAAAAACAAAATTTTTATACCGGACAGGCTGAAAACCATGACTTGTCGTGAAACAATTAACATGGTGGCACTGTCTGTGTATTATTTACAGAGGTAATGAATCATTATTTCCGTGAACATATATTTTACAGAGAGGAAAATGAGACATGTACCGGAATATGTTAAAACGTGATTTGAAAAGAAAAAAGATTATGAATCTGATTTTGCTGTTATTTACAATCATGGCGTCAATGTTTGTTTCGTCAGGCCTTGGAAATGCTGTAAATATCATGAGCGGGACAGAGAAATATTTTGATCTGGCCGGTATCGGAAACTATAATGTAGTGACAAAAAACGGTGACAGCGGAGTTAAAGAAATTCTCAGCAATTCTTCATACGTAAAAGACTATAAAGCGGACGATGGTTACTGGTTTCCGGTCAGTTCGATAAAGATCGGAAACAAAAAAATCTTAGCTAATGCTTTTGAATCGGCAGTTTTTTTTCAGAAGCTTTATGATGACGGAGGGACTTTCTTCAAAATGGATAACTCCGAACTGTATTCTGTAAACTGTGGTGAAGTATACATTACAGAGTCGGCGTTGAAAAAAACCGGTGCAAAACCGGGTGATGAGCTGAGCTTTGAGTATGGCGGCCTGAAAAAAATATATCGTATCGCAGGCGGTATGAAAGATGCATTTCTTGGTTCTGAAATGATGGGAAGCATACGTCTGGTATTTAATGAAACAGATTTTGCTGAGTTTGGAAAAGATAAGTATAATAGCTGCAAAGGTACTGTTTTCTATATAGATACTGCCAATGAAGAGAAACTGTCTGTCGAATTGTCAGAGTGTACAGGCATAATACTTACAAAGAACAGAAGCAGTATCAAAAAGGCATATGTTATGGATATGTTTGTTGCGGTGGTTGTTCTTGTTTTGAGTGCCTGTCTTTGTGTTGTATCTTTTGTTCTGCTAAAATTTGTAATACTGTTTACTATTAACGATGATTTCAGAGAGATAGGTGTAATGAAGGCTATTGGAATAAGAAACATCAAAATAAGAAGCCTTTATATGTCAAAATATTTTGTAATAGCACTCGCAGGCGGCATAATTGGGTTTGCAGCAGGTATTCCTTTTGAAAAAATACTTATAAAAGTAGTTTCATCAAAAATGGTTCTTAAAAATAATTATGGAATACTTTTTAATATTACAGGTTCGCTGACTGTAATAATTGTTATGAGCTTGTCTGCTTTTCTGTGTACAGGAAAAGTCAGAAAAATGTCACCGGTGGATGCGATAAGAAATGGCTCGACCGGAGAAAGATATGTAAAAAAGACAAAATATCTGATCAGAAAATCAAGATTTAATAATTCATTTTCGATGGCGGTAAATGATATCTTAAGTACTCCGAAAAGATACATTACTATCATAGTATCATTCTTTTTATGTTCTTTAATGGTTTGCGGGCTTACAGAAATTACTGATACCATGAAAAGTGACAGGCTTATCAATAAATTTGTCAGCCGGTCAGATGCGTATATAACATCCGGTACTTTCAGAGATGCAGAACTATTTTCAAATGATGGAAATAAAGTTCTTGAAGAAAGACTTGAAAAGATTGAAGATGACCTGAATTCACTTGGCATGAGTGGAAATGCAATGGTCGAGGTAATGTACAAGTTCAAAACGGAGTTCAATTCTCAGAGTTATTCTCTGATATATCAGCAAAATAAGGAAACAAATGCTGATGAATATGTATATACAAAAGGTTCTGCTCCTCAGAATGAAAATGAGATTGCAATAACGCCACAGGTATCAAAGCAGACAGGTGCAAAAATTGGCGATGTTTTTACAGTGAATTTTGGAAATGAAAAAAGAGAATGTATGATAGTCGGATATTTTCAGACTTTAATTCAGCTTGGAAGCATTGTGAGACTTCATGAAGATGCTCCGGTGGACATGAAGTATGCTTCAACCATAATGGGATTTCAGATAAATTTTGATGATAACCCTTCACCGGCAGAGACAAACAGAAGGATTGGGATACTGAAGGAATATTATAACACTGATGATATACTGAATTCAGCAGGATACTGTGCAAATTGCATAGGTGTTCTGGATATGCTTGAAACTGTCAGAAAGCTTCTGTTTATTATTGCCTGTGTAGTGGCTGCTCTGGTTACTGTTCTTATGGAGTATTCATTTATTTCAGCTGAAAGCAGTCAGATCGCCATTTTAAAGGCAACAGGTTTTAAGAACAGCAGTATAGTAAAATGGCAGGTAAACCGTTTTATGATTATAGTTTTAATATCAGAATTTCTTACAGTAGTTTTTACACATCCTGTAACAAAACTATGGGCAGATGTCATCTGGAGTATAATGGGAACGTCTGATGTTGATTATTACTTTGATCCTGTATCACTTATGTTGATCTATCCGGGTATCATTTTGCTTATCACGTTTGTATCAGCTTTTCTGACAGCAGGAGTATCAGGAAAAATCAAATGTAACGAAGTCAGAAATGTTGAATAAGGTCTAAAAGGGGGGAGAATACAATGGCAGTTATACTGGAAGTAAAGGATCTGTGTAAAACATTTATAGTTGAGAAAAGACAGAACAATGTGCTGAAAAATGTATGTCTGAAAGTTGAGAAAGGCGAAATGATTGCAATAATGGGACCGTCAGGTTCCGGGAAAACAACTCTTCTATACAGTATTTCGGGAATGGATCTGCCTACAAGCGGAAAGGTCATATTTGAAGGAAATGATATTACAAAGCTTTCACAAAATGAACTTGCTGAGATAAGACTCAACAAGATGGGATTTATTTTTCAGCAGATGTATATGATGAAAAATCTGACTCTTCTTGATAATATTGTCCTTCCTTCACTTGAAAGCAGGCAGAACATGAAAAGCAAGGCAGAAAAGATAAAAAGAGCAGAGGAACTGATGAGAAAGCTGTCAGTAATTGATGTTGCAGACAATGGGATAAATGAAGTATCCGGAGGACAGCTGCAGAGAGCATGCATTTGCCGCGGGATGGTGAATAATCCGAAGATCTTGTTTGCCGATGAACCTACGGGTGCTCTTAACAGAACAGCATCCATGGAAGTTATGGATGAATTTGTAAAGTTAAACCATGAAGGAACAACGATCATACTTGTAACACATGATGCAAAGGTTGCAGTAAGATGTAAAAAAGTGTTATATATAGTTGACGGAATAATAAAAGGAGAGATCATGATACCGTCTGATGAAAACATAAGTCAGAAAGAAAAAGAAAGAAAACTCAACATGTGGCTTATTGAGTTAGGCTGGTAAATCATAAAGAATGCCGCTTTGCAAAATATTTTTTTTAAAAGGAAGTGTGTATCAGTGAGCAGATCACAGGTTTTTGAATTAAGTCCTGAAGAAAAATCAGAGATCGTAAACGGAGTGTCTTTTTTTAAGATGAAAGATCCTTTGAAGGAAAACGATGAAACTCTGCAGCTCCTTGACGGCGGTACAGGTATAAATTACGAACAGCTGTTCGGGGACCTATATGAGTCTGACGGCGAACTGATGCAAAGGTATAAAAGAAGTACACTAAACAATGTAATAAAATATTATTATAATGAAGAGAAACTAAATGACACCGAAAAAGAGCTTCATAAAAAAATAAAGGAAAAACTTTTTGAAAAATGCGGTATGAAAGAGTATGCACCCGGATGCTTTCCACCGGGAATACTGCTCGGCTCTGCATGGAACCCTGAAGCTGTTTACGAAGTCGGACTTGCCCTGGGTACGGAGGCACTCATATTTGGAGTCGATATCCTTCTTGGTACACCAAATATAAATATACATCGTGATCCGCTCGCAGGACGTCTTTTTGAGGGCTATTCGGAGGACCCGTATCTGATATCCGTTCTTGCCCCAAACCTTGTCAGAGGCGTTCAGGATAAAGGTGTTGCAGCAAATGTTAAGCATTTTGCATGCAACAATCAGGAAACAAACAGGGTAGGGATAAATGAAATAATTTCGGTCCGGGCTCTTGAGGAAATATATCTGCCGGGTTTCAGAGCCTGTATGACAAAAGGTAACGCAAGAACCATAATGAGTGCATATAACAGCATCAACGGAGTTCCCTGTACACAGAACAGCTATCTGCTGACTCAGAAGTTAAGAAATGAATGGAATTCGGATGCCGCAGTGATATCAGACTGGAATGCAGTATCAGATCAGATCGCGTCACTGAAAGCCGGAAATGATCTCAAAATGCCGGGACTGTCAGATACTTCAGCAGTAATAAATGCAGTAAAAGAAGGCGTTCTTGAAGAATCTGAGCTTGACAGGTCAGCGGAAAGACTTCTGGAGTTAAGCAGATGGATAAAAAACAAAAGCAAAAAAAATGAAGTGCGTGCCGGTGATTATGAAAAGACGGTGCTTGAAACCGATGAGGCTGCATATTTTGCTGCTGCAGAGGGGATAGTTCTTCTTGAAAACGACGGCACACTTCCTTTAGAGAAAAAATCATGGAAATTTTCTTTAAAGGGGAGCGGTGCACAGCATTTTCTTTTATGCGGCGGTGGAAGTGCTGGTGTGATAACAAACAGAAACACTGACTTTTCAGAGTGCCTTTTAAAAAATTTTTCAGGTTCGGTTCTGACAAATGATATGTCTGAAGCCGATGTGATCTTTATAATTTGTTCAGTCGAAGGAAATGAGGGAAATGACAGAAGAGACTTTTTTCTGAAAAAAGAAGACAGAACGCTCTTGAAAAAGCTCGGTCTGATCAGAGGTTCAGCAGGAGAGCTTCAGGTCAGTCATGATGCAAAGTTTGTTCTGATACTTAACGTAAGCGGTCCTGTTATGCTTTCTGATATTGACATGGATGCTGTAAATGCGGTTGTCTGTCCGTTTATCCCCGGAATGCAGGGACCTGCTGCGCTTGCGGACATTATTTCAGGAAAGGTCTGTCCTTCAGGGAAACTGCCTCTGAGCTTCCCGAAAAGATACGAGGACGCACCGTCGTATATAAATTTCCCGGGAGACGGTCATACTGTTGTATACGGGGAGGGTATATTTACAGGCTACAGATATTATGAAGCAAAAAAAATAAAGCCCATGTATCACTTCGGATACGGACTTTCATATACAGATTTTGATATCGGAAAAATCGAAGAGCTTAGTGCTGATGAAAATATTTCCTTTGATGTGAAAATAAAAAATACCGGAAAATATGCGGGTTCACAGGTCATTCAGATCTATTTTTCAGATCCGTACTCAACTTTAAGAAAACCATGCAAGGAACTTAAATCATTCAGAAAAGTTTATCTTAAACCCGGAGAAGAGAAAAGTGTTCATTTTTTGATATCTGTCGATGCACTTCGTTCTTTTGATCCTGATCTTTGTGAATGGACTCTCGAGGAGGGATATTATGATATTATAGTGTCTGATTCCTCAGATCCTGAAAAATATGCTGACAGGGTGCGTTTTTACCTTGATGTGACTTCTCCGTATTCGTTCGGGATAAATTCGACTGTCAAAACAGTATATGAAAACAGCAGTCTGAAAAATATCTTCCTTGATTTTCTGGAAGATATGGGATGTGATACTTCGGCTTTTGAATCCTGTTATCAGTATACTCCGTCGAGACGGCTTTCTGAGCTGATAAACGAGATAAATAAACAGGATGCAGATATTTCGCATGCTGTCGGTGTTCTCGAAGAAAATATGAGGTCTGTAAAGAAAAGCTGATTTTTTTCAGCAGTACCCGAATCTAAATAAAAAAATAAAGAGCGGCATTTCATTCGCCGCTCTTTATTTTATTCTAAATATATATTTGATCCTTTTGTTCTTATTTTTCCGTCATCCATTTCATATATAGTATCTGCCTGTGAGGCTATGCTCAGATCATGGGTGATGAGAACAAGAGCCTGATTGTATTTGACGGCGGAGTTTTTCAGTATTGCGATAATATCTCTGCTTGTTTTGTAATCAAGGTTTCCGGTCGGTTCGTCTGCGTAGATTATTTCAGGTTTGTGGATAAGTGCTCTGACAAATGCGACTCGCTGCTGCTGACCTCCTGACAGCTCATAGGGAAATCTTTTCTGTTTGTCAGATAATCCTGTAGTTTCAAGAAGCTCTTCAAGATAGTTTTTATCAGCTTTTGCGTTGTCAAGATCCATCGGAAGAAGAATATTTTCCAAAACGTTCAGAACAGGTATAAGATTATATTTCTGAAAAATAAAACCTGTTTTTCTTCTTCTGTATGCAGAGAGCTCTCTGTCTGTCATTTTGATGAGGTCTCTGTTTTTTACAGTTATCGTCCCGGAATCAGGCTTGTCAAGTGCACCGAGAATATTTAAAAGTGTGGATTTTCCGCTTCCGCTCTCTCCGGTGACAGATATAAACTCTCCTTTGTGTATAGTGAAAGATACATCATCCAGCGCTGTAACTGCATTTTCACCTTTTCCGTATATTTTTGAAAGATGTTCTGCTTTCAGGATTATA
The DNA here is from genome assembly GCA_045628605.1 of Oscillospiraceae bacterium. Classification (GTDB taxonomy): domain Bacteria; phylum Bacillota; class Clostridia; order Oscillospirales; family Ruminococcaceae; genus HUN007. The sequence goes on from JAZQPR010000262.1 coordinate 9,375, forward strand.
TGATCGTCCATGGGGTTGTCCTCCTTTTTTGTTTATAAAAAACAATATCTGTTTTTCTTTAATTTTATTATATATTTCTTATCTTACACGAAAGTTACATAATAAAAGTGTTTGCTTAAAAATTTTGCAAACACTTTTCAAAGCTCTGCTTTTAACAAGCAGAGGCGGGGGATATCCTCTGTGTTGTTATATTTACTGTTTTAATAATACGACTTCAAATACTGTGCCTTTTCCTTCATCTGAATAAACAAGTATTTCTCCATTGTGGTTCCTGATTATTTTTTCTGATATTGACATTCCTATTCCTACTGAATTCATTCCGGATTCTCTGCTTATTTTGCCAAAACGTTTAAACAGTCCCGGTATGGAAGACTGAGGTATTCCGACACCGTTGTCCTGAATTGAAATAACTGCACTGACTGCGGTTTCAGACAGCGAGATCTTTATTTCAGTACATTCGGAGTGATCTGCTGAATTTTTTATAAGATTTGAAATTGCCTCACTCAGCCATATATTATCAAATTCCCACGAAACGTTTTTTTCATAATCGCTGATTATTTTTATATCTTTTTTTTCTAAAATGGGCTTTACTTTTGATACTGATTTTTTGCAAAGATCTGAAAGATCGCCTTTGCTCATTTCGAACGCTATGGCTCCGGCATTTAGTTTGGCAAGCTTCAGTGCTGAAAATATCAGTGCTTCCATATCATCGCAGCTTTCATTTATCTCGTTTGAAAGGCTTATTGCCTTTTCTTCAGTAAGATTGTCCATGCTGTCAAGCATATCGTTGTTAAGCCTTATTACGGACAAAGAGGTTTTTAACTGATGCGAAAAATCGGTAAGAAATTCTTTTAAAAAGTCACGTTCAGCTGTAAGCTTTTCCGTAAGATACGACATTCTTTCTCCGATGCAGGAAACAGCGTCTGATGTTCTTCGTATGCAGTCAAGGTCAGTGCCGAAATCTTTTTTTAAAGGTCCGCCGGTTTCCTTTATTTCTTCAATACTGTCAGTCATTTTTTCAAGCTCGGTATATATTGCGAATATCTCTCTTGTCGATATAATGTACCATATAGTACAGACTGCAAAAGAAAAAGAAATCATTACTATAAACAGAACTTTGGCTGACTGATGATATATATCAAGTGATTCCGGTGGGGTGTTTATATTTATGCCGTTAAAAGAAACGCTGACATCTTCTGATGACGAAGATGAACTTGATGCTTCCACAGTTTCTGTAATTGTTCTGATGTGCTGTATGGTAAAATATTCGGCACATTTCTGTGATGCGATATAGCTTGCGATGCACAGCAGGAGAAAGGAAACAATGCAGATAACAAAAAGTTTTTTCGGCGTTCTGTTGTTTAAGAATTTGTCTGCTGCGTCCATTTGTATCCCATCCCTCTTCTTGTTACTATTTTTCCGTCTGTCAGTTTTTCTCTGAGTCTGCTTATGGTAACCGACAGTGTATTGTCATTTACAAAATTTCCTTTTGAGTCCCAGAGATGTGCGAGTATCTGATCTCTTGTAACATACTGCTCTTTATTAAGCATAAGATAATCCAGAAGATTCTTCTCAAGTGCAGAGAGATTGTTGTTTTCTGTTTCAGGATAGCAGCGTCTGAATACTGCTTTTACCCTCATAAGCAGCTCCTGCAGTCTGAAGGGCTTTGTTATATAGTCATCAGCTCCGCTTTCAAAACCGGCATCTATTTCTCTTTCTTCATCACATGATGTGAGGAAAATCACCGGTATTTTTGATGAGCTGTTTCTTATTTTTTTGCAGAGATCCATTCCGTTTCCGTCGGGGAGCATGACATCAAGGATCAGAAGTTCCGCTCCCGAATATTTTTCTTCTGCTTCTTCTATGGTAAATGCACTGTCAACTTCATATCCTTCAGTTTCAAGAGCGGTAACAAGACTGCTGTTAAGCTTTACGTCATCTTCAACAAGCATTATTTTCTTCATACTTATTCTCCTTTTAGTTCGTTTCAAAGCTCTGCTTTTAACAAGCAGAGGCGGGGGATATTCTCTGTGTTGTTATATCTAAATGATCATGATACAGGGATTTTTTGAAGAGTCAAGATTTTTCAGAATATACAGCATGGTATCTTCCGGTATGCCGACACATCCCGCGGTATAGTCACCCTGCATACAGTGAAGAAATATTGCGGAGCCTTTGTATTTTTCGACCGGATCCATGTTGTAGTTTATAACAGCACCGTATTTGTAGCAGTCAGGATAGTCTGACATATGCTCTGCACTGTTCCACGAAATATCATCAGTTTCGACCCACTGGTTATATAACGGAGATTCCGGATCATCGACCCAGTAACAGTTATTGTTGATAATTCTGTATTCCACGGACAGCCCGTCAAGATTTTCAGTTCCGAAAGCAAATCCGAGAGAAAATTTTCCTGAAGGTGTACGGTAATCTCCCTCCATGCTTTTGTCAGATACTCCGTTTTTTCCTACGATCCCGGCTGCCTCGCATTTCATATCCCATACTTCGTCAGTGCGGTCAAAAAAACAAACATGACACGCACTGCCTGATGATTCTACAGTTATTATCTGTTTTGAATCATCTGCCTGAAAGCCTGAAAGAATTAAAAAATCGCTCAGTTTTTTATGGTATTGATCGCTATGAACATCAACGGCTTCCGGAATAGTCTGATCAACAATGTTTTTGCTGCTCTCAGTGAATGCTTCTGTGATTGAGGGTGAAGAAACAGAATGGATATCTGTACCTGAACCGGATACGGAGGATGTCTGAGAGTCAGATGTGCCGGTTTTAAAAGTGTATGATCTTTCACTTGTTGTTTCTGTTTGTATTTCAGGTTTTGCAATCTGTTTACCGGTATCAGTCGTGTCTGTATGATCAGTTCTTATTACACAAAACAGGACGATTATTATACAAAATGCCGCTGTCAGAGTACAGACCGGGAAAATATTACGCTTTTTTATAATTATCCCTCCGATGCGTAGTTGTTTACAAAATGGTAGATATTTTTATTATATCATTGATTTATCATTTAGGCAACAAATGTGTTGATATTTTGGCGTGAAAAGTGAGCACCGGTTTAGAATTGTTACGTCCGTCCTGTTCATCATGCAGTTTCTGCAGTTCATGCGGCGGCGACGGTGCTGACTAATTGAAAAAATAATTTATGCCGAAAGAATTTTGTTTATTATTGCAAATTTCTTTCGGCATTTATGTTTTTTATTATTTCATTTGACAAATTTGATAATTTGTAGTATTATAGAAGTATACATTTGATTTCGTGATTTTTATGATTACAGGGTAAACAGAAGAGTAGATTGATACTTTTTTTTTCAGAACATTTTGGCTGTTCTGTATGTTGGGGATTATTATGATTATAGGGGGAATGGATTATGAGTCAGAATTTCGGAGAAGTTCCGTTTTCCGATGAGATATTCTTAAAATCTAAAATAGGAATCTGGGCATTTGAACTTGATGAAGGCTGTGAGCCCAGGATGTATGCTGATGAAGCAATGCTGTATCTTCTGGGAGTTCATGAAGATCTGACTCCGGAACAGCTTTATCATGAATGGTATGACAATATTGATTTTGAAAGTTATCCGCTTGTTGCAGAAGCGGTCAATAAAATGGTTTCAGGTGTTCATGCTGAGGTACAGTATCCATGGAGGCATCCTGTTTTAGGTCCTATTTTTGTCAGATGCGGCGGAGTAAGAAATTATGTTTATACAAAGGGCATCAGAATAGAAGGATGTCATCAGGATGTTTCGGAAGTAATTCATTTTCAGAAAAAGGAACTTTCTGAATACAGTAATATTTTGAATATTATGTCTTCGGACGCACTTCTTATATTAAGTATTGATTTTGAAACAGGAAGACAGAAGATCTTTAACGGGATCGATACTTACACCAGATTTATATCAGAACATAAAGAAGGCGCAACTTTTGAGAGAAATATAGAGTTCTTAAAAAATATCTGCATAGAAGAGGACAAAGATTATCTTTTGAATGCCCTTAGTCATGAAAACGTTGCTAAAGCGCTTAAGAACAATGATAATTATTCTGTAACTTTCAGACAGCGTTTCAACGGAACGATCAGATGGGATCAGATCAGATATATCAGGTATATAACAGCAGAAGGCCATAACGGAGCTATCGTGGTTCTCAAGGACAAAACCAATGAATATCTTGATGAATTAAAGAAAATCGAAGAGTTAAGTGTTATTTCCGCTCTTTCAGAGGATTTTATTTTCATTTCATATATAAACATGATGAACAATTCATATACTGTCTACAAATGTGATGAAAACACGACATTTGACAGTAACCTGATCCGGTCGTTTTCATTTTCGGATTTTATTTCTTTCCTTGCTCAGAATATTGTTATTCCGGAGGACAGAGAAAAATTTACTGAAGAAACATCATTTGATTATATTAAAGCTCATGTAATAGACAACAGAAATTTTTCAGTCCTTTTCAGATCGCTTTATTCAGGAAAGATCCACTATGACCAGTTAAAATTTGTTCCGGTACTCAGTAATGACGGTCTTATCGGCATAGTCTGCGGTTATCATAATATTGATGAAGAGTATGCGAGAAAAATAGAGATCGAAGAGGAACACAATACCTTCAGTCAGCTTGCCGGAAATTACATCACTGTAAATTATGTTGATCTTGAAAGGGACTATATCCATACTTTTTCCACTCAGTATTCAAAAGAAACCGGAATAAGCAAACACACTTCATTTTCTCAGGTGATTTCATATTACATTAAAAGATTCGGTCCTTCAAAAGATATTGAATCTTACAGCAGAATGATATCTCCGGATTCTATTGTTGAACATCTGAAACATCAGAAATCAATTTCTTTTAACTGTCCGTGTACCCTGAACAATCAGGAAAAAACATTCAGATTTGAGATAATACGTATAAACGATGATCCTACAAAAGTCATTCTCTGTATGTCCGATATTACTGATGTAATAGAAAATGAGCTTTCTGTTCAGCGAACTCTTCAGGACAATCTGAAGGCTATCGAGGGACTTGCAAGAGAATATGACATTCTGCATTTTCTTAATCTTCAGAACAATGATTACAGACTTTTCTTTATTTCTGAAAAGCTCGCAAAATGGTATCCGCATCTGACAAACAGTGATAATCAATTTGAAAATGTTCAGAGAGATATCATAAACTATATGTGTCATTCTGATTATAAGGAAATGATGCTCAAATATGTATCAAAGGAAAATATCAGAGATGAACTGAGAAACAAGAAGAAATCATATATCCGGTTCCTTGGTCTTATAGACGGTGAGTACAAATGGTGCGATCTTGTTCTGGTTTGTCTTGAAGAAGAAAACGGTTTCCCTTTGAAGGTTGCCATCGGATATGTAAATGTAGATGAAGAAGTCAAGGAAAAGATGAAAAAGGAAAATGCCCTTCATGATGCATTGAATGCAGCAGAACAGGCAAACCGTGCAAAGACAACGTTTCTTAATAACATGTCTCATGATATCCGTACACCTATGAATGCAATTATAGGATTTACCGGCCTCGCTTCATCTCATCTTGACGACAGGGAACAGGTAGAGGATTATCTTGAAAAAATAAGGCAGTCTTCGGACCATCTGCTTTCTCTTATCAACGATATTCTTGATATGTCAAGAATCGAATCAGGAAAAGTTACTATTTTTGAAAAGAAAGAAAATCTGTCAGATATTATTCATACTATAAAAGATATTGTTATGAACGATATAAACAGAAAACATATGCATTTTACAATTGATTCTTCAGAGATAATCCATGAAGATATTTACTGTGACAAGCTCAGGATAAATCAGATACTTATAAATATTTTATCAAACGCGGTAAAATATACAAATGAATACGGAACCATATCAATGAAGCTGAGTGAAACGATTTCTCCGAATTGTCAGTCAGCAAAATATGTTATAAGCATCAAGGATAACGGTACAGGAATGAGCGAAGAATTCCTGCGGACCATCTATGAACCTTTTACACGTGTAAAATCATCTACAGTATCCGGAATTCAGGGCACAGGACTCGGAATGACGATTACGAAAAACATTGTTGATATGATGAACGGTACTATAGATATAGAAAGTCATGAAAACTTCGGTACAAATGTTACACTGTCGTTTGACTTCAGAATAGATGATTCTGTTCCGGTCAAAAAAGTTATTCCTGAAATTAAAAATCTGAGATGTCTGATCATTGATACTGACGGCGAGACATGCTGGAATGAATCAAAGCTTGCTTCAGGCTTCGGGATGCGTCCTGACTGGTGTACAAGTGCCGACGAGGCTCTTCAGATCGCGATGAAGGCAAATGAACTTGGTGATCCGTACAGCTTTTATCTTATGGAAAGATCAGTTCCGTGCATGGATCTTCTTGGTACCATCAACAGCTTTGTAAATATTTCGGAAGACTGTAAACCTTTGTTTTTTATTACAGGATACTATCTGTCAGACGTAAAGGATGCAGCATTAAAGGCAGGCGTGACAGGACTTATCAGCAAACCTATTTTTGTTTCTGATTTTTACAAAGCTTACCAGAAGTACTGCGGAACTGCTTTGCAGGAAACTGTAAAGAATAATAAATACAACTTTAAAGGAAAGAGTGTTTTGCTGGTTGAAGACAATCAGCTTAACAGTGAAATAGCTTATGAGCTTCTGCGTGAAGCAGGTTTTGTTGTAGATACCGCTTTTGACGGAACAGTTGCTGTAGAAAAGGTAAAAAATGCTTCTGAAAGTACTTATGATATTATTCTTATGGATATTCAGATGCCTGTAATGGACGGATATGAGGCTTCAAGACGTATAAGAGCGCTGGACAAACCGTTTGCAAGGACCATTCCGATAATTGCGGTTACTGCAAATGCGTTTGTTGAAGATATCAAAGAATGTACCGAAGCCGGTATGAACGGTCATATTTCCAAACCGATATACGTACAGAACCTGTATGATGAGCTCAAAAGGATTCTTGATCTTGATAATTCAGTTTAATTACTGCGTTTGACGGCCGGCATCAGGTATTGCAAATTTACTGTTGTTATACGTAATAAATTGTGTTATAATAATAAAGCGTTACTTTTGCAAATCAAATTTAAATAAAGAAGGAAAATAACACAATGAATAAAAAGGAATTAAATGAGATCAAAAAGAATTTTACAGATCAGAGCGGCTTTTTCACGATAAATCAGATTTTAAAAGTATATATTGATCCTGAAAAAAACGTGAAATACAAAGATATAAAATCACTTATAATGCTTCCTGAAGAGGAATGCGAGGTTATTCGTGATACAATGCGAAAAGTGCTTACAGGTACGATAGGAAAGAATTTCATCGAGTATGAATTCCCAAGAGATTCATATGAAAATGACGGTGCTCAGAAAATGCTTCACGATATCGTTGAAACAAAGATGAAGGATGAGGAAGCTGTTGACAGACTGATCACCAAAATTACTGACAATATAGAATATGCTCAGTCATTTACTTTCCTTGCAGCACACTGCACATACAGCATTATGAAGAAAAATAAAAATGATGATGACGACGAGGATAATATTACTGAAGAGTACAATTTTATGATCACTGCATTTTGTCCTGCAAACACAAGTGATGTCGGACTGTACTTTGATGAAGAAACAGGCACTGTTATGAAAAAGGAAAACAAGGACATGATCATCAGCAAGATCCCGTCTGACGGATTTATTTATCCTGTATTTTCTGACAGAGCACCTGATGTAAATCATGTTATGTACTTCGTAAAAAAACATGATAAGCCTAATATTTCAATAGTTGAGAATATTCTTGACTGCGAGTTTACGATGTCTGCAAAGAAGCAGAAGACCAGTTTCCATGATGTTCTCAACGCTGTCGTTTCAGATGAGCTCAACTATAATGTAATTACTCAGGTAAACGAAAAGATCAGAGAAGTTGTTGATCTCAGCAAAAACGAAACAGAAGCTGCTACCATAAATGACAAGCAGCTCAAGCATATACTTACAGAAGCAGGCGTCAGCGATGAAAAGCTGAAAGCTCTTGAGCCTGCATACAAGACGCTGGTCGGAGATGTTGATCTTACGGCAGCTAACATTACAGATAACAGAACAGTCGTAGTAACTCCGGATGTTACTATAAATATAAAGAAAGATGCTGCTTCCAGACTAAGAACAAGTTCAATAAATGGCAGAAACTGTCTTATAATTGATCTTGATGATCCTAATATTGTAGTAAACGGACTTTCGACTCTTCTGTAAAAACTATAATATATTTGGCGGTGATTTAATTGGATCTGGCAACATATTCAGAAGAACAGAAAAAAGTATTTGCAGAAATAGTAAAAAACGAACGAAGAAGAGAATCACGCTCTTTAAGTAAATACGCTTGTAAAAGCTCAGACAGTATCAGACTTGAAGCAGAAAAAATTCCCGACAGGATAAGTATCAGACCTGCGTTTTTTCATGATGCTGACAGAATAATCCATTCAAAAGCATATACGAGATATATAGATAAAACCCAGGTTTTTTCAATGTTTGAAAACGATCATATCACTCATCGTGTTCTTCATGTTCAGCTTGTATCGAAGATAGCACGTATGATCGGAAGATGCTTGAGTTTAAATGAAGATCTTATAGAAGCAATCTCTCTTGCGCATGATCTTGGACATGTTCCTTACGGTCATGAAGGGGAGAAGTATCTTAACAAAATATGCATAGATAATAATATCGGATATTTTTGTCATAATGCTCAGAGTGTAAAGTTTCTGATGGAACTTGAGCGGAGAGGAAAGGGACTGAATCTTTCCCTTCAGGTTCTTGACGGAGTTCTTTCTCACAACGGTGAGATAATTCAGGACAGATATGAACCTGACACAAATAAAACTTTCGATCAGTTTATAAAAGAATATGAAGGCTGTTTCAACGAATTTGATTACAGTAAAAAACTCGTGCCGATGACACTTGAGGGATGTGTGGTAAGAATAAGTGACGTTATTGCATATATCGGAAGAGATATCGAAGATGCTATAGCACTTAAGCTTATTTCCCGTGATGATATTCCGGAAAGTATTACTTCTGTTTTCGGAAATACAAACAGTTCAATTATAAATATTCTTATTACTGATATAGTTGAAAACAGCTTTGATAAACCTTATCTGAAGATATCATCTGAAAAATATGCTGCACTTAAGGCTTTGATGGATTTTAACTATAAGAATATTTATAAAAATCCTTCTATAAGTGATTCGGACAAAAAAATACAGAACATGTTCACGACTATTTTTGAAAAGTACTATGAACATGCTCTGAATGATCTTGAATATTCTGAGATATACAGAGAGTATCTCTATGAGTTTGAGCCTGAATATATAGAATCCCACAAAACAGGAAATGCTCTGAAGAGAACGATCGTTGACTACATTTCCGGTATGACGGATAATTATTTTATTGACTGTTTTAAGGAACTTTTGCTTCCGAAGAGATTCGGAAGAAATATCTATGAAATAACGAACTGATAATTAATAATTTTCAAAAGAAAGCTTTTGCTGTTCCCTTAACCAGACATTCAGTTCACTTAAGCCTTCTTTTGTAAATTCAAATTCGTGTTCGGTTTCAATAATATCGGTTTCGGGAGTTTTTACAAGACAGAACGGACCTTTCCAGATAGTGACCTTGAATTTTTCTCCCGGATATATTTTGTAGTTAAAATATTTTTCCCTGTTTTCTGTTATGCTTCCGGTATAAATGTTTTTTTCTGCAAAAAAAGTGAACCCGGGAATATCAAATGCTTTGTTTTCTTTTATCATTTTATCACCATAATACTTAAAAAACTTAAAAAACCTGCTTTATAAGCAGGTTTTTTTATTATATTAACTTAAATATTTATTGCTTATTTCTTTAAATCATTCATGCATTCCTGACAAACGCTCTTGCCTTTGTAATCAACAAGATTTTCATTGCTGTTGCAGAATATACAGGATGATTTATATTTCTTAAGAATAACAGCATCCTGATCAACATATATTTCAAGACTGTCCTTTTCACTGATATTAAGTGTTCTTCTTAATTCAATCGGGAGAACGATTCTTCCTAATTCATCGATTTTTCTTACGATACCGGTTGACTTCATTATAATTCCTCCTATTAGAAAATAAAAAAATTAGGTTTTTTTCATAACCATGAATACATTATACATTAATTGTATGAAGTTGTCAATCCTTGTTTTGAAAAAAATTAGATTTTTTTTACATTTTTTCATTATAGAGATTATTATATATTTATTGACAATGTTATTAGTATTATATATAATATGGATAAAGATTAAAAAAATCAGGTTATTCTTTTTCTGACAGGAGAAGTGGAAAATATGAATAAAAAAATTAAAACTTTTTTGACTTTGGCTGCATGTGTTTCAGCATTTTCTGTTAATTATACCGGCACTGCAGAGGGATATTCTGCAGATCTGAACGGTGACAAGTACATTAACATTACAGACCTTATTCTACTTAAAAGTAAGCTTAACGGAGAATCAGCCGCTGATATTTCACAGGATATCAACGGTGACGGAATTGTCAGTTACAAAGATGCTGTTATGCTGTCTGACTATCTGACAGGTAAAATATCAGCATTGCCTGAGAACACCGGCAATTCTTACGGTGCGAAAACAACGTCTTCAGTTACAGCCTCTGATGATGTTTGCGTGAGGGGCGACGGTACACTTGATACGGAGGAGGGCATAATTAATGTTGCAGGATATAATGCGGCAAAGAGAAGGAACGTATATATCAAGTTTAAAGCTGATCAACTTGACACGTCTGATGTGAGGAAAGCCGAGGTTCAGCTCAGACTGGACAGAACATCAAACGGAAACTGTGAAGTCAAGATCGCAGCCTGCAGCAGCGGGTGGAGTGAATCAGCTCCGCCGGCATATGAGTCAACTCCTGCTAATTACGGCTTATGTGATGTAGTTGTAACCAAACATGAAAAAGACGTCGGAAGTATTATTTCTTTTGATGTTACGGATGTTGTCAGAGAAAACCCCGGCGCAGAGGAATTTAACTTTGTGCTTTTCTGCGATCATGAAAACAATTCAGATGCAGTAAGCAACCTTGCACTGTTCAATTCCAGGGAATCTCAGAACCCGCCTGTTCTTGTTGTGGAGAGCGGAGGAGAGAGGGAAAAGGACACTTCATCGCCTGTACAGGCTGATGAAACATATGTAAGATTCGAATCACCGACAAACCATGGCAGCTTTATGAGAGTTTCTGACGGAAGACTGATGAAGTCAAGAAATGTTTCGCCTCTGTCGGATGCACGTTTTATGGAACATACCGGTTTTATGGGCAGCAATACCGTAAGTCTTGAATCTCAGAGCGAGCCGGGTTATTATCTCTGCCGAAAATCCGGCGGAAGTGAAGTTGTTCTGATGAAAAATGACGGATCTGATGAATTTAAGAAAAATGCTTCATTTATCAAAACAAAAGGTCTGGCTGATGGTACAAGCTATCAGGCATACGGACTTCCCGGAAGATATCTTTCAAATGTATATAATGAATTTTTTGTATCAAACGTCTCTTCGGATATAAAGAAAACTTATGCCTCATTCCTTGTAAGAAGTGAAAAAAATGTTATTATGGATGATGAATTTGAAGGCGGTTCACTGAATACCGATGTCTGGGCCTACAGTTATCCATGGGCAGATCATCATAACTACAGTGCAGTTGTGAGAAAATCTCAGGTTGCAGTAAAAGACGGCAAGCTTGTTCTGACTGCGAAAAGAGTCGCTGATGATGACTGGATAAAGGATGACAAGGGAGAGACAGGGTATACTGACAATATAGGTGAAAAGAAATGGAGAAAGTATTCTCATATCACAGGTGTTGTTCATTTGCCGTTTTCAAAATATCCTCTTAACGGAAACCTGTATATGGAAGGCAGATTTAAAATGCCGGATAAAAGCGGTTTCTGGCCTGCTTTCTGGCTTAACGGAAACAACAGCTGGCCGCCTGAGATCGATATATTTGAATATCTGAGCAATACACCTGAAAAAATCTATGTCGGAATACACCGTCAGGATTCTTCAAGAGAAAACGGAGACGGGGGAGCCGGATGGTGGATAGACAGGTCTGCTTCGTTTTTCCAGCAGGAATTTCATACCTATGCTCTTGACTGGGGCGAAACGTATATCAATTACTATATTGATGATATTCTTGTTAAGTCAATTGAGGACAAAGCTTATATTGAAAATCAGAAAAACATGTATCTTATACTGAACCTCGGTGTCGGAGGATGGGCAGAAGAGCCGTCTGACAATGTTGGTGATGAAACGACATATGAATGTGATTATATAAGAATTTTTGGTTATTGATCAAATACAGCACAGAAGATAAAAACACCATAAAATAACAGCAGCCGCCTCACACTTCAGGCGGCTGCTGTTATCTGAAAAAAATAAGCTGCACTTGCGTGCAGCCATTTTTTATTTGTTTTAAAAATCAAGTATAGCTTTATCAGCCTGCATTTAAACCGTAGTTTGCACAGAGAGCAGCAAGACCGCCCTGGAAACCGCTTCCTACAGCACAGAATTTCCATTCGCCGCCGTTTCTGTAGAGTTCACCTACAACCAGAGCTGTTTCAATTGAAAAGTCTTCGCAAAGATCATAACGGATAAGTTCTGTACCGCTTGTTTCATCTAGTATTCTGATAAATGCGTTTGAAACCTGTCCGAAGTTCTGCTTTCTTGCATCTGCGTCATAGATTGTAACTGTAAAATCTATCTTGTCGATCTCTGCGGGAACTTTAGAAAGATCAATGATGATCTGTTCATCATCACCGTCACCGGCACCTGTAAGATTATCACCAAGATGCTGAACTGAACCGCATGAAGACTGAAGATTTCCGTAGAAAATAAAGTTCTTTTCATTTGGTGCTTTTCCGCCTGCATCAAGCATAAATGCTGCAGCATCAAGATCGAAATCTGAACCGCCGTCATATTTGTTTGTATCCCATCCAAGACCTACGAGAACTTTTGTTAATCCCGGGTTTGATTTTGTAAGGTCAATTTTCTGACCTTTCTGTAAGCTTATTGCCATAATAATATCCTCCTGTTTTTGCTCTTAATTTATGAATACTACATAAAATGTAATTATATAGCATATAAACATTATACTATGTGTTTAACAAATTGTCAATGATATTTTTTAAATAAAGTTATTCTTGCATGTTCAATAAAGATGTGGTATAATTTTTTATGCAGATGTAATTTACAGGGAGATTTAAAATGACAGAAAAACTTTATGACGCAGATGCTTATCTTAAGTCTTTTGAAGCAGTGGTTCTTTCATGTTCAGCTGCTGAAAAAAACAGTTATGCTGTTGTTCTTGACAGGACTGCTTTTTTTCCTGAAGGCGGAGGACAGAAGTCTGATACCGGAACACTTGATGATGCTGATGTTCTGGATGTCAGAGAAAATTACGGGCAGATAATTCATTATACAAATATTCCTTTAAAAACCGGTTCTGTAGTTAAGGGAACTATATTATTTGAAGAACGTTTCCGAAAAATGCAGAATCATTCCGGAGAGCACATCGTTTCCGGACTTGTTCACAGCTTATTCGGTTTTGATAATGTCGGATTCAGACTTTCCGATGATGTGACCGTTGATATAAACGGTGTACTTTCTTCGGATGATATTGAACGTATAGAATCTCAGGCAAATAAAGCTGTATACGAAAATGTCGCTGTCAATGCCTGTTATCCTGATAAGGAAACATTGAAAAATCTTTCTTACAGAAGTAAGCTTGATCTGACAGAAAATGTCCGGATAGTAACTATAGAAGGATATGACATGTGTGCGTGCTGTGCACCTCATGTTTCACATACCGGTGAGATCGGGATCATAAAAATAATTTCTAATGAAAGATACAAGGGCGGTACCAGACTGCATATGGTATGTGGTTCTGATGCATTAAAAGATTACAGTATACGTTATGATAATACCCGAAAAACCGCTGTTATGCTGTCAGTTTCGCATGAGGATGTTTTCACAGCTGTTCAGGGACTGAAAAATGAAATAGATTCTTTAAAATCAGAAAAGTCAGAGCTTAAGCAGCTTCTGCTCAAAGCAAAGTCTGATCTGATAATGCCGTCTGAAAAAAATATCTGTATTTTTGAAGAGATCGATGATGCAGGTTTTATCAGAATGCTTATAAATGAAAATCTTTCCAAATGTAAAGGGCTGTTTGCGGTTTTCACGCACAAAGAAGACGGTTATAATTATATAATTGCCAGCAGCTCTGTTGATCTTCGCACTCGTTCAAAGGAAATCAACAGCAGTCTCGGAGGACGGGGCGGAGGCACATCCGGAATGATCCAGGGCTGTGTTTCAGCTTCTGAAAAGATTATTTCTGATTACATCAGTAATTTTACTTAATTGAGGTGTGTCATGAGAAAAAGAGCTTTTCTGTTTTTTTTCATTTGTATGATCGGGCTGACCGGATGTGATATAAGTCCTATGAAAGTCAATTTCAGCTTTAATGATAATTCTGAATCAAATACTGTTGAAACTTCTTCTGCTGAAGAAGCTTATGAGATCATAAATGAATTTACAGATGAACAGATTCTTGATTCAGCAAGAAACCTTTATGTTCAGTGTCTTGATATTTCAGAAAAATATTTATCAGGATGTGTTTATGAAGTTGACAGTACTGTATCACTGGAATCCGAAGGGGATACTTTATATGCAGTGTCGGACAGCAGAGTTTGCTCATTTGATGATATTTATTCTGAATGGCTGACAGTTTTCAATAAAAAATATTTTGATGAACAGTCGGAATTATTTTCAGATTATTCAGAAAAGGATAATAAGGTCTGGGTCAATACCGATCCTTATGAAGGCAATACATCATATATTGATACTGTTCTGGTAAAAGTGCTGTCCAGAAAGGATAATGAAGCACAGATTCAGGCTGTATCGACTTATCAGAATGAGGATGGCAGTCTTTCGAAATCTGAGGATGTATTTTCTGTTGTTTACAGTTCAAATATATTTCGTGCGGGACAGTTTAAAATGCCGTACTGATTTATAGTATACAATTTTACGGAGAGGAAAAAATAAATGAGAAAAAGAAATTTTTTAAAACATTCAATAGCATATTTGTGCTCAGCAGCAATGCTGATGCTTTCTGTTTTTATATGCAATGACCGGATATCTGCTGCTCCGGAGGGAGTTCAGCTTTCTCTTGGAAGTGTAGAAGTTGATATCAATAATATTCCGGCTGACAAAAAGGTTCAGGTTCCTGTTTCGATTTCAGGAAATCCGGGATTTAAACAGCTTTTATTCAACATTGAAAAAGATCCGCGATTACAGTTTGCACAAGCTCCTTCACAAAATCCCTTCGAACTCAGAACAGGTATTTCTTCAATAGATTTCTTCTTTCTGACCAATGATAATTCCGTACTGAGAGGACAGTTTAACGCTGATAATATTTACAGTGAAAACAACGTCTTTACTTCTGTCGGATTTGTTCTGCCTGATGATCTCAGTGTCGGCGATGAGTTTTCAGTATCATTCAACAGCTGCTACAGTTCAGGAAACTATTATACTTTTGGTATTGACATTAACGATGGAAACAGTATTTACCCGGATTCTTCATTTGCTGCCGGTGCTGATGCATCCATCAAAGTTGTAGATCCGACTGCCGTATCCGAGACTGTTACTGAGCAGACTGATGACAGTTATAACAGATATGTCTTTTCAGGGGATGTAAACTATGATTTTGCTCAGGATGATGAAGTGAAAGAAGCTGATGAAATTACAGTTGATGCTGCTGCTGATAGTATTGAAACATTAAATTTCAGAGAAAACCACATAGATTCTTTTGACGGCGATGAGATACTGGATAATGTGGAATCATTTGACGGTGATGCTGAATTAGTATCATGCTTTATTATAATCTGCTTCTGCGTAGTTGTTATTCTGGTAACTCTGATTATTTTCAGAATTTTTCAGTTAAAGAAAAGAAACGGAGCCGGCAGCGTTTCTGATAAAAAAACTAAAAATAAGAAATAAATATATAAGTTAAACAATATAGCTTTTTTCTATTTGTTAAGAGAAATTTTATAGTTTTATATTTTGTTTTATATTATACTTAATATAGTTTTTAGCATATACAGATGCTAAAACAAATGATTGAAGAAAATAGAAGAAGATTGATTCGAAATATTTCTGAAATATGCTTTTTAGTAAATATTTCAAAAAAATGATGAAGCATAATGACTTCATCATTTTTTTATTATTATATGGTTTTGCTGTTGATCCTGAACTGTTTGGGTGTACATCCTCTGTATTTTTTAAAGCTTTTTATCATATGACTGCAGTCAGAAAAACCGGTTTCCTGACTGATATAATTCAAATCAAAATCAGTAAACAGCAAATATTCTTCAACTTTGAATATTCGCATTATCTCTATATAGCTTTTGCAGCTCATATTGTAAAGCTGATTGAATTTTTTTGCAAAGCAGGAGTAGCTGAGCCTGCATTTTTCTGCAATGTCAGTTACCTGTATGTTTTCACAAAGGTGAATGTCTATGTATTCAGTAATTGTGTCGATGTTGTATTCATTGTCGTCATTTAGAACATCCGAATCGATAGAGAAGTTGAGTGACAGCCAGTTTCTGACGATAAGTGTCAGCAGTTCTCTGATTTTGGAGGTTACGATCAGAGTATAACCGTATTTTCGCATTTGGCATTCGTTTATGCATGTTTTGAATATTTCTTCGCACTCCATGATCAAAGTCTGTTCCTTTGAAAACAGAACCGGCATTTTCTTTTTAAATGCACTTTTAAAAATATTTCTGAATTTCGGAGTATAGGTTCCTGAATTGTAAGCTATTTTGTTTATATCAAATTTAAATACACTGTAAACAAGTTCTTTGTCATTTTGACCGTAGATCGAATGAACTGACTGAGGATGAATTATAAGCATTTCTTTTTCACTGACCTGATATTTTGTACCGTCTGAATATATTTCAGCGGAACCCTTTTTTACATAAATAATTTCGATAAAATAATGCCAGTGCGGTTTAACAGGAAAAGTCTCATTCTTAGTATTAAATTCGAAGCATTCAAAAGGTCTGTTCAATGAATCGCTTTGTTCAAACAAATTATGCATTTTTAATCCTCCATGAGAGATTTATACAATTAATTCACAGATATATTATATCATATTTTTTTATAAAATGATATAATAAATAAAATTTTTTGAAAGTGAGAAAACTACTATGGATAATTTTAATTTCTACAGTCCGACAGAATTTGTTTTCGGTAAGAAAAGAGAATGCGATACCGGAAAGTACGTGAAAAAATTTGGCGGTTCAAAAGTTCTTGTCCATTATGGGTCAAAGTCTGCAGAAAAATCAGGTCTTCTTGATAAAGTCTGCGGTTCATTGGATGAAAACGGAATAAGATATATAAAGCTTGGCGGAGTAAAACCAAATCCAAGAGATGTACTCGTTTATGAGGGAATAGATATCTGCAGAAATGAAAAGATCGATTTTATTCTTGCTGTGGGTGGAGGTTCAGTTATTGACAGTGCCAAGGCCATAGCTGCCGGAGTAAATTATCCGGGTGATTTCTGGGATTTTTACTGTGGAAAATCTGAAATCACATCCGCTCTTCCTGTCGGCACAGTGCTGACTATTTCAGCGGCCGGAAGCGAAGGATCAGGTGATTCGGTTATTACAAAAGAAGACGGCATGATCAAAAGGGGAACCGGTTCAGATCATTTAAGACCTAAGTTTTCAGTTCTTGATCCTGAACTGACATTTACGCTTCCTGCTTTTCAGACTGCATGCGGTATTACTGATATAATGGCTCATGTATATGAGAGATATCTTACCAAAACAGAAAATGTGGAAATTACAGACAGACTTTGTGAAGCTGTTCTTAAAACAATGATCACAGAAGCTCCCAAGGTTATTTCAGATCCTGAAGATTATGAAGCAAGAGCCAATATTATGTGGGCCGGTACAGTTGCTCATACAAATGTTGTCGGAGTCGGCAGAAGTCAGGACTGGACAAGTCATATGCTTGAACATGAGCTTTCAGGACTTTATGACTGCGCTCACGGTGCAGGTCTTGCAGTTGTGATGCCTTCTTTTATGGAGTATGTATATAAAAATGATATTGACAGATTTGTCAAATCAGCAGTCAGGATCTGGAACTGTGAAATGAACTATGATCATCCTGAGATAACAGCTCTTGAAGGAATAAAAGCATTCAGAAGATTTTTGCACAGCATAGGAATGCCTGTAAACTTCAGCGAGCTTGGTGCCAAAAAGGAAGATATTCCGGCACTTATCGAAAAGCTTGGCATTAAAGACGGAAAAATTGGTTATGCAGATCTTGATGCAGCAGGATGCAAAGCAGTATACGAAATAGCTGCCGGTGCATCATTATGATCTGAATAATAGTTATTTCAGATTTTATTTTCAATTGACATTATCAAATAAGAAATTATGCAATATACCAAAAGAGCAGATTCCTGAGTTATTTCAGAAATCTGCTCTTTTGGTATATACCGGCAGTCAGGGAATGATGCTCTTAATCTGCCTTTATTAAATTTTTGAATACATCTCCGCGTTCTTCAAAATTTTTGAAGTCATTATAGCTTGCTGCGGCAGGGGACATAACGCATGTTTTTCCCTTTGATGTTACTTTTTTTGCGATTTTTACAGCTTCGTCAAGTTTTCCTGTCAGTGAAAGTTTATTTAAAAATTTGGCGTCACTGTATTTTTCATTTATTTCTTCAAATATTCTTTTTCCGGAGTCAGACATCAAAATTATATTTGATACTGAACAGTCTGAGAGAAATGTGATCAGTGATGAGTAATCAATGCCTCTGTCCATGCCTCCGATAATAATTGTGTCGACGTCTTTCAGACTTGTTACAGCCTGTATGGCAGCTTCACAGATGGTTGAGATAGAGTCGTCATAATATTTGACTCCATTATATTCACCGGCATATTCAAGTCTGTGGGGAAGTGGTGAATATGAGCATGCTGCGTTCAGTATCTGATCAAACGGAAGACCGCATGAAATATTGCATGCTGCAGCTGCAGCTGCGATATTGTAAAAATTGTGTTTCCCGACAAGTTTTACTTCGTTTTCGGAAATGGCGTATGAATTTCCGTTATATATAAAATTTGAATTGTCTGAGAAGATATCAGCAGATCTGTCATTCTGAGAAATCGTAATTACTTTTCCTGAGTGTTCATCGTGTGCCGGCTTTAAGTCTGAATTGCATATCAGTATGCCGTTTTCTGACTGATGTCTGTAGATATTTCTTTTTGCGTCTGCATATTTTTCAAATGTTCCGTAATGATCAAGATGTTCTTCGAACAGATTTAAAAATAATGAAAATTCAGGAGATACGGATATGTTTTCAAGCTGATGGCAGGAAAGTTCAAAAACGATTTTTGTATCTTTTTTTATTTCATCTATGACATCAAATGAAGGAATTCCGATATTTCCTGTAAGAACGCAGTCGACTCCGCAAGTTTTTAGTATGTGGTGGATAAGTGTGGTTGTTGTACTTTTGCCTTTTGTTCCTGTGATGCCTATTATCTGAGAAGCATATTTTTCAATAAAAACGGAAGTCTGAGAAGTGATTTCGGCTTTGTATGATTCAAAAGGCTTTTCTAGAACTACTCCCGGACTTTTGAAAACTATATCATAGTTATCTATTACGCTTTGATAATTGTCGCCTGTGATCGTTTTTACAGAATCAGGCAGATCTCCGTTTACGGGGTTTTTGTCAGCAATTGCAACAGATTTGAATCCGCCGGCTTCATTAAGTCGTCTGTATGTTGATTTTCCTTCACGTCCAAAGCCGAGGATAAGTACATTTTTGTTTTCAATATATTTCTTTAATAAATTCAGCATAATTTTATATCCCTCATTATTCTGTCAAATTCTTCAGGAAGATTGTTTTTTTCGTTATAGTATTCATAAAGCGGATTCTTTTTGCTGCTGTATTCTTTGAAGAGCTCTGTGTTTTTATAGAATTCAAAAAGATACGGCAGCTTTTCGCCTGATGATATTGCTCTGTTTACTGCAGAAGAAACCGCAAAATTCACTTCATCTCTGCTTCCGACACATTCAAAAGGTTTTTCATTTGCAATACCGATAAGTTTTTTGAATGTTTCGAGCATTTCGGTATCATCAAACATATTTTTGCCGATTATATCCGATATTTCATCCACTGACAGAAAAGGTGAAAGTATAAGGCTTACAAAAAGACATTTTGAACAGTTTCCGCACCATATATCTTTCTTGCTTCCTCTGTTGCAGCTTCTGAAAATGCTGTGATATTTTTTCAGTCCTGAAAAATATTTTGCGATCTGAAATTCGCTCCAGGGACGAAGAAGACTGAAATAGTGAACACCGGAATCAATATATTTTTTTTCATATTCTGCAAAGTCATTTTCAAATTCGAAGCTCTTTGAGTACTGATGATTGACTGTGGAATCCTTTACGGTGCTTTCATTAGCACTTGCTTCATTTGAAAGAACAACATATTTTTTTGAGTTTATATAGGCTGCAATAACAGCTGAAAATGCAACTATAGCAGAAAAAGGTGTATGACCGTTCAGATAGCCTTCTGAATTCAGTCTTATCATATTTGCATCAAGGGTACGGGTTGACAGAACAATTGAATCATCTGTAAAACCTGCAGCGTATGCAGACTGATAGATCGAATTTCTTCTGTTGATAAGATAGCATGCGTTTTCATCTCTCATCTCGCTGAGAATATTTAATGTTACGATCGAGTCTTTGCCGCCGCCGACCGGAATAAGACATCCTTTAAGCTCTTTTTTTGACGGACCTGTGGCTGAAAGCCCATTCTGATCAGCAGCTGATTCAATTTTCATAAATGATTCAAAGTCAGCATCTATTCCGTTTATATAGAAAAATTCTCCGAGACCGTTAAAATACTGTGTCTTCCACCATTTTTCCTGATCATCGTCTATGCTTCCGCAAAGTATTCTGACCTTGGGAGAACATGTTATTTTCCAGTAGCTTATCAGTTCAACCATTCCAAGTGAAAAAACTAGTTTTTTCAGTACCGGATCATCTGTTACCGATTCAGGTGATCCTTTTTTTATTGTCCATTCCGGTGAAAAACAGGACAGTCCCTGTATTTCAAAATGATATCTGATCATTATCTTTTCTGAATCTTCATTCAGTTCATAGTTTTTATACAGAAAAACAGGAAACTGAGATCTGAAAGTATTATAGTTTGACATTATATAACCTCTTGTGATATATTATAATTGGTAATGCTTAATAAATTTGTCTGAAAAAATCGCATTAACTCTTCTATTATATAATATTATCTTAATGATTGTCAATAAAAATTAACAAATAACCTTAATGTTTACCTGATTAAATATACGGAATTCCTTTATTTTAAGGCTTTTTTTGTTTTGCCATATATTGTGTTTGCTAATTTGACATTTTATACATCAGACTGTTTTATCATATTTTTATATATTGTCTATAATTACAAAAATATAACAAGCTTGTCGATATTAATGTGCATACCGATAGAAAAAATGAACAATTTTTTTAGAAATATTGACTAGGCAGAAAAATATATGATATAATACATAACAGCATATGGAAAATATGTGGTGAATTGATAGTCAGAAAAATATATTATCAAGAAGAAATGGGGGCTTATGAACAAATGCCGGGAGATATTAAAAAAAGGGCATTTTTGTTTCAGGGTGTAGGAAGCGACATTGGAAGATCACTTAAAATGTTTAACAGTGATCAGCTGAATTATTTTAAGACTCTTTGTGAACAGGCGTCGGAACATTTGAATATTAATCTTCTCAGATATCAGGAAAACAAAGAAAGTACCGGTTATCTTCAGCAAAAATTTATTGAATGGGCGCTTACCGGATTATGTGACTGTACAGTATTTCATTCCTGTGTTGAATCAGGGATAGTACCTGATTATATCTGCGGTTACAGCCTTGGACTCAACAATGCCATTTTTTGTGCCGGTTCAATCAGTCTTGAAGATTCTCTGGATATACTGTATGGTGTGGTCAGATGCATTTATGAAGCAGAGAAAATTCAGGACATCAGTTATGATATGGGCATCATAATAGGTCTGGAAGCTGAAACAGTCAGCAGTATAATGACTACATTAAATATTGAAGACCGTGTTATGATCGCAAGTGAAAACTCAGAATATTTTATTGTAATTTCTGGTTATCAGGATGATGTTCAGCTTGTTCTGGACGCTGCTGCTGAGGAAGGTGCTCTAAAGTCATTTAAGCTTGGTGTAGCTTTTCCTTTTCACAGTTCGATTCTTGAAAGCTGTTCTTCTCCGTATTTTAAAAATATTAATGATATTACATTTTACGACTGCAAAACTCCGGTTGTTTCGATTTATGATCAGAGAATTCTGACAAAAGCAGAAGATATTCATAAAGAACAGCTGAGAAATTTTCTTGAGATGATGCACTGGAGAACGTCCATGGAATATCTGGAATGTATAGGAGTTACGGATTTTTGGGATATGAGTGCTACAGGGGCTATGAAGAAATCCACTGTTCTGACGAGTGGCGATTCTTCTTTTAAAACAATTAAAACATTAAACAAATTATAATATTTTGGAGGATTTATAATATGAAAACATTAACAGAAGAAATAAAAGCAGAGCTTAGAACAATGATCTTTGAATACTTTGCAGATGAATGCGAAACAGATATTGATGAATTAAGCGATGAAACAAATGTTATGGATGAACTCGACGCTGATTCATTAATGGTTGTTGAACTTATCGAAGCTGCAAAGAAAAAATATGATCTTAACATTAAGCTTCAGACAGTAGGAAAATTCCTTTTAAAGAATCCTGCTGAAACACTCGGCGAAATTGTTGATCTGTTCAATAAGCTCTATATCTACGAAGACGATATAATCAACGAGGCTTAATAATGGCAGAAAATGAAATTCAATCAGGAATTTCAATTTTATCAGTTAAAGACAGTACGGGAATTGTTGAGATTTTCAGTGATAAGAAAAATCACATCACAATTCCCGAATTTGTAGATATAAATATATTGGAAAAATGGATAACAGATAATAAATTAAAATCCGTTATCATTACCGGAAGAGGCAGACATTTTTCAAACGGTGCTGATTTTTCACTGATAGAAAATTCCGAAGATTCAATAGACGAGCTTTTTGAAAGAATTCAAAAAGGAAGAGAACTTCTGAATGTTATAGAAAAACTGCCTGTAGTTACTGCTGCAGCTATAAACGGCTCATGTTTCGGTGCCGGTCTTGAAATTGCATTATCATGTAACTTCAGAATCTGTTCTCAAAAATCTTTTTTTGCTTTGCCTGAAGCATCACGCGGAATAATTCCGGGGCTTAACGGAGTGGAAAGACTTTCACATCTTTGCGGAAGAAGAAAAGCAATACAGATAGCATTGTCAGGCGAAATGTTAAATCCTGAAGATGCTTTGAATGCAGGAATTGTTGATATGATCTCTGAAGAACCTCTGGAAGCAGCTTTAAAGTTTGTTCAGGAACTGACTGATAACAAAACGGTTCATCAGGTTTCAGCGATTGCAAATGCATCTGATATGAGGTCAGATCCAAAGGATTTTGTAAATGCAGTAAAAGAGATGATTTCAAATGGTTAGTATTTATAATGTTACTGCAGAAGGAACGGATCTTGACTCTTATGGCCATGTTAATAATTCAGTATATTTAAAATATATTGAAAATGCAAGATGGCATTTTTTTAAGAGCAAAGGATTTCTGGAAAGAATTCTTGATGCAGGCATGTTTATTGTTGTACTTGAAACTACAATAAGATATGTAAATGAGATAAAAATTTTTGACGAGATAGAGATTAAAACGGAATGGTCATGTGAAGGAGAAATTGTTATCAACACTCACAGACTGACTGACAGAAAAACCGGAAAATTGTTTGCAAAAGCAAAATCAAGACTTGCTTTTGTTACAAATGAACGTTTGATATGCGATATTCCGGAGGATGTAAAAAAAGAAATAGAAGGGGCATGATTTTTTTGGATTTCAATTACCTGTTCAAATGTAAAACAGATTTTTGTGACTGTGACTTTGATCAGCTTGAAAAACAGCTTATAAAAGCCGTTGATGACGGCTGTGATTTTATATTATTCAGATTTAATTCCTCAGTACAGATCTTTCCTTCAAAGGATTACCTGAAGAAGCTAAATACTCTTTTTTCCGAATTACCTGCAGTAAAAGTTATTGCCGGTGAAGATTACAGTAATATAAGTCCTGAACTTATGCTGATGTTTGATATCAGACTTGGAATGAATGAGTATAAGTGGAATGAAGGTGCCGTTTGTACTGAGGATTTTGTGTATAATTTTGATGAGCGAACAAAACTTTTATTCGGCGAATCAGCATCAGAGATCTCAGTTCGTTCAGACATTGTTGTGCGAACACCTTTCAGTGAAAATGAAACTGATTTTGATGAATTTCTTGATAAATACTTTAAAAAAATAATAGGAGAAAAAAGCAGGGAACAGCTGGATGCGATAAAACAGTGTATGTCTCATGTAAAATCTGCTGATTTTGATGAAAATGCGTTGTTTAAAGAAGAATCACTCTGTTTCTCAAAGCTGATAATTAAAAAAAATGAAAATTGAATTTGAATCATTGGATCTTGAGATCACAGACGGTACTGCAGTTATTTCCATGCACGCTCCTATGTCAAACAAAATGACAACATTGTTCATCAATGATTATATAAAAGCTTGCAGCGAATGTATAAATGCAGCACCAAACGGACTGATTATTACAGGCGGAAAGCGCTTCAGTACAGGTGCTGATGTTGATCAGCTTACTGAATCATTTATAAGTCAGACTGTTACTGACAGCGAAGGAAATGTCATTAAAGTTCCTGAGGAACATGTTTTAAACAAAAAGATTTTTACATCCTTATGGAATGTAAAATTTCCGGTCATCAGTGCGATCGGAGGTTTCTGCATAGGCTCCGGATGTGAAATTGCCTTAAGCTCACATTTCAGAGTGTGCGAGGCAAATGCAACCATCGGACTTCCTGAATCAACGTTCGGATTGCTTCCGGGTATGGGCGGAATTGCTCGTTCAAGTCAGATCTCAGGACTTTCAAGAGCACTTGAAATAGTGTATTCCGGTGAAATGTATTCTGCAGAGGAAGCATACAGATTAGGACTCGCAGATATCGTTACTCCTAAAAAAGAAAGCTTTGATACTTCTGTTAAGCTCATGAATTTTATTCTGAGCCAGGGTGAGTATAAAAAAGCTGATAAAACAGAATACCTTAGAAAATTTCAAGAGGTGACCATTAATTAATGAAAATCGGATTGATCGGAAACGGAAAAATGGGAAAAGAGATTTTTTGGTTCTTTTTCAATGATTCAAATTATCTCAAAGTAGCATGCGTCGAGGGCGCAGAAGAATTCAAGGCTCTGATTGAAAAAAATCTCAGAAAAATGAATAAAAGAGGAACACTTTCAGATGCAGAGCTTGAAGAAAAACTCAACAGCTTTGAAGTTTCATATGATTTTAATATCCTTTCTGACTGTGATCTTGTCATTGAAGCGATTTTTGAAAATGAAGACCTTAAAGCAGATGTTTTTTCAAAAGTTGAGAAAATTGTATCTGACAAATGTATTCTGGTTACAAACACTTCTTCGATCCCGCTCGGTAAAGTATTTTCAAAATGTGAAAATAAATCCAGATGCGTAGGAATGCATTTTTTCTATCCGGTTAAGCTTTCAGGTTTTATTGAACTTAATACTGAAGAATTCACTTCAGAAGATACAGAAAAAATCATTTCTTCTCTTATTGAAAAGGGCGATAAAAAAACAGTCAGATTTTCCGGAAATTACAATATGTATCTTAATAAGGTTATTTCTATTGCAGTTTCTCACTCATTGTTATGGAAAGATAAAAATAATTATTCTTATTCCGAAATCAATGATATTCTAGAAAACAGATTCATGACATATTCAGCGTTTACAATGGTTGATTCTGTCGGAATCGGCATTATAAGTACAAGCAACGTATATTTTTCTGATGAAAGATGTAAATACCTGCTTGATATTTCCGGAAGTGCTTTTAAAGAACTGGCTGATGCCGGATGCGGTAAAGGTCCCGGATGCTTTATGGACTTTGTGACAGGCAGAGAAAAGGATAAGGAGATATCCGGTGACAGCGAAAAGGAAAATGATCTTCTTCTTTCATTGTCTGCACTGCTCTTAAATGATATTGTAGGTGCCTGTCTTAATTCGGGAACCGACAGTTCCTCACTGAAAAAAGCTGTTGAAGATGTTCTTAATCTTTCAAATCAGTTTGACGATCTTTATGCCGGATTTGGCTATGACAATATTTCTGCTTGTTTGTCAGAATATTATAACGACACAAAGTGTTTGATATACAAACCATATTCAAGAGAAGAATTTGAATTAATATATGCAAAAAAAGGAGAGGTAAAATGAAAAAGAAAGTAGTTGTAACAGGTATGGGAATGGTTTCCGCACTTGGTGCAAATGTTGCTGAAAACTGGGACAATCTTGTAAAAGGAAAATCAGGTATTACGCCGATCTCAATAATCGACGCTTCAGTGCTTGACACTCAGATAGCTGCTCAGGCAGATGACAAATTTGAGGATTTTGTAAATGAAAGGATCCAGAAGCGTCAGCGTAAACAAATGACACGTACAGTCAGAATGTGGATGGCTTCCGCAATTGAAGCTGTAGAAGATTCAAAGATCGATTTTGAAAATTATGACTGTACAAAGGCCGGCGTTATTGTTGGTCTGATCGATACTTCAATGAAAGAAGAGGAAAGGGCTATTTCCGAATCTCATATTATTGTTCGTAACATGCCTAACTCAGCTCCGGCGTGGGTTTCAATGAAATATGGTCTTAAAGGACCGAGCTTTAATCTTTCAACTGCCTGTGCCTCTGCTGCTTATGCTGTCAGTGTGGCTTCACAGATGATCGAAAGCGGGATCTGTGACATGTTTGTTGTAGGCGGTGTGGGTTCTTCCATAAACTATGATCAGCTTCACGGATTTAATCAGATCATGGCAATGTCTGCAAATAATGACAATCCATCCACAGCATGCTGTCCTTTTTCAAAAAGACGTGACGGTTTTGTTCTGGGTGAAGGTGCAGGTGCACTTGTTCTTGAGTCTGAAGAATCAGCAAAAAGAAGAAATGCAAAAATATACTGTGAGCTGTCAGGCTATGCAATGACAGAGGAAGCATGTGATATTACTGCTCCTCAGGCTGACGGTGTCGGAATGGCTGAGTGTATGAAGAAAGCTCTTGATTCTGCCGGAATTACCACAGATGATGTTGATTATATAAACGCTCACGGAACATCAACCTATCTTAACGATAAGTATGAGACAATGGCTATAAAGTCTGTTTTCGGAGATAAGGCATATAAGATACCGGTTTCATCCACAAAGTCAATGCTTGGACACGGACTGGCTGCGAGCGGTGCCTTTGAAGCAATTACAACGATCTTATCCATCAATAACGGTATTATAACACCAACCATAAATTATGATGATCCTGATCCGGAACTGGATCTTGACTATGTTCCGAACACAGCGAGAAAAGCAGAGATAAATACTGCTATTTCAAATTCATTCGGATTTGGCGGACATAATGCTACACTCGTATTTTCAAAATATAAGGAGGGTTGATATGCCGGTTATTCAGTACAGTTCAAATTATCATTTCAAGAATGATGAGATCAATGAAGTAGCAGGAAAATTTACGGAACTTGCTTCAAAAGTTCTTGAAAAACCACTTCCTGCAGTTATGTTTATGCACAGTGAAATGGAAATGTATAAAGCAGGAAATGACGATATCTGCGGATATGTTGAATTCAAATATGTTGGCAGCGCATCTTCTGAACAGAAAACCCAGCTTTGTGACGGAGCACTTGAAATTCTCACAGAATATACAAAAGTTGATCCTCACAGAGTATATATTAATATAATAGAAAATCCCAGGGAAAATGCCTGGAAGTATACGAAAAAATAACTATTGAACATCTAAAGGAGTTTTATTATGCAGTGGTCTATCAGAACCTTACTTAATCCAGTAATGGTAAGAAGTTTAATTTACGGAGTAAATCCTATCGATCTTGAATATGTTCTCAGCAAGGTTGAGAGTGTTCCTCTTATGAGCGGAAAGGCTCTTGAAAAAGCATGGCTTGAACAGTGGAATGCAAAATCTGACAAGTTTATGAAGTCAGCAGCCGAAGCAGAAAAAAAAGGAAACAAAATAACAGCACGTGAAATGTACAGACTTGCTTCACAGTGTGACTATGCAAGCTATCTTATAAATTCAGATGATATCGAAGGCAAGAAAGTAGTTTATAAAAGACTTGAAAACAGCTACAGAAAGCTTACAGAAAATTTTGAAACAGAGACAAAATATACAGAGATACCTTTCCGTGACGGAAAAGTACTTCCTTCATATATTCATTATCCTGATCAGTCAAAATTTACAGCACCTTATCCTGTTGCTGTAATTTTCGCAGGTCTTGGCAGCAGTAAGGAAGAGTTAAACACACTTTCAAGACCGCTTGTAGACAGAGGCGTTGCTGTAGTTGCATGTGACCAGCCCGGAACAGGTGCTGCTCTGTTTGATTATGACATTAAACTTACAGCAGATGAATTACTCCTGTCATTTGAGAAAATTATGGAGTATATCTCAGGTGACAGTAAGCTTGACAATTCACGTATCTGTTCATATGGTTTATGTATGGGCGGTGGATATGCATACAAATTTGCTTCAAGCTATGAAAATGTTAAATGCTGCGTAAATCTTTTCCCGCTGTTTATCGGAAAAATTACACCTGATAAGCTTCCGAGATGGATGAAATCAGGAAAATGGGCTGATTTCCAGTCAGGAAAATATGAAAAGGAAGAAGATTACTACAACCAGATGGCAGTTCTTGAAGAAGGTGCTGTAAACTGTGATTATCTTCTTGCTCATGGACAGTATGACAACTGGATGGGACCTGAAGCATGCGAACATATGTTTGACAAGGCAACAGGATTTAAAGAAAAAATGGTTATGGAAGAACCTCCTGTATTTTCAACAAAAGAAGCTATTACACATACAATGCCTGTAGGCGAACAGATGCACTGGCTTAAACATGATGTTTCAGACTGGATCGTTGAACATCTTAAATAAGAACAAAAATTGGAATGAATGTTTTTTTTATTTTATGAAAGGTAGAGTTGACAAGAATGAACAAATTTATCGATGATTTAAACAGATACGCACTTGAAAAACCGGATTCACCGCTTATTACCATTGACGGTGTTACAGTATCCTACGGCCAGTTTGCAAAAGACATTATTAATATTTCATCAGCTCTTTCAGAATTTGGTATTCATGCTGATGAAAAGGTTGGTTTAATCATCCCTAACAGTATTCAGTGGTACAGATTGTTCTGGTCTGCAATAAAAATAGGTGCTCAGCCTGTTCCGATCGATCCTCAGAGCGGTGAAGTTGAATTAAAGAGACTTATTGATACAGCAGATACAGAAATTTTATTTATTGCTGATCATTACAGAAACAATAATATTATTTCAGCAGTGGATAAAGTAGTTGATATGTTTGACTTTGTAAAAAAAGTCGTAGTTATCAGTGATTTTGACAAATCAAGTGTTTCATCAGAAAAGTTTATGTCCTATGATGAATTTATGGCTTTGGGAAAAGGTGAAGATCTTCCTGTATTCAGTGTTGATTCAACACATGTAATGTCTCTTGCCTGTACATCAGGAAGTACAGGAAATCCTAAAGTTCTCACTGTTCCTTATGAGGGATTTTATGATGCTATAGTAGATATTTCCGATTACCTTGGATTTACTTCAGAGGACACAATGATGATAGGCATGCCTCTTTATCATCAGGGCGGTTTCGGAATGGGATCACAGATCGTTGTAAAAGGCGGACATGTTATTTATCAGCCTCAGTTTGAACCGATAAATTTCCTGCAGACAGTTGAAAAATATAAAGTAACTGCTATTCAGCTTACTTCAACACTCGCAAAGATCCTTCTCTCAGTTCCAGATTTTGATTCCTATGATATTTCAGCTGTAAGAGTATGTTATTTTGCAGGTGAAGTTCTTCCTAAGGAAATAGCAGATATTCTCGTAGATAAATTCGGTATCCGTGTTATTAACGTTATCGGTTCATCAGAAACTGCAACAATGGTAGTCTGGGATTCAGCCAAAGACAGGGAAACAGATCCGAGTGATTTCAGAGAACTGCCGTTTACAAAAGCCAGAGTTATTGATGAAAATGGTGAAGATGTTGAGGACGGAGTTGCCGGTGAACTTTGCATATATACTTCTGCAGTTATATTTAACTACAGAAAAAATCCTTCTGAATCTGAAAAAGTCGTATATTATAATGACAAGCGCTGGTTCAGAACAGGGGATATGACAGTCAGACTTCCTGACGGAAGACTTCGTTTTGTAGGAAGAAACAAGCGTATTATTAAACGAGGCGCAAACCTTGTTCATGCTGAGGAAGTTGAAGCTTTTATACTTTCACATCCAAAAGTTCAGGCATGTGCTGTTACAGCTGAGGATCATCCTGTTATCGGTCAGCAGATAGTTGCATATATTCAGCCTGTAAACCATGAAAATATAACAAGAGGAGATCTTGCAAGATTCTTCAACGGAAAGCTTTCTGCTTACAAGGTGCCTGATAAAGTAGTTCTTACTGAAGATCTTCCTAAGGATATTGGAAAAATTCAGTTTAAATATATAAGAAAGGCTGCCGTTGTTAATAAGTAACAATTTTTTTCGATAGTATTGAATTATCGAAATATTGATGTATAATATAATTATTATTTATTTTTTAATTGTAAAAATATTGAAGGAGTTTTATTATGAACAATTTAAATTGGGACGAATTTGCAAAAAATATTTCAGATTATGTAGGAATAGACGCAGACAAGATTACAAAGGATACTGATCTTTATGAAGATCTTTGCATGGATTCACTTGGAATCTTCAGCATGGGAATGTTTCTTAACGGTATTTATAAACTTGAAGTTCCGCTTTCATCTGTAGCTGTTATCAGCAAGGTCGGCGATATGTTCAATCTCTTAAACGAGGAAGGCGTTCCTTCAAATGGCTGATATTAAATTATGTTTTTTCCCTCATGCAGGAGGATCTGCGATGGGGTATAAAAACTTTAAAATGTTTCTTGACAGTTCTGTAACTCCGGTTCCGATAGAACCGGCAGGAAGAGGAACAAGAATTTCTGAAAAGCCGTTTACGGATATCAGAGAATGCGTTGAGGATCTTTTTGAGCATTACAAGGATATCTTCACAGAAGGAAATACAGTTTTCTTTGGTCACAGCATGGGAAGCTTACTGGCTTATGAACTTATAAAGCTTATGAAAAAGAAAAACTGTCCTTTGCCGATTCATTATTTTTCTTCCGGAAGAGTATCTTATCCTTCACTTATTCCTGAAAAATTTACAGGACTTTCAAAGCTTGATGATGAAGAATTTCTTTCAAGATTCAGCGAATCAGGCGGATTTCCTGACATGATACTTAAAAATAAAGATCTTATGGCTATGCTTTTGCCGGTTTTAAGAGCTGACGTAAAAATGGTCGATGATTATGTTCTGGATATGAATGATCTTGCTGTTGACTGTGATATTACAGTTTTGTACGGAAAAAATGATACAATGTACGATGGCTCAGATTTTGAATCATGGAAGACACTTACCAGAGGCTCATGCGATATTTATGGATTTAACGGAAACCATTTCTATTTCAGCGAACCAGGTGTAAAAAAAGAATTATGTTCTTTGATCAATAAAATTATCATAAAATAAAATTAGGGGGATTAATTATTATGTCAAAAACTTTTAATGAAACATATGCTGATTTTCTGCAGAGATTTGCTGAAGATCATATGGTTGTTGCATGTGACGGAGCTACTTTAAATGTAAAACAGTTTAAAAACAGAATTGATGAACTTACTGCTCATCTTGCAAAGCTCGGAATCAAGAAGGGAATGGGTGTTGGTTACTGTATAGATAACTGCTCTGACAATCTTCCTTTATTTATTGCTATAGCAAGACTTGGTGCTTATGCAGTTCCTCAGTTTTTCGGATATCCTGATTTTGTAAAAACCAATATGTTCAAAAATACAGGAGTAAAAGTTATTGTTGCTGAAACAGCACAGGCTGAAAGCCTCAAAAAGCTTGCTGAGGAAAACGGTGCTGACTATCAGGTTACTGTTCTTGGTGAACTCGATGGTTTTTATTCATTAAAGGGTGCATGCAGCGACAATATCAATTTGGATGATGTTGTTGTTAAGAATCCTGAAAAAGATCTTCCTTTACTTATTGCTACAAGTTCAGGTACTACAGGTATTCCTAAACTCGTCAGAATCTCACAGGAAAACTTTGGTTCAGAGATCCTTATTGTAGGCGAAATGGTTACACTCGGCAGAACAGCTGAAAATCCTTATGCTACAGTTGCAGCTGCATTCCCGCTTTCAACTTCAGTTATCAGTATTATTCTCGGAAGCGTATTTATTGGTGACTATATGATCTATTCTGCAGATACATCACCTATGACATATCTTAAAAATATACAGGATTACAAGTGTACTTATATGTGTGCACCTCCTGCATATTATGAAGCACTTCTTATATTCAAGGATAAATGTCCATATGATCTTTCATCTCTCGGTACTGTTGGTGCCGGAATGGACTTCTGTCCTCCTGCTCTTCTCAGCAGACTCAGAACAATGTTCAAGAACCTTAATCTTTATGTTAACGGATACGGACTTGTTGAGACAAGCAACGTATTTATGCATACAGCAGTTGATCTTACAGGCGAGATAACAGGAACCAGCACACTTGATGTTGCCGGATGTGTTGATAATATCATCAAGGTTGTTGATGAAAACGGCAATGAAGTTAATGTCGGCGAAACAGGTCAGCTGTTAGTCAAAGGTCCAAGCGTTATCAACGGATATCTGAAGGCTGAGAACAATGACTGCTTCGAAGACGGATGGTTCAAATCAGGCGATATCGTTCGACTCGAAGGTGATAAGAAGATCACACTTCTCGGAAGACAGAAGTACTTTATTAAGAGAGGCGGAAAATCTGTATCTCCAATAGTTGTTCAGGATGCGATCAACAAGACTCCCGGTATCAAGGCTTCAGGTGTTGTCGGTGCTCCTCATCCGCTTTTCGGTGAAATGATCTGGGCTTTTGTAGTTAAGGAACAGGGTTCTGAAGTTACTCTTAAAGATATCAAGGCTAAATGTAAAGAAGTACTTCCTGTTTATATGCTTCCTGATCAGGTTGAGTTTATTGATGCAATTCCGATGAAAAAAGGTGTCGGAAAAGTTGATTTTGAAACTCTTAAGGAAATGGCAAAACAGGGTGTTGAGAAAATCAATTTTAAATAATAGCATGATTTATTAAATATTTCAAAAAAGTCTCGTATTCATTTGAATATGAGACTTTTTTTGAAAAAAATGATGACAAAATGATTTTTTTATGATATAATAAACATATTAGTGGATTATTGATACTTTTTACTATTGAAAGCAGAGGTGAGTTAAGTGGATACAGGAGGGCAAAGCAGCACGTACCGAAGTAAGCGGTATTCGTACTGTGAAATATTGAGATCTTATGTGCATTTAGCTCATGTTAATAATATTATATAATACAGTATGAATACTGTGATCATGACGTTTCGTGTTCTATAAACCCCAAATCCTGATTTTGTAAATTAACAAAATGTCTGGAGGATTAGTTTATGAATACCGGAATTATTTCAACTGAAAAAATCGGAAAATTGATCAGTCAAAAGAAGTATGCAATACTTCATTCAATTATTTCAGAAGCAGAACCGCAGGATATTGCAGAAATATTTGAATCTTTGACTAAAGAGCAGTATCCGGTTCTTTTCCGTATACTTCCAAAAGAAATCGCAGCAGAAGTATTTGTTGAACTTCCTGCTGAAAAGCAGCAATATCTGATCGAACTTTTCAGTGATTCAGAATTGCGAGCTGTACTTGATGAACTGTTTCTTGATGATACAGTAGATATTATTGAAGAAATGCCTGCAACTGTTGTAAAGAGGATACTTGAGAACTCTACAAACAAAAACAGAAAGTCTATTAATGAACTTTTAAAATATCCTGATGACAGTGCCGGTAGTATTATGACTACAGAATATGTTTGTCTTAAAAGACAATGGACAGTCGATCAGGCATTTGCTTTGATCAGAAAAGTTGCAATTGATAAAGAGACTATCTATACCTGTTATGTTACAGATGAAAACAGAAAACTGATCGGAATGATCACAGCTGTAACACTTCTGATTTCAGACAGAGATGCTAAAATTCAGGATATTATGGATGATCATGTTATCAGTGTCAGTACTCTTGAGGACCAGGAAGAAGTAACTCAGCTTATTAAAAAATATGATGTTCTTGCTCTTCCGGTGGTTGATGCAGAAAATCGACTTGTAGGAATCATTACGGTAGATGATGCTATCGATGTAATGCAGGATGAGGCAGAGGAAGACTTTGCCAAGATGGCTGCTATTACGCCAAATGAAAAACCATATCTTAAGATGTCAGTACTTGAAATTTGGAAAACAAGAATTCCATGGCTTTTATTTCTTATGATTTCTGCCACATTTACAAGTCTTATTTTAAACAGTTTTGAAGATGCACTTGAAAAAATTGTTATTCTTACTTCATATATTCCAATGCTTATGGATACCGGCGGTAATTCAGGAAGTCAGGCTTCAGTTACTGTAATTCGAGGAATTTCGCTTGGAGAAGTCGGCTTTTCTGATTTGCCTAAAGTTATCTGGAAAGAATTCAGAACTGCGATACTATGCGGCTTGACTCTTGGAGGAGTATCATTTGTCAAAATTCTTCTTGTTGACAGATGGATTATGGGCAGTACTGGAATAACATTACTTATAGCCTTTGTAATCTGTCTGACACTGTGCTGTACAATATTATGTGCTAAAATAATTGGCTGTTCGCTGCCTCTTTTAGCTGAAAAACTTGGTTTTGACCCTGCAGTTATGGCAAGCCCGTTCATTACTACAATAGTCGATGCAGTATCATTGCTTGTTTATATGGGACTTGCAACTGCACTTCTTGATCTTGGAGCAGCTTAGTGCTTTTTAAAAAAATGAATCTATAATTTTATATTATTCGGAGGATACTAATGAGTCTTTTTAATAAACTTTTGAAAAAAAAACAGGAACTTGAAAAAGAACTTAAAAACAGTAAAGTTGACGATAACAATGAATCAGAAACATCATCAGAAAAAGAGATTTCCGAAACTGATTCGGATGAAACAGTTTCAGAGTCTTTAACTGATATAACTGATACAAAAGAAAGTGTCAGTGCTTCTTCATCAGAAGATGATTATGATGAAGAAGATGATGAGGAAGATGATGATGAAGTTTCTGAAGAAGAAGCGCAGGAAACAATCAGAAAAGTAACACAGATCCTGATGGACAACGGTTTTTATTCTTCAGGTGAAGAAAGTGAGCAGGATGATGCTCTCAAACTTTCAGATGATCCTAATGTCCGTTATCTTCAGGAGAAACTGAGAAATCTTCATATTGACAGAACTCTGTTTATCGTTCCTGTTACTAAGAAAGGTGATGATCTTTCAAATCCTCTGAACGATCATGTGATTCATATATCATTTAATGCTGCAAAAATGATAGAAAGTGATGATAAACCGGAAAATATGGATATTTTGGTAGATATTCCTGCCGGATATTCTCTTCCTGATGAGACGGAACCGGTAACTGAGATGCACCTTCGTACTATAGTAAATCAAAATGACAATGATTCAACATGGCTTCCTATCTTCTTAAGCTATCAGAATTTTATAAATATGTTTGGCGGCATGTTCAGAATGCAGCTTGTTACATTTAAGGAAGTTTACAATTTTATTGATTCAGTAAACGGTATAGTTATTGAACCGGGTGCGTTAAATCTTCTTCTTTCCAAGAAAAAGAGAGAACAGTCTGAAAATGATAATTCTGAAGATTTGGAAAATGACGATAGTCAGTCAGATGAAAAATCAACAACACTTTATATTGATTAATGACACAAAAGCAGAACATTTTGTTCTGCTTTTTTTCTTGACTATAGTACATTAAAATGTTAAAATATAATTAAAAAGAATTGAATTCGTGCTATTAAATTGGTTATACAGGAGTAAAAAAATGCGTAAAACAAAAATCATATGTACTATTGGTCCATCATCAGAAAACGAAGAAATACTTACCAAAATGATCGTATCAGGAATGAATGTTGCAAGACTTAATTTTTCTCACGGAACTCATGAAGATCATCAAAGCAAAATAGATCTGATAAAAAAGGTCAGAGAAGAGCTTGATAAACCGATTGCCATCATGCTTGATACAAAAGGACCCGAATACCGAATAAAAACATTTGAAAATCACAGTATTACTTTAAAAGAAGGCGATATTTTCACTTTTACTGTTAATGATGAGATAGGTACAAATGAGCGAGTATCAGTAAGCTATAAAGATCTTGTAAAAGAAGTAAATGTTGGCGATAAAATCCTTGTAAATAACGGACTTCTGATTTTTGAAGTTAAAGAGGTCAAAGAGACAGATATTGTTTGTGAGGTAATTGTCGGCGGAGAAATGTCTGATCGAAAGAGCATGAATTTTCCAAATCATGTTATGAAAGGACCTTATTTAAGCGAGGATGATAAAAAAGATCTTCTCTTTGGAATAAAAAATGATGTGGATTTTGTTGCTGCATCTTTTGTTTCATCCAAAAAAGACATTCGTATGCTCAGAGATTTTCTCAATGACAACGGCGGAAAAGATATTGATATTATTGCAAAAATTGAAAACAGGGCAGGCGTTGACAATATTGACGATATCTGTGAGATAGCAGACGGAATAATGGTAGCCAGAGGCGACCTTGGAGTTGAAATTCCATTTGTCGAAGTTCCTGCTATCCAGAAATATCTTATTAAAAAATGCCGATTACTTGGAAAACGTGTAATAACAGCTACTGAAATGCTTGAGTCAATGATCCACAATCCAAGACCAACACGTGCTGAAATATCAGACGTAGCTAATGCTGTTTATGACGGATCATCGGCCATTATGCTTTCAGGCGAATCAGCATCAGGAAAATATCCTGTTGACGCAGTACGCAATATGGCTGAAATTGCAGAATATACAGAAAAAATGATTGATTATTCGAAGCGTTTCAAGACTACAGATTATATTATTAAAAGTAATATAGATGCCGTTTCACATTCAACATGTGCCATGGCTATAGATACAAATGCACGCGGTATTGTAATTAGTTCACTGTCGGGAAATACAGTCAGAATGGTAAGCAGATTCAGATGTCCTGTTGATATTATAGGTATGACTACCTCTGAAAAAGCCTGGAGAAAGTTAAACCTCAGCTGGGGAGTAACTCCTATACTCAGTGAAGAATTTAATTCCGTTGATGTAATGTTCTATCATGCCTTAAGACATGCAAAATCGGTTTTCCGTCTTGAAAAGGGCGATAATGTAATTCTTACAGGCGGTCAGACAAGCGGAAAGTCAGGAAATACAAATACTATCAGACTGGAAACAGTATGAAAATGAAAAGGTGATATTTATGACTGACAATACATTTGGAGTAATAGATTTTGATTTTGATTATTGGGAAGGTACTGCAAATATAACTTTTGGCGGAAAAGATCCGGATGCTTTACTGTATGTATTTGTTAAAGATGACAAGGTTATTGATCCTGTTCAGTATTCTTCATATGCTCGTTTTCTAAGCAGATGGAGTCTTATTGAAACAGATATCTGGAACAAATTGCTTTCCTATTATCAAATAGAAAGAGATACACTTGGTTTTTCTCAGCATGATAATCCAAATTATCCTGAGGTGAATACAGTCAATGAACTTATGGATATGGTTGAATTAACTGCTGTAATAGTTCCGACAAAGGAAGTATGCAGTGATATTTATAACGGACGATGCGTTTATCTGGCATTTGACTGCTCATGGGACGAAGAAAACGGTATCGGTATCAGAATCCTGAATGAAGAAATTGATGATATAGGTCATCAGGATTATGTTTTTTAAATATTATGTTTAAGGGAGATAATTATGACAGAAAAACTAATCATAGGATATGGGGGACTTTTATAAATGCTCTTTGTTCAGTTTATTAAAATCGATTTTGCAAGAGACGTAAAATATACCAAGTTTAATGAGACTAAGGATAATTTTAAGTTTTATCCTGTTGATATGCCTGAGGAAGGTATTAATAATGATGTTTTTTATCACTGTGTTGATTTCAATGAAGATATGAAGGGGTTATATCTTAATATTGATACAGTTACACAGTTTGATATATCCAAGCTGAATAATGGTGATCTTTCAGCTTCACCTTTTGGAAATAAGGTAAGCGTAAGAAAAACAGCAGATGACAGATTTGAAGTTCATTTTGGAAAAAGGCTCGATCTGAATACTTTTTCTGATAAAGCGGTTTTTACTCTCAGTAATGAAAAATACGGCAGAATAATGTATAATGTCCGTATTAATAATCCTGAAACAGGGGAGTGGTGCAGTCAGCTTTTCGTTTATAATTTTATTCATGCACCGGCTTCGTATTATCGTTACAGAATGTTTATAAACAGAAATCCTGATTTTGAGTTTGTTGATTTTAAACTTGTTAAGTAAATAAAAAAAGCTGCGATTTGATCCGCAGCTTTTTTTATTATAACAACACAGAGGATATCCCTCGCCTCTGCTTGTTAAAAGCAGAGCTTTGAATAACAAAATATCTTCCGCTGTATTTTAAACCATAAAATATTACAAAGTTATTACAAATTAGTTTCAATTTGAAATATTGTATTTAACTTTTATTTACTCATACTCAATGACAAAACTTAAAAATTTCCGTTATATGGTATGTATAAGTACAAAACGGCAACTTAAGACTGTAATTGCATAAAATAATTTGTTAATAATGCATATGGACATTTCTTAAGATAAATGATACAATAAAGTTACAAGGTGTAATAATTGTGTAATATTATTCACTGATTATTTTACCAATGTGTAATATATATTACAAAAACATTATAATTGTGTAATACTTATTACATTAGTTTTCTTTAGCATTTTTCAAAAGGGTGAAATTATGAACGCAAGTAAATTTACAGTTTCGATATTATCAGTTTCCAAAGCAGGGAACACAGCTTCATCTGAAAAATATTTGATCAGATGTTTTGATAAAAAAGATAATAGCAGCAGTAAGATCAGCTGTAAACTTGATCGTACCGGAACATTAGTTATCAATGGTTCGGAAGCTGTAGTTTCATATAATCGTTCAATAAATAATATCAGGAATTCTGTAAAGAAGATTATTTTTGAAAAAGGTATTATCGGAATCGGACCTGAAGCATTCAGGGATTTTAATAATCTTAATGAAATAATAATCTCTTCTTCCGTTGATTATATTGACAGAGGCGCTTTTATGAACTGTGATAAACTATCAAAAGTATTTATTTCACACGGGATCAAAAGTATCGGCGATAATGCTTTTATGTCATGTATTTCACTCAAAAGTATTATTATTCCTTCAGGAACAACCAGAATAGGTTCCGGATGCTTTGAAAACTGCATTAACCTCAAAGAAATTACTATACCGGATTCTGTTAAAATAATTAATGCTCATGCATTCAGAAACTGTATAGCTTTAAAAAGTATCGGTCTTCCTGATGGTCTTAAAGATATCAGCAAAGATACATTTGACGATTGTAAATTCCTTAATGATTATTCTGTTCCCGGTGATTTTCAGAAAGATGAGAGTGAAAATCAAGTCTGCAATATTGATTTTTCAAATGATGAATCATCTTCTGATTTCACCGGGGAAGAAGAGAAGATCAGTATTTTTGAATTATCTTCTCTGGATCATTATATATTAAATAATCTTAATACAAAAAAACAACATTCAAAAAATACATCACAAAAATCAGAAAATATCAGAAAGAAATATGAAGTATTATTTTCAAAGAATTTTCTGACACCTGTTGAACTCAATAACAGAATTTAACTACTCTAATATAAATTTCTAATTATAAACCCTAAAGAAAAAAGCAGACCGGCCGGTCTGCTTTTTTCATATATTAGAGATAGCAAAATGAAACTTTTTGCGAAAATGTCATATTAACAAATAAGTGGAGAGACCTGCCTGCTGACAGGCTCTCCGAATTCAAGAATAAAATATTAAATATAAAAGATATTATTATGAAAGACTAAAAATGTTTATGATAACATTTCAATAATGTATTCGTATCAAATGAGTAAAAGTGGACATATATCCGAAAAAAATTTTTTTTTTTTATATTTTAAGAATTGGTCCCTGTTGTCTTGACATATCTGCGGAAATAGTATATAATTTCATTAGGGGTGATTTTCAAATGGATAATGAAATTTTACAATTATTAAAGGATATGCGTTCTGAAATGAATTTAATTCATTCGGAGATGAACACTTTACAAGAAGAAGTTAAAGTAATGAGAAATGAGATCAATTCTATTCGTTTTGAAATGAATGAGAAGTTTTCGATTGCTAAATCAGAAACAGATGGTATCAGGGATGATTTACTCTCTATAAAAGAAGATACTTCTCTTATCAGGGAACATAGTGAGATTACACGATCTGCTGTTAATTCTCTTATTGAGTGGGCAGAAGTTGTTGGAAATTTTCCAATGATGAATTCAGATTCACAGTTATAATATTTTAATAATTATAGAAAATCAGATCCGGATACTGATGTAAATTCAGTATTCCGGATTTTTTGTTTTTCATCATAAAATTAAAAAGCCCGGATGCTTCGATTATCATCCGGGCTTTAATGTTCTTTTCTAAAAAGAACATATTACTTTCACATTTCAATATAGTATTCGTATGAACTTTTATAAAGTGGACACTTTTTTTAAAATATTTTTAAAAAATTTTTTTAATAAATAACAATATTTTTTCCTGAATTTTTTCCGGTATAGAGTTTTTTGTCTGCTTCAGAGATCCATATATCAACATTGTCGTATTTTTTATAGTTCTGTGCTCCAATGGTAGCTGTTATTTTAAGAAGTCGGTTTCCGTATGATATTTTGTTTTGTGCTATTCTGTTTTTTAATTCTGACAGTATCTTGATATCAGAAACTTCTTTTGATCCTAAAATGATAAATTCTTCTCCGCCCCATCTGCAAACTGTACAGTTGCAGCACAGTTTATTTATAATGTCTGCAATCTGTTTTAATACCTGATCTCCGCAGTCATGTCCATATTCATCATTTATTTTTTTAAAGTCATCAATATCCAGCATTGCCAGCCAGTAATCTGCCAGGTCTTTATTGTCTATTGATTCTATGTATGAAAGAAGATAATGTCGGTTATATAATCCTGTAAGCTTATCCTTTAAAGCAAGTTCAGAAAGTATATTTTCATTGTTTCCTATTGCCAGCATAAAAAGTTTTATAAATATTATGAGTATCGTAAATACTGATATTGAGTTAAAGATCAGAAACCGCATCTGAACTTTTTCATTTAGTACATAAATAGGTCCGTCAAAATATGATTTAATAATACTGGTAAAGAACGTTAATATTGATATACAGCTAAGTAAATTTGGATTTATCGGACGATTTTTTGCTTTTACCGCTATATAATAGATGTAAAACGATACTGCAATTATCGGGATGCTGTACATTGCAAATCCGTAGCCAAATCCCATGCATATCGTACCTGCAGTCATCATGCAAAGACAAACACCATATAAAGATCCTGTCCATTCATAGTACATTTTCTTTCTAACAAAGTAAAAGCAAAACAGACATACAAAAATATTTACGCCTATGAATATAGTCAGAATATTTGTTTTATAATAATTGAAAATAAACAATAAGATGACACTTGCAGCGATCATGAAAAAAGTAAATATATTTGCTGCTATACTTACAACATTTTCATAAGTAATTTTTTTGAATTTCATCAAATTCTCCCCAATCATAATTAGTGTACGAAGTCATATAATTATTATACACTTTTAAATATAATATTTCAATAAAAATTTTAAATTATTTAAACTTTAATTTCATCAAATTTCTACAAATTTAATTGATTTTTAGATAAAAAAATGAAAAAATATTTTTCTTTAACAAAATAAAAAAATATTTAACTTTTTTATAACGTGTCGATATATATATTAACAATTCATAACTTCACTAAAATGATTAGTAATTATGCAGAGAGGAGAAAGGTTCGGTTTATCCGAATTATAATTATTATGAAAACAATACTTTACTATTTTACCGGAACAGGAAATTCTCTATATCTTACGCAGCAGCTGTCTGTTCTTATCCCAAATTCAGAAATACGCTGTGTAACTGAATACAAAGGCAATGTTCATTCCAAATGCATGATCGGTATTATATTTCCTGTATATATGTGGACTCTTCCGAATATAATTACAGATTTTGCAAACAAACTCAAATATGACGATTCATGCTATGTATTTTCCATAGCAAATTACGGCGGTCTTCCGGGAAAAGCACTTCAGAATCTTGATGAGCTTTTAAAGAAAAATAATTCCAAATCACTGTCTGCAGGATTTTATATTCATATGCCGGGTAATTATTATCCGATGTACGGAGGATTATCTGAAGAAAAACAAAAGAAGCTTTTTGCGGAAGCTAAAAAGAAGCTTGTATCCATCGCAGAAAAATTAAAGGATCAGCCTGTATTAAAGCCTGAGAAAAGTCATGCTGTGATAGACAGTATTATGTATAAGGCATTAAGCAAAAATATATCAACTGTTAAGGAAAGCGACAGCAATTATATAGTAAACGATAAATGCAAAGGCTGCGGTGTATGCGTTTCAAAATGTCCTGTAAATAATATAAAGCTTGAAAACAATAAACCTGTATGGATGCATAACTGCGAAGCATGTATGGCATGTCTGCAGTATTGTCCGAACGGAGCTATCGGCTATAAAGGCGTTAAGGATACCAGAAAAAGATATACCAATCCATTAGTTAAATAAATTTCATCCAAATTAAATAAAAAAGTGCTGTTATTAAGATATGCGTATATTTTGATATAAAGCACTTTTTTATTTATCCTATATCCTTATTGCGCAAAAGTGTGATTTTGCGCAATAAGGTATATCACTCTTCTGTATTGTTTTTAATGTTCTGATACGTTTATATTTATTAAACAATAATATTAAACAATAATAATGCGCAGATCAATTATGATTATTGGTTCATAACTGATCTGCGGTGTTATGTGAAATATTTGCAGTTATTCTATGATCACATATTCAGCATTTCCGTCTGTATCTCTTTTTTTGTAATTGATCAGAACCGTTGTGTCTTTGAATTCGAGCGTGACCGGATTTAACGGTAATTTTTCAGCATGAGAAAAATTAAGTATTTCTTTCGGATCATATTCTTTAAGTTCAGGAA
The DNA here is from genome assembly GCA_045628605.1 of Oscillospiraceae bacterium. Lineage (GTDB taxonomy): Bacteria > Bacillota > Clostridia > Oscillospirales > Ruminococcaceae > HUN007. The sequence continues at coordinate 53,044 of JAZQPR010000262.1, forward strand.
AATATTTTGTAAGTGAATTGTTTCTGACTATGATATCATATATGCCGTTTTTATCAAGCAGATTCTGACATGAGTGAGTCCAGTCCGGATTTCCTTTGGGTCTTTCATGCAGAATATAGTCAAACTTTAACAGCCATTTGAAAATGTTTATGTCTGAGTCTTTAAATTTACTGAGTGATTTTATAAGAAATTCGTAAGTATCATTTTTGTTATGTGTTATGTTGTCAATAAATTCTGAACTCTTGGTTTCTGCCAGTTTTTCATATGTCTCAAAATATGAATCTGAATGTTTATAAAGATATTTCATTGAATTGATAAAACGTCTGCTGTTATAATATGTCTCTGTCATTTCTTCGATATCCTTCAGAAAAAGAACATCATCATAGCTAAGATACTTTGTTGTGAGCACTTCATATGGAATATACGGAGAATATTTGATTTCATGTTCTTTAACGATTTTTTCCATTCCGCTTCCATGAAGTACTTTAAGAAATCCAAGCTGAAGCTGATTCGGAAATAAACTGTGAACATCGTTAAATGATCTTTTAAAGCTGTTCAGGTCCTCATACGGCAGTCCTGCTATAAGATCCAGATGAATATGTATGTTTTGGTATGACTGTATTCTGTTGACTGTTTCTGTTATTTTATTGAAGTCGCCGTTTCTTGATATCTCTGTGAGGGTGTCATTATTGGTGGACTGTACACCGATTTCAAGCTGGAACAGACCCCTTCTTGCATTGCCGAGCAGCTGTATCAGCTCTTCTGTCATTAATTCTGCAGCGACTTCAAAATGAAAGTTTGTTATTTTATTATCGTTTTCTATAATGAACGTTATTATTTCTTTTGCAAAATTTTTATTTGCATTGAAGGTTCTATCGACAAATTTCACCTGTTTAACTTTATGGTCTATAAATATTTTCAGATCCTTTTTAACTTTTTCTATTGGAGCAAATCTTACACCTTTTTCTATTGATGAAAGACAGTACTGACAGTTGAAAGGACAGCCTCTTGAAGCTTCGTAGTAACATATTTTGTTTGAAATTTCTGAAAAATCTGAGTAAGGAAACGGGATGTCCTCCATATTCATTGGTTCACGCGGAGGATTTGTTATGATCTCATTTTTGCTTCGAAATGTAATTCCTTTAATATCATTTGTGCTCTCCCCTGTTTCCAGAGCCTTGTACAGGTATTTGGAGGTAATTTCGCCTTCTCCGCTTATTATGTAATCACATTCGGTTATTGATCGCATTACATCATGAGGGTTGTATGATACTTCAGGACCGCCGAAAACAATTTTAAGTTCAGGCAGTAAAAGTTTTAGCAGAACAGAGGCTTTTGCTGTTATTTCCTTGTTCCATATATATACTGAAAAAGAAACGATGTCCGGATGAACTTTATAAATATCATTTACAATATCCTGAACATAGTTGTTTATGGTGTATTCTTTAAAAATGATTTCTGAAGAGATTTTGTCTTTGCAGTATTCTTTTATACATCTTAATGCAATGTTAGTGTGAATATATTTTGCATTGACTGCACAGAGTAATATTTTCATAATATAAGCACTTCTTTTCGTTACTGTATTTTAGCAAAAAAAATCTTCCTGATAAAAAATATGCAGGAAGATCATAAAACTTGACTTATGTGGTTAATTAATGTTTTTATGATGACAGCTTCTCCAGTGCTCCGGGGGTCAGATAATAAATATTTAATGTGTCTACTATCAATGAATCATTAGTATCATTGTTAAGTGATAATTCTATTGCACCTTTTTGTGTATCAATTTCTTTGGCTGCATCAGGATTAATAAAGAAATTGATCACTGCTGTATTGCTCGGTTCATTCATTGAAAATCTGTCAATGGAAATGTTTTCGCATCCTGAAAGATTAAATTTTCCTGAAAGACTGTTTATCGGGTTGTCCCCCTGAACTATAAGAGATATACATTGTATCTGGCTGCCTGAAGGAATTGAAAAGTCTTTGAGGCTGAATGTTAATTTGAGCTTGTCGCTGTTTGTGATGAAGATGTCGTTTAATTCGCCGTTATGTGTTGATTTTTTATTGTATTCAAATTCTTTTACTAATGGTGTTTTGAAAAATGTGATTTTTGTTATTTTAAGTTTATCAAGCTGACCATACCAGTATCCTGCCTGACATTCACCGCTAAAGTCGATTTTTTCACGGACGTTTTCCGGAATAACATATTCAAAAGTATATTCATTTGCACCCGGGGCAACGTGAAATTCTTCTCCCTGGAACCACTCATTGCTGTCAGAACGGTTCTGGCTGTCTTCGATACCGTCCCTTGTGACATTGAATCCGAATCCGCCTTTGAGTTCATTAATTACAGCATCTTCTGCTGAATATGTAACTGCAGCTTTTTCAAGAATTTCTCCCGGTGCTAAAAATCTTGAAAAGGAAAACGGAAAAGTTTTTGTACCGTTATAACTGATCTCAGCGTCTGAAAAATAGAATTCTTCAGTAAGATTTGAAACAAGCTGTTCTTTTAATATCTCGATAGAATCAACGTCCTCAGTAGTTTCTGAAGACGCTGTTTCTGCTGATGACACTTCAGTTGTGACTGAAGTGGACGTGTCATCTTTAACATTTTTTGTGTTGCTTTTATTGAGCAGGCTGTTTACAATAATACAGCATATAACTGACAGGATAGCAACAACTATAAATGCTATTATAAAACCGGTTCGGCTGTTATCCTCGGAACTTTTGTTATTCATTAATGCAACCTCTCTCATTATTATTAGAAAACTCTATTAATTATTATACCATTTTAGATGTTGTTCGTCAATCATTTTTCATTTCTGTTCAGTTGTAAAAAAATTCGATTTCATATAACTGAACAGCTTGGAAAAACGTTGATATTGTCAGAAAAATATGGTATTATATAAGTATGAAAATGCTTAAGGAAAGGGGCAGTGTGATGTGCAGAAAATAAGTTATAAAATAGCTCTCGGAGGAATAATCTCATCTCTGTGTCTGGTTTGTATGTTTATGACAGGCGTATTTCCTGTCCTGTATATTGTATTGCCGATGATGGCCGGTCTTCTGATGATGGTCATGAATGAAGAAGTGGATACAAAATGGGCTTTTCTGACCTACATAGCAACGAGCATTATTTCAATATTTGTTACGTTCGATAAAGAAGCTGCACTCCTCTATATTCTTTTATTCGGGCATTATCCCATTGTAAAGGGATATATAGACAACTTCCGGAATGGTCCGTTAAAATTTTTTACAAAATTTTTAATTTTTAATATCAGTTTTGGAATTGAAACATTTCTTGCAATATTTCTTCTTGGTTCAATGGAAATGTATAAACAGATACTTGAGAAAGGCAAATGGTATCTGGTGTTTTTCGTAGCTATGATAAATCTGATTTGTTTTATGTATGATTATTCTCTTGGCGGCTTTTATATTACCTACGTCAGAAAGCTGAAGCCAAAATTAAGAAGCAATTAAAATAATAAAGCCCGTACATGAGGTACGGGCTGTTTTTTTACATACAGATCAGGTCATGTTAGGAAGAGAAATAGTTTTCTTGTTGACCTCATTTAAAAGAATGTTGGTTTTCTTTTTCAGAAGAGCTGTGTAAACAAGAGCTTTTCTCATCTCTTTTTTTATGACATATAAATCGATTCGACCTATCAGAAAATCAATGAAAGCAATTTTCTTTTCAAGTTCAGCTTCATTTCCGGACAATAAAAGAAATCCTGTTTTATACATTACATTTTTCTGATAAAGCTGTTTGGTAATTTTGAAAACGGCATTATTTATGAATTCAGCATCAACATTTTCTGAAACTTTCACTGCTCTCTCCTCCTTACTTCTGATTTCCGGCATTTGCGCCGGCATTCGTTGCCTGAATTACGGTTTTAATTTTTCCCATTGCCAGACTAAAGAGCATCTGACGAAGCTGTGTGGAGAAAAAGTTTTCTATTTTGTTGGTGAATTCGGTAACTACGTTATTTTTGTTTAAAATTTCTTTAAATTCAAATTCATTATTTCCGGCAGACAGAACAGGATGATTTTCAAAACATCTTTCAAACTGCTTGACAGATGCATCTCTTATGAAAACATCTTCTTCTTTTAACCTGAAGTGAAGGATCTCAGAAATATAATCAAGATAAAATTCTGAAATTTCATTCATGATGTCTGACGAAGGAAACAGATACATATTTTTAAAGTCATTTGCAAATGCGTTCCATATATCATCTGTCTGGGCAGGAATATTTCCATATTCAAATAATTTTACATATCTTGAAAATTCTTCAGGATTATTAAAAGAAAAATAATGCTCATACGTTCTTTCAAGAAATGTTTTATAGTGAATTTCAAATCTGTTCTCTATTCGGTATTGAGAACCTTTTAATTCTTTCCGGTACTTATTTTTAAAATATCGAAGATTGTTTGTTTTTACAGTTAGAATATCAGTCTTGTCATCGCCTTCAGCATATTCCTGTACTGTTATTCCGAACATTCCAAATTCACTGTATGCTTCTTTAATGATCTTATCTGACTTTTCGATATCAGTAAATCCTGCACGTCTGTTTTCGTTAAATAAAATCACGTTTACAGATGCATTTTTGGATTTGTTGCAAACTTTTTCGACCAGATAGTGTAAATTTTCTTTTTTGTACGGAAAATCTGCAAATATAAGTACTTTTCCAATGTTTACGTTTTGCTGGTCTGCAAGTACAGTCTTTACATCAATTCCCGAAACAGGAAATTCCAATATTCTTCCATCATGAAGTTTAGATGTATAGACAAGTATTTTTTTGTCATCAGCGATGACGTTCTCTTCATCAGAGTGAATAAAGATATAGCTTTTGTTGATTTTTAAAGAATTGGTGTTTATTATATGGCCTGTAGGCATCAGTTCCTGTGCGAAGCGGTATCTTATGTCATCACCAAGGCAAATAATAAAATTATTACTGCAGATGTTTTTCATGCCTTATTAATCCTCCGATTGCGGATAAAACCCGCCGTTTGAGGAGGCGGGTTCTCTCCTTTTTATTATTTATATAGCGATTTTACCTTTTTCTGAATCTGTGTCCGCATCAAGCGAATTTCTAACTTCTTCTATTCTGTAATACAAGCCTTTAAGGTTGCTTATCTGTCTTCTGATATTTTTGATTTTTTCATTCTTTTCATCTGAAGACAATGAAAGCTGGTGTTCCAGAGCAGCGATATTTTTATTGATAAGATCAAAACGTCTGTTAAGGTCGTTCCTGAGAAGATTGTCAAGCTTTCCTTCAAAGTCATCTGTAAATCTGTCGATTTCTTTTACAGCTTCGTTTGCATATGAATTTGTTCCTTCTGTATAGAAAGTTTCTATGAACATCTTCTTTTTAAGGAAGAGAGCGATATTTTCCTTGACATATCTGTCCTTGAATCCGGCACGTTTTTCATCAAGCTTTTTATGAAGTTCTGAAAGAATGGATGACTTGATGTGTATCTCTTCGTTAAGATCCTCGCTTGGCTTGCCGTTGTATTCAATAGCATTGTATTCCATGGTTTTTGCTCTTATCTGTTCAGAATAGTCGTTAAGTTTAGCTTCAACCTCACGTTTCCATGCACGTGTCTCTGAATCATCAATATATTCTGTTGTTTCAGTGATCTTTTTCTTTTTGAAAAGCCCAAATAAGCTGAACCTTGGTTTTTCTTCAGTTGTATATACTCTTTTTACCTTAGGCTTTTCAAGACCGGCTTCATATTGCTGTTTTTCTTCTTTGAGCCTGTTGATATCATTTTTGAGTTTTGAACGTTCTTTTTCGACTCTGAGAGCTTTCATATACATGCCTGAAAGATTGTCGATTTCTTCCTGGAGTGAAGCGATTTCAGCGTTTGTTTCATTAACACTGTTCTGATACTGTTCAATTCCAAGCTCAAAAGAGTTTTCTGTCTGGTTATATTTGCAGTCAGGACAGATATTAAATTCAAATTCAGTAACAAGAATTCGAACGGAGTCCATGATATCCGGAAGATATTTTCCGACAGCATTTGCTACATCGCTTACAAGCTTTTCTTTCAGTTCAAATGTTGCAGCACTGACACCGTTATTGATTATTGAAGGAAGGCTTTTTTCAAGCTCTATCAGTTCCTCTGTTGTCTGGAAACTTTCAAGATTTGCAAGCTGACGTCCTTTGAATAATCTTACTTTTGTAAGGGCAAAATCAAGAGCATTTTTCTTGCACTTGTCTACGTCATTGTAAATTCGTGCCTTTAATTTTTCCATCTTTTCTTCGGTTTCATGTATTTTGCCGTAAAGATCATCAATGATCTGCTGTGCTTCATTATTGTCAACGGCTGCTTCATAGATGTTGCTTTCAAGTTCAAGGTTTTTAAGGGTTTCATCAACCATTTTTGCAGCTCTTAAAGTAGGAGTCAGAAGGCTGTTTCTAGCCTTGTCCCCTTCTGTGATAAAATTCCAGAGTCCGTCTTCAAAGCTTTCCATTTTGGACATTTTTAAGAGCTTAAGCTTTTCTTCAGGTGTAAATGATGAATGTCCTCTGTATGAAAGCGGAGTTTTTGATCTTGCTACGAGAGCCTGATATGAAGATACGCACCAGAATTCAGGCATTTCTTTGGCATCCGGGAATATTTTGCCGAAATGCTTGAGCATATTCTCTGCTACTTTTTCATATGATTCGTTTTCATTATTTTTTATCTGGTCAATTTTGTTTAATACAAAAATGATTTTGTTTGCTTTTGTTTTGATCTGACTTAAAAACTCAAATTCAGATTTTCCGCCCGGTCTGTCGGCGCTGAACATAAACAGGCAGACGTTTGATTTCATGATCTGAGCTTCTGTTATTTCTCTGTGTCCGTCGGCAGTGCCGTTAAGACCAGGAGTATCAACAAGAGTAATATTTCCGTCAAGGAACTGTGAATCAAGATAAAGATCAAGATGATTTACAGTAGCTGCAACAGGAATGTCGCTTCGTGTACTTACATATCTTGAAATGACATCTGTTTCTATACTGTCGATATCCTCACATGTTCCGTCAGCGTAATAAACACGTCCCTTTTGCTGATTCTCGGCCTTATTTTTGTGCCGAAGCAGTGTCACCGTTGCCGTTGTTTCGTCTGAATATGACGGAAGGATTTTTTCGCCCATGAGGGCATTTAAAAATGTAGATTTTCCGACACTGAATTCACCGACAATAACGATGGAAAATTCTTCTTTATTAAGCATTTCAATAAAATCAGATATTATTGATGCTTCTGCAGTATAATTGTTATCAGTATAAAACTTGTGAATATCATTGAGGATCAGCTGGGTTTCAGCTTTTTTCTCCTCATACTGCTGTAGATGTTTGTTCATATTCCAATTCCACCTTAAGTTCGTTATACATTTCTTCGATTTTCATAATTTCGTTCTTTTTATTATTGTATCTGTTTTGTATATCTATAAGGTTTCCGTTTATTATCTCATCAAATACCTGATTCTTTTCTGTAAGTCTCTTTTTAAATTCATTTTTGATATATCCGCTTACAAGTTCGGCATTTGTTTCTACATCTGATTCGAGTGAACTTTTGAAAAGATTTGTAATAGAATTATCTCCGTTGAACAGATATGCTTCAATATCCTGTCTGAGCTGTTTCTTTCTGAGATTGAGATATTCGATTTCAAGTCTGTCTTCAAACATTGCAAGTTCGTCTTTTTTCGCAGCGATCTCATGGTTGAGTATATCCATTTTTCTGTTGTAGGATGCATATTCTTTGTCATGAAGCTCAATTTTTTCTTCAAGTGTACATTTTTTTGCTTCAAGATTTGAAAGCTCTCTGTTGATCGCTTCTCTTTCCTCATCAGTGCTTTCTTTGATTGCACGTTTCTTTTTATCCCATTCAAGACCTTTTGTATCATCGTACTGAGGAACCTGACGGGTAGATTTTTTCTTTCCGATAATAAACTGGAAGAGTCTTGCGATGCCTTTACGGTTTTCTTCAAATTCTTCCACGATATATGTGACATCCTCAACAGGTCTGTCACCAAGTTCGTTTTCTTTTCTGCGCTGAACTGAAACCAGTTCATCCTTTTTGTTTTTGTTATCTTCAATTTCTGAGAATATTTTTTCGATCTCATTCTTGAAGCCTTCACGCTGCTTCTTGAAATCATCAAGGAATTTCTGATTGTTCACAGCGATCTGTTCAAGCTTTTTGATATCATTTTTAATATTATCAGCTGCAAGTTCCTTGTCGATTGCTTCGGATATTTTAAGTTCTGCGTTATTCTGATCGATAACACTTACAATATCATTATATTCGTCAAGTCTTGCAAGTACTGTTTTATAAACAAGCTGGAAACAGTTTTCCTTTTTGTAGTCATATTCAGTCTGATAATTATCGATAAGCTTCTGAAGCTGTTTCTTGTACTGGTTTTTTTCAAGCTTTTCTTCGAAATCCTTGTATTCCTTTTCTGCATTTATTGTATTTGAAATGTTTTCAAATATCGCTTTGATATTTTCATCAATATCGTTGATAAGGATTTTTTTGTTTTCATCGAAAAGCTGATTGATAAGTGAATACAGCTGCTTGAGCACATCACCCTGATTTTCATTTATGGCTTTTTTCTGAAGCTTTATCTGACTGATATCTTTGAAAGCTCTGTCCTTTAAAATTGAATTTTCGATGTCTGCCTGCTTCTTTTTTGATACCATAAGGATGTATTCCATAAGGTTCATTACAGTATAGCAGTTTGAAATAAAGCGGTTTTTCTTAAAGTTTTCATCATTTAAAATTGATTTAAGAATTTCTATAAAAGAATCAAATTTTGATTCTTTGTATATCATTTTTCTTGATTCCGGAGTGATATCGCTGAAGTCATCTTCGTAAACTCTTGAAATGCTTTCATCTTTTCCGCATAATGCCTTCAGAGCGGATATTCCGGTATAATGAGTGATGAGCTTCTTCGATGTGTTATTTACAATAAATTTATTTACATTTTGTTTTATTGATGCGATCTTGTCTTCAGGATATTCTCCTTCTGATTCATTCAGTTCATCTATAAAATTGTAAATAAAAATAAATGTATTCTGATAGGTTGAGATGTATTTTATAAATTCTACATCTGTCTGAGCCAGACCTCTTTTCGGAAAGAGATAGATACATGAATGAGCCTGTTTTATCTCTTCAATTGTGAGTTCTCTGTGCTTGTCAGCAAGTCCGTTAAGACCTGGAGTGTCGACAATTACAAGTTCTTCATCGACATCTATGAAGTTGATGAAGATTTCAACACTTTTAACTTCTCTGACAACGTCTATGTCTGACTGTGTAGTTGTATATTTTTCTATATCCTCCAGCTTTTCAAGCTTTGTTGATGTATTGTTTGCAAAATTGATAATACATGTGTTTGCCCGAGGATCATCTTTTTTTACATTGTGTACATATGTCAGTGCAGCTGTGGTTTCAAGAGTGGCATGTTTTAAAAGATCTTTGCCTATTATTGCATTGATAAATGTTGACTTTCCTGAACTGAATTCACCTACTACGGCAATTTTAAATTCATTTACTTCGATTCTTGACTCTATTGAGTCAATAGTATCCTTTATGTTGGTTCCGTCATGAATAACAGAATAACTTTTCAGGCTGTTAAGTCTGTCTTTTAAATCACTATTGACCATTATTTCTGAACCCCTCTCGCTATAGTAATTTTTTTATGTTACTTATTAATTAATATAACATTTTTTAGCTATTTTGTCAATCTGAAATGTTATGATTATGTGATGAAAATTTCACTATTTTTCATTTTATAACTATTGAAAACAAGTATGAAATAATATATAATAATTAAAGAAATTTATTTTATGGAGCAGATCAAATATGAAAAAGAAAAAGATTGTACCTGTAATTGCAGCTGTTGCTGCTTTTTTATTAGCCGCTTCCGGAATTTTATATTTCGGATCAGGTGATTCATCAGCAAAAAAAATAGTTTGTCCTGATTCGGAAGTTACAGTAAAAAATTCTGAAGATTTTCTTGCAGATCACAATTTTGATACGGACGCTTTTTTGACCAAATGGAAAGCAAGTTCTGAAAGAATAACTTATCGCTCGGTAAATAACAACAACGTCTATATTAATTATATCTGCAGTGAAAAATATAATTACAATAATCCGACAATAATATTTATCGGATCATACGGATATGATTATCAGTATCTTTTCCCTCAGGCAGATTATTTCCTTGATCTTGGCTATAATGTAATACTGTTTGATCAGAGAGCACACGGAAACAATACAGCAGAGTCGTTTACTTTCGGTCAGGAGGAAAGTGATGACCTTGATGCTGTTCTTGATTATATATATAATAATGATCCTACAACTATGCCTCCGCTTGGTATTTACGCACAGGGTACCGGCGCTTTGTCAGCCTGCAGCAATCTTGCACTGAACAGCAACAATTATAAATTTTTAATACTGGAAGATCCTGAACTCAACGGTCAGGAATGTGCTGAAAATATGCTTAAAAATGAAAAAGGAATTCTTCCTGAAGCGCTTCTTTTAAAATCCGGAATTTCAAGTATTGAATCAAAATATGATATTGATTTTTCAAAAATTGATTTTACGGAAACCGATGAACTTGCAAAGACTATATTTGTTCCTGTTATGATACTGAAGCATGACAATCTCACAGAGTATTCTGTTCAGTCAGTAGAAAATTTTGAAGCAAATCTTTCTATAAGCGAAAATAACAAATCTGTGGTTGATTTTGAAAATTCAGGATTCTTAAATGCCTTTTTTGATGAGAAAGAAAAATTTGAAGAATCCGTAAATGTTTTTGTATGGACAAATTTTTAGTGTCGGTTTAAAATAATTATGAAAACAAAAAGGCAGATGTTACAGTCAGATTCGTAACATTTGCCTTTTTTTATTAATTCAAAATTGAAACGTACGAACTGTATTTTTCTTCAAGTCTGCAAAGTATCTCATAATAATCATTTATTCCTGAAAACATAAGAGCGTTTACAAACATATTTATTCTGTCGATGAGCAGCCCCGTTTTGCCGGCGGTTTTATCAATATCATCGTCAATTTCAGTACATATTGTTTCAAGCTTTCCTTTACCCGAATAACCTTTTTTGGAAATGCCGAAGAATTTTTTTGCCAGACCGGTGTCATATTTGTTAAGCGCAAACAGAAGACCTATACAGTCGGCAACAGCTTCATCCCATATAATGTTGGTTTTTCTTTTGTACATATGTCTGAACGTATATCTTGTGCATGCGTTGTAGATCCTGATCTTCAATGATATATCGTTCCATTCCTCTTCAGAAAAACCGGCTTCTTTAGCTGTTATTCCGCAGTAATCACAGTCCTTGATTATAATAACTGAATCCTGATAATTTTTTTTGTTGTCAGTGAATCTTTTAAGTTCCTCTTTCCAGGAGAGATAGTCTCCCCCGCTTATTATATAATCATTCATGTGATTTTCGATTTTACGCCAATTCGTAATTCCTGTTATTTCGACACTTTCTGTTTGCGGAGAAATAGGTGCAGGTTCTCCTTTGAACGCCATGATCTGAATAAAACGGTCAAAGTCACTCTGCTCTGCGAAAAAAATGATTTCTATTTTTCCTGCAGGAGTGATCTCACAAATCAGTTTGTCTTTATCACTGCATGTAAAGCCCAGATTATTATCGTGTATTTTTTGAATGATCTCAGGCGGTGTTTTTCCGTTGTGAACAATGTCATAATACGTTCCCGTTTCTGAGATCCCTTTTTCAGGCGTAAGATACAGTTGATTGTATCTGTATGCCATTTTTTCAATAACAGAAGTAGTTTCGTTCATCCCTGACCCCTCCATCATAAAAGCATAAATATATCCGTATATTTATTTACTTATATTATATCATATTTTGAGTAGAAAGTCAACACAATAACTAATTTATACAATAAAATATTAAAAAAATTATAAAAAATAATATATTTAAAAAAATAAAGCACGAAAAAGTTCGTGCTTTAATAATTATTTTTATTTTACAGGAACTGCTTTTTCGATTTCAGCAAATGCATTTGTAAGCCATTCCTGATCTTCACAAAGTTCAATGGTTCCCTTGTCACAGGCAGCTGCGATCTTTGGCTGGATCGGTATTCTTGCGAGAGGCTTGAGTCCGTATTCCTTTGCTGCTTCGTCGAGTCTGCTTTCACCATAGATGTTTATTTTCTTGCCGCAGCAGTCACATTCTACGTAACTCATGTTTTCAACGAGACCCAATATCGGGATATTCATAAGATTGGCCATTTTTACGGCTTTTCCGACTATCATGGAAACGAGCTCCTGCGGTGAAGTTACAACTACTATTCCGTCAACAGGTATGGACTGGAAAACTGTAAGCGGAACGTCGCCGGTTCCCGGAGGCATGTCTATAAACATGTAGTCAACATCGCCCCAGATAACATCTGTCCAGAACTGCTTTACTGTTCCTG
>JAZQPR010000263.1:0-6236 GCA_045628605.1 Oscillospiraceae bacterium
CATAAAGCAAATCGCTGCATAGAGATGGCAATTCAAGAAATGAGAAGAGCAGTTTCGTATATGTCAGATGCTGAATTTGAGATAACTACATCCCCGTTAGATATGAGTGAGGGTTAAAATTTAGAGGAAGTTAAGGTATAAATAAAGTAATTACTGTTATGATAAACGATAAAATACAAATCTCAATGTCACAGCTGCTCAATATATATGCATTGTCTTCGGGACTTGGGTTTATTTTGATTTGTATAATTTCATGCATTGGTTTTTTACAGTCCGTTCCGAAAAATATCATGGATTCCTTAAAGTGAGATTTTTGAAATCAGACAACTATTAAAAATATATTTTTCGTTGAATTTCCTGTACAGACGTGATAAAATATTTTTATGAAACTATGTAAAAAAGAGGGATAAAAAATATGATACAGGATATTTTTCCGCACAGATTATATAATCAGTATGACAATGATGTTGCTCCAAATCCAAATAACCCTGTTCTGATATTTGACGGAGGAAAAATACTTTCAGATACAAACGGCTGGTTCAGAATTCCGAGCGTTGCTGAGCTGCCTGAAGGAACAAAGCTGAGATTTCTTTTTAAGCTTGACCAGAATCCGTATTTTCTGGCTGAGGATTTTGAAGGAGATGCTGAAGGCTATGAGTTTACAGACATCAGAACATTGAGAGAAATGAAGATAGCCGAGAAGCATCAGCTTTTTGCGGTAATGACAGGAAAACATCTGGCTGACTGGTACAGAGACACAAAGTACTGCGGAAGATGCGGAAGTCTGATGATCCACTCAGACAGAGAAAGAGCTAAAAAATGTGAAAAATGCGGAAATACCGTGTATCCGAGGATAATGCCTGCGGTAATTGCCGGAGTTATAAACGGTGACAGCCTTCTCATCACAAAATACAGAACCGGCTACAGACACAACGCACTGGTCGCAGGATTTACCGAGATCGGTGAGACGCTTGAAGAGACTGTAAGGCGTGAAGTTATGGAGGAAGCGGGAATAAAAGTCAAAAATATAAGGTATTACAAATCCCAGCCGTGGGGAATGGCAAATGACCTTCTTGCAGGATTTTTCTGTGAAGTCGACGGTGATCCTGAGCTTCATCCCGATATGGGCGAGCTTAAGTCTGCTGAGTGGGTAAAGAGGGAAGAAATTGAACTCCAGCCGGATTCAAGCAGTCTTACAAATGAAATGATGTCTGTTTTTAAGGATGGAAAAAAGGTTTGATTATTTTTTTATAAAGTGTAGCATTTCAGAAAGATACCGGGTATTATATTTGAAAATGATTTTTTGAATGGAGGTATATTAAAATGCGTAAATTTACTAAAGAAATAACCGCTCTTTTGGCTGCAGCAACAGTCGGATCAGCAGTTTCAGCTGTAAATGCACAGCCGCTTACTGAAGAAACAACAGAAGCAGATACAACAGCATGCCATGAAATTATTGGAACAGAGACAACTACTGACGAGTATACTGTTATAGCACGTACTGCCGGGGTCATGGCTGCGGAAACAGACTGTCCGACCTATATAGAGCATATTGAACCTGAAATGGGAGTCATGGCTGCGGAAACAGATTATCCGATCGATGAATATCCTTCTACAGCTCCGGCAACAACACCGGCATCAACACCGGGACTTATAGGAACAGAATGGCCGAGTATTTATAAAGAAACGGAGCCGTCAACTGAAGCTGAGATCGTTACAGAACATGAGATAGGAACTTCCTGGATAGAAACTGATGTGACACCGGATACTGAAGCGGTTGACACAGACGAATATCTGCCTCCGATCATGGGAGAAGTGGCGATGCTTGACGGAGATCTTGATCAGAATTATACTGTCAACGCGGAGGACCTTTCAAAACTTATAAAAGTTCTTCTCGGAAATGACGTTGAGTATAGTTTTTCTGCTGCAGATATGAATAATGACGGTAAAGTAAATGTCGTTGATCTTATTCTGCTCAAGGACATAATTATGAATTATTAATTAATTACAGCAAAGAGCAAAAAAATACAGTAACAAAAAGGACCCCTTCACAACGAAGGGGTCCTTTTTTCGTTAAACAATAAAAAAACGCAGATCCAAAAAATCTGCGTTTCTTTATATCATATCATATTAGCCCTTAATCCCATAAATCTCCTTTTTAGCATTAGTGATTCTTTTTTCATAAGGTACTTGTATTCTTCAGGCTGCAGTATTTCAACCTGGCTGATGCCTTTTTCTGCATAGTAAAACATTTTTTCCAGAGAATTTGCATGTCCCTCTACGATGTAATACTCAGGCAGTTTTTTATGCCAGCCGGGATTTGCCTGCTTTGACGTCTGAATGCTGTCAGCTTTTTTCAGATAGATCTCATATGCCTTTTCAGGTGTAATGCCGAGCTTCTGTGCTGTTTTTTCGCATTCATGAATAAGTCTGTAGGCTGCAAGTGCCCGTTTGTCATTAGAGATCTCACTAATGTCCTGATTCTCCATAAAAATAAAAAATCCTCCTTTTTAATCCATAGTTTAAGAATACTGATCGTTGATCAGCTTATGCAGTTTTTCCGAGAATTCGTTTTCGAGATGCAGCTTGTCAATAAGAGCGTCCTGAAGAACGGCTGAAAAATTAACCCCTGCTTTTTCAGCGGCAAGTGAAAGCCACGCGGGAAGTGTGCAGTTCTTTTTAACACAGCGCGTGGTGAATTCTCTTTTGAAACTGTCAAGATCGCAGTCAATGAGTGTTTCAGTTTCTCCGTCCATAAGATCCGGGTGAAGTTCTTCTATCACCTTTGGATCAGGGAGACAGCTGCTGTTGTGCTCACCGGCTTTGAACAGTTGTTTCAACAGGTATGATCTTGCTTTGTTGATAGTTCCGAAGAGATCGTTTCCGTCAAAAGTCGTCAGAATTTCGGGAATACGAAGATGATACCCGTTGTCATCATGCTTTACAGCTCCATGATATACATATTTCATCAACTTTGCCTCCTCCGTTCATTATTATACGTATAAAATACGTATTTGTCAATGGATAAAAATGCCTCATAGTGTGTTTTTTACTATTTTGCATTAAAAAGTAAGTTAAACATGCTTGAATCGCTAAACATTTGTTAAATTGAACAAAAAGTATTGAATAATTCAAAGAATTATGCTATACTGGTTATATGAGAAAAACAATAGTTATTGAATTCGGCATAAACGCTGAAATTCTTTAACCTGAAATGAGATATGAGAGAGGATAATACAGACCGGAAAAAGGTGATTTTAAACAGAAAATCCTATTTTCAAGGCGGTGTTGCAATTATGTTTAATAATTTTGAGAAAAAGAGGACTGTCAGTCCTGAAAAAGCAGCAGGCTATTTTGCTGATTTTTCAAAAATACTGGAAGAGTGTTCCACACGGGAGCAGGAGTTAAATTCATTCGGAGTCGAATCCCACGGAGTGAAAATAAATCCTGCTGCAGGAGAGGAAGAAATTTTAAAATTTGAAAAGAAATTCGGTCTCAGGCTGCCTGAGGATTTCAGATATTTCCTTAAAAATGTCGGAAACGGATGCAGCGCTCCGGGTTTTTCAATTTTTTCTATTTCACAGATAGAGGATCATATGTTTAATTTTTTCAATCAGAAAACGGAAGAGCCTTTGTTTTTCGATGAGACACTGACCCGTGAAAAATGGGTTGGTCTGGTTGACAAAATTGATCAGTCATGCGGACATGATGAGATCCTTCTTATCAGGGAAATGATGGCAGGAACCATAGATATCGGTACTTTCGGAGATTCGTATGATCTGCTTTTGACATGCAGAGGAAATACTGAGGGAAGTGTGATATTTTTTGACTGGAGCTTTATAAAAAACAACGAGCCGAAAAATACAGTAAGTTCCTTTGAAGAATGGCTTACCGGAAATCTTCTGAGTTACATGAAGGAAAATGACGATCAGCTTCGGATGTTCAGAAGTTAATTGAATATTTTAAGTTAAAAGCTCTGATTTTAACAGGCAGAGGCGGAAGATATACTCTGTGCTGTTATAAAATTGAATCTAAATATTTTGAAAAAACAGACTTAAAATATCCCGGTAAAAGTAAAAATCACATCCAGAACTGCGAAAACTGATGCAGCTTTGGATGTGATTTTTTTGTAAGAGAATTTTTTAAAAGACTCAAATATTAATAAATATCGAACGTCCTCGTACTCGAACCGGAACACCGGATAAAAATGTTTACTCACAGTTTAGCAAACCGCTGCTTTGTCAAATAAGGCTCAGATGACAGAATGATGGGCAGGATAGGATTGCTTATTTTATTCATTTTGGATACAGGTATTGCAGCCTTCTGAATGGTCTTGTATCTGCTATGAGTATCTTCTGATTCTGTATTTTCAGTATATCTGTACTTTGTTTCAATTATTTCAGTTATTTCAATTATTTCACAATTATTTACATGCATGTACTTGAAATATAAGATGTTTTTGAGTATACTTATTGTTAGATTCATTGCGAGCTTTGAAGAGTCGTATTTCAGGATAAATTTATTAAATTCAGGGTATAATAGAATTAAGACAAAAGGAGATGATATATTGATTAAAATATATTTTGGAAGCCATCCTGAAGAAATATACAATACTGATTTGTATTTCAGGAACTCATATAAGGAAGAGTGGATTATGGATGACTTTGTAAAAATAATGATTAAAGAGATAGACAATTCGGAAGTCATAGCAGCCAATGTTATAAAAAATGATGTCTTAGGCAATTTTCCGCCAGTATTTCTTTCCGGTGGAGTGAAAACCCTGATATTGATGTATTTTCAGCCAAAAATGATTTTTAATATTTCAAATTGCGGTGATAATTGTATACCTTTCCTGTTTGAAATAGCAAAAAAGAGAGAAGAAAGCGTAAAAAGCAATAAAGACATCACAGTATGTTTACATCATTGCATAGATTTTCAGGATGGAATGAAAGTGAAGGTAATTAACGATAATAAAAGAAAAATTGTTACTGATCCTATGGAATTTCTGTTGCTTGCCAATGAGTATCTGAGGAGGGATTAAATGTACGGGAAAATTGACTTTGAGATAAAAAACAATCGTACATCATTCAAATTTACTCTTGAGAGAAACATTACAATATTAAACGGTAATAGTGCAACAGGAAAAAGTACTCTGATTGATATGGTTAGAAGTTATGAGCAGGAAGGCAGAAAAAGTAGTGTTCACCTTAAATGCAATAAAGAATGCAGAGTGCTTGAGGGGCGTGAATGGGTGAAAATACTTGAGGGCATACACGACAGCATTATTTTTATAGATGAAGGTAATAAGTTTATAAAAACGACTGAGTTTGCATCAATGCTAAAAAAGTCTGATAATTATTATGTTATCGCTACCCGTGACCCTTTGTTTAATTTGCCTTACAGTATCAATTCGATATTCGAAATCATAACTAAGGGCAAAAAACATACTTTTAAGAAAATGTATGACAGAATATCAATCAATGATTTCTCTAAAGCGAAGTATGATTTGATCATCACAGAAGACAGTAAGTCAGGCTTTGAATTTTTCTGCGAAGTGAGCGGCAGTACAATATCGGCTGATGGTAAAAGTAATATTATCTTAGAACTGGAAAAAAATAATGATAAAAATAGTCTGGTGGTTGCTGATGGTGCGGCTTTGGGTTCTGAAATAGCATTATTGGTTCAATACCAAAATAAGTATGACGGAAAAATACTCTTAATGCTTCCGGAGTCATTTGAATGGATGATATTAAAGTCAGGTTTGATTCAAAGGGATGACTTGGAAGAAATTTTGCAAAATCCGTCAGATTACATATATTGCGAAAAATATGTAAGTTGGGAAAGGTTTTTTACAGACTTACTGATAGACAGCACAAAAGACAGTCCTCTTATGAGATATGATAAAAGTAAATTAGCTGATTATTATAAAAATTCAATAAATATCCGGAGAATATTGCAATCTATAAAAGATTAATATCAATATGATATTCAGGGCGAAACTAAAAAACAGACTTAAAATATCCCGGTAAAAGTAAAAATCACATCCAGAACTGCGAAGACTGATGCAGCTTTGGATGTGATTTTTTTAAGACTTGAATATTAATAAATATCGAACGTCCTCGTACTCGAACCGGAACACCGGATAAAAATGTTTACTCACAGTTTAGCAAACCTCCGCCTTGCCAAATCAGGCTCAGACGACCAAATGATGGGCAGGATAGGATTTGAACCTATGG
>JAZQPR010000264.1:0-7881 GCA_045628605.1 Oscillospiraceae bacterium
CAAAAGATATTCGTAGCCACATAATTGCGTAATTTAAAAAGTTTTCTATTTTTTCACTTAAAAAGTGAAGTCAGAGTATAGAAAAAGAGCTTCAAATTTGTTATAATTGAAATCGCTAAACAACAAAAAAACAAAGGAGAAACTCTCATGAATTCTATTATAAACGATTTCAAATGTAATTTCAATAGTTCTGTAAAATTCAATTTTAAAGGTGGCAGACTTACGTCAGATGCAGGATGTATTCTGATCGAAAGTTTTATGAAATCAATGGGAATACTCAAACTTTTAAAAAGTTTTAAAACCAATGATAAAACTATAACAACACAGAGGCGGGGGATATCCTCTGTGTTGTTATATTTGCTCACAATAATATTCAACAGCTTTCTGTACAGCTGAATGAATAGTTGTGGAAAAATATCTTGAAAATCGAAAATTTATCAGAAATCATTTTACGGGATAGCTATACATTTTTGTAATGTATTATTATGGTAAATCCCGCAAATTTGATTTTGTGATTCAATTTTTTAAAAATTAGAAATTATTTACACAGCTATGGTGAATAATTCAGGTATAATATGTTTATTATCAGCGTAAACACTTTTTATGACTAATCAAAGTCTTTCGCAGAAAGGTTGAATAAAATTATGAAGCAATTAATAAAAAAGATAACGATATTTTTATTAACAGTTACTTTATTAACATCATGTTCAAAAGTTACTAATACCAATAATATTGAAAAAAAACAAAGTTATGAAAATCAAATTAGTGATAACGTTTCATATGAAGTTAATAAAATAAATTTAAAAAATTCAAAGAATATATCTTCAGTAAATGATAATATACTTGTTGTTCATGATGAAAATGAAAGTTTAACATCATGCATTTCTATTTTTAATATTTCTGATCATACAAAAGAAATAATAGATTTAAATACGGAAGTTTTGTCCGGCTACGAAGAGATATATGTATCTTTTGTACGAAAATATGATGATTTTGTACTTTATTCAGGGTCAGCAGACCTTCATAATGAATCCGGTTCTATTGAAACTGATTCTTATGCCGGAATTTATAATTTAAAAACAAAAGAAAATACTATTTCGATAGTTAAAGATTATGTTATTAACAAAATATTATTAGACACATATAATAATCGTATTGTCTGCAGCTCATGGGATAAAATTTATACTTTTGATATGAATTTGTCCTTAACAAACGAAATAAATTGCAAGGATTATTTTTCTGATTATCTTGATAACGACTGTATGTTTCAATTTGATATTGTGGTCGGTGATAAAGGTGATATCTTTATAGGATGCGGAATCAATGCAGAGAAAAATTATTTGTTAAAACTTACTTCTGAACTTGATACAGAGTGGATCATAGATAACGATAACTTAACGGATCTTCCGGGTGTAGCCAGGGCAGGAAAGCTGTCAGACGGCTCGATAATTGCATATTCAATGGATATGGACAATGTTTATATAAACGTTATTGATGAGAGCTCTCCAAAAACGACAGAAAGATATGAAATTCCACGTTCCGGAAAGGAATTCATCGCAAATTCGTCTGATGATTATGATTACATTTTGAAATCAGATGACACGATGGAATTTTATTTGCTAAACAGTGATAAACCATTGATAAGTTTTGATTATTCTGACTATAATGATCTTGACTCTCAGATTTTTGCCTGTGACAAAAATAATATCTATAATGTTCATGCGGGTGAAAACCGGTCTTTGACATACGCAAGAGTTATAGACTGCAATGGCAAGGAAATAAAGTCATTTCCAATAGAAGGCTGCTGCTGCTTTAATAATTATTATATTACTGATAATTCAGGCGGAGTATATTCACAATCTTTAAACGGCGATTCTTTAATATATAATTCAAGTGACGGAAATATGGTCATGGATTTTCCTGCATCCGAAGGATTTAGTTTTTGCGGTGCGAGTAAAAATTTATTGTTTATCAGAAATGATGAATATGAGTTATACAGTATGGATGGTTCTCCTACTGGTGAGTTCAGCATTCCGAACAAACAATTTTTAACTTTTTCTGATAAATCAGGAAATGAAACAGTATATACAGTCGATGAAAACAGAAGAATTTTTGCATATGATATAAAATCGAAGAAAAATGAAGCAGTAAAACCTTTAAATGAAGTAATTGAAAAATATGATGATGCATTTTGTACATATGACGGCGGAGTCTATGATTTTTATATAGAAACAAGTAGTAAACTCTTTGCATATAATATCGGTGATAATAAAACAAATGAAGTAAGTAATTCCCTGCAAAATATAATAACAGACCGCTGTTCCGAATATCATATGATCAATGAAGAGGGTGTTCTTGCTTGTTTCGGAGAAGATGCTGTATACATTCTGACACCTTATATCAATGCAGATAATAATAATATTTCTGTTGCATATATCGGAGAAGACGGTTCATTATTATCAGAGTATGTCCGTAATTATAATTCAATGCATACTGAAACAAATATAGATTTAATAAAATATAGAAAAGCTGAAGAATTTGCTGAAGCTGTCTCATTGAACAAGGTATTTGATATTATAGTTTCAGACGGCAGAATGTATTTAGGACGTTATGCAGAAAAAGGCATGTTTACTGATTTAAAAATTTTTATTGATAAAGATGACACTATTACGAACGATGAATATATGACAAATTTGTTATCTATGTACTCTTATGACGATAAGATATATAAAATATTTCCTTCATTTCACATTGAATTACCTATGATATCAAAAAATACAGATACCGAACAATTAATAAATGATCCTGAAAATTATTACAAATACATAACTGAAAACAATATCATAATTGATGCTATTAGTAAAACTGATCCTCTGAAATACTATATACCGTTTTATATTTATGATCATACTCAAAATGATAAAAAAGTTGATTTTCAAACAGATGAGTTTATTCAGCTTTTAAATATGATAAAACAAAACTCAAAAATACTATATTCTGGAAATTACGAATCTAACGTAATTGAACCAACAAATTATATTGATTTTACTTCTTTGAAAAAAGTAGTTTATTATTATGACAATAAAATGAAACTGGAAGGATTTCCCGGAAAGAACGGACCATATATTTCTGTTGTTCCGGAACTATGCTACAGCATTACTGAAAGATGTACAAACAAAGAAGAAGCCTGGGAAATAGTAAAGACTTGTTTTATGGATGATATTTCAAAGAAATCGACTGTCATAAACAAGAAAAAATATGATCAGGGATTAAATGAACTTTTGAAAACTGAAATAAGTGAGGATACTGAAAGTTTCAATTCTTTAATTCAAAATGTCAGATTCTCTATGGATGTTGATCCGAATATTACTGATATCATAACTGATGAAGCTAAAAAGTATTTTAATGGCGAAGCCAATATTGAGAATACTGTAGACATCATTCAAAATAAAGTAAACATATATATCGATGAAAGCAGCAATTAGCAATTAAATTACGTGATCCATAAAAAAGAGCGATAAACATCGTAAATTTGATGTTTATCGCTCTTTTATTTTTTATTGTTTTTCCATTATTTAGCCATGAACAGAAACGCCGATATTTTCAGCATCTGTCGTTTAAAATTTAGATTTAATATTTATTGATCAGTTTTTTCTCGGTCCGAGATAAGCTTTTGCGTCTTTGCTTACATACTGTTTGAGAAGGGCAAGGTCAGCGATATCTGTTATACCGTTGCCGTCTGCATCAGCATTCTGAAGATAAGCTGATTCTATTCCCTTTTTGATCATGAGATATACGCTTAACTTGGTAAGGTCTGTAAGATCAACTACTCCGTCACCGGAAACATCACCGTAAACTATCTTTGATGACTGACCGCCTGTAGTCGGATCATCTGCAGGATCAGCAGCCTCTCCCATAGGAGTTCCGTAAACAAGCTTTCCGTCCTTATACAGAGGGATGTTCAGTGTATCGCCGAAGAAATCGCTCTTTTCAAGTCCCTCACGGCTGTAGTCGTTTGAAGGATCCCAGTTGCTCTTGAATTCTGCATCCTGTCCTACGATAATTCCGAGCTGGAGCTCTTCTGTTCCGTAGAATTTGTATCCGTCGCCCCAGTCCATAACTACGTAGTAGTTTTCGTCATCGACCTTAACAGGCTTTGATACCGTAACAGCATATTTGCCGTCAGTTTCTGATTCCATCTGATCATAGTAGATCTCGATCGTTACATCATCTATGCTCTGACCCTTTGCAAGAAGCTCTGCGATATTGAAGTAGTATCTTGCCTGGAAACCGCCTACATATGCAGGAGGCTGACAGCAGGAAGCTGCAACTTTTACTGTAAACTGAGTTCTTTCAAGGTTTTCCTGATTTATAAGAGCTGTAAGGCTGTACTGCTGCTTTGGTTCTTCCTTAGGCGGGAAGTTCGGTTCCGACTTCATGTCAGGAGTTCCGAAGTACTGATAAAGACCTGCACATGCGCCAACAAAGCCTGCATTGTAGTCAACTGCAACTTCGTTGTATACAAAGTCCTTGGTGATATCTCTGTGCCAGTCGCCCTCATCAGGTCCTCCAACAAGAGCACCCCAGAGAACATGTGTATCATCTACAGGATCATCCATGCTGAGAGTTGTAGAACCATGAGCTGCACGATGGTGAGGATGCTTTGCAGAGTTTTCTGCATATCCTACGATATAGCATCTGTTCATAGGGTTTTTACCCATGATGTATTCCATCTGACCTTCAGCCCACTTTGTGAACTGATCATCCTCTTCGCCTCTGGCAGCTGTTTCCTTCTGATATACGCAGGCACAAAGCTGTGCGGCTGTGTTGTATCTTGCTGAACCATACGGATTGAGTACTGCAAAACCTGCTTTGCTTCGTGCAAGAGCACTTGAATCTGTTGTTTTCTCATCAGTATACTTGTATTCTGTTTCCCAGAGATGGTCATCGAGAGCACCCGGATATGCATGAGGGAGTCCTGACCAGTATTCAAGGTTCCATCTGAAGATATACCAGTCACGAGCTGTGTTTGTTATAGGTGCAAGCTTTGCAAAAACGCCGCCCCATACTGTATCCCAGCAGTGTACCCAGATGTTCTGCCATATGTTTCCTGTATCCTTGATGATTCTCTTCATATATCCGGTATAGTTGTAGGAACCGTCTGCGTTCGGAGTATCTGAAACGCTGATGATAGAATCAATGTATGACTGATCCTTTGTGATCTCATAAAGCCATACAGCTGCCCATGAGAGTTCATCCCATGCATAGCTTGAATCATAAAAGCTGCTTCCGTATCCAAGACTCTTCTTGTCACTGAATTCCTTGTCTGTTTCATCGTAAACATGGGTCTCGGCAGCAAAATCATAAAGAGCAAGCGCATACTTTTTACATTTTTCTGCGTACTCAGGATCTGTATCCTTAAAATTGAAATAGTTTATGGCAAGTGATGCTGCCGCACCTGCGCAGCAGTCAGATGCCGGCTTGTCAGCTGTTGCAAAATATGCCGGTCTGCAGAAATCATCATAGTGGATCATGTCCTGAAGTTCAGGAGGATTCCAGTAGTTATGGTCATTGTCACCTTCTGCTACCTGATAGCAGTAAGCTATTACTTTTCCGTCATCATCAAGAAATGTTGCTTTCAGGTAAAAATCGTTGAACCAGCGAAGAATGTCTTCAACATGTTCCTGATTTCCTGTTTCCTTGAACGCATCTCTGAATTCATAATAGCCCCAGCCGACTGTTGAAGCTGCATAGGAGCCCGGAAGTCCGAATTTTACATGGTCTCCGGCATCATGCATTCCGCCGCCCAGGTCAACACATCCGTCACCGTCAGGATCGAGAATGTCCTTGTACTTTGCTATAAATGAAGCGTCAAGGTCTGTACCCTTGTACATATGCTTCTGTTCGTTTATTATCTCCAGCGGCTGAAGCGGAATGGCGTAGTCCTCAACATGACAGTCGCCTCTCCATTCAAGGTTTCCGCCGGTTATTCCGGCACCGCATTTGTTTGCATCATAAAAATAAAGAGAATACTGAAGAGCCTTTGCAAAGTTTACTTCAACATCGTCATATGAAAATGTTGAAGGATCCGGAAGTCCCTGTTCATCATCAGAGATCGGCGGCGGATCTTCACCTGCAGAAGCAGACACACTCATTACCTGAGGTGAAACAACCATGGCAGCACTCAGAAGAGCTGCAATAATTCTTTTAAATCTGTCCATATATTTTCCTTTCCAACTGAATAATGTACATCATCCTGACATACATCAAATAAAAATGATTTTTCATCTGTATACACATTCCGGTCAGCAATGCTGACCGGAAGTGGAAAAACTGGTATTAAACTGAATTTTATTTTTTAGGACCAAGTGTTACCTTGTCTTTTGATACGTAACGCTTTAGTGTTGCAAGGTCAGCGATATCAACCTCTCCGTCGTACTGAACATCTGCATATTCAAGATACTGTGACTTGATCGCTGTCTTCTTGCCCATAAGATAGATACTGAGAAGTGAAAGGTCTGTAAGATCTGCGCTTCCGTCTCCGTTTACGTCACCGTAAATACCTTTTCCGGTTTTATCCTTATCTGAATCTGATGATCCTGAAGTATTATCATCGTTCGGTTCATCAGTTACTCCGCCGTAAGGAACACCATAAACAAGCTTGTTTCCAAGATAAAGCGGGATCTTCTGTGTAGGACCGTATTCGTCTTTTATTTCAAGGCCCTCACGGCTGTAGTCGTTTGAAGGATCCCAGTTGCTTTCATAGTTTGCATCCTGTCCAACGATAATACCAAGCTGAATTTCTCTTGAGCCATGGAAGATGATGCCTGTCCAGTCCATCTCGACATAATAGATATTTCCTTCTGCCTGGATAGGATCTGATACCTTAACTGACTGTTCCATATTTGTACTTGCTGCAACCTGATCATAATAGATCTCAATCTTGATGTCATCTGTACTCTGACCCTTTGCTACAAGTTCACTTATATCAAAATAGTAACGAGCCTTAAGTCCTTCATCATAAAGATACTTCGGAGGCTGTGATGTATCGTTGTGAATTCTTACTGTATACTGTGTTCTTTCGAGGTTTTCCTGATTTACAAGAGCTTCAAGCCAGTATTCCTGTGCAGGTTCTTCCTTCGGAGGGAAGTTTTCCTGCGGCTTCATGTCATCAGTTCCGTAGAACTCATAAAGACCAGCCATAGCACCTGTTATACCTGCGTTATAGTCAACTGCAACTTCGTTGTAAATATAGTCCTTTGTGATGTCTCTGTGCCAGTCGCTTGAGTCAGGACCGCCGACAAGAGCACCCCAGAGAACATGTGTCTGTGTTGCAGGATCATCCATGCTGAGAGTTGTTGAACCATGAGCTGCACGGTGATGAGGATGTGAAGCGGCTGTATCTGACCAGCCAACGATATAAGGACGGTTCATCGGATTTTTACCCATGATGTATTCCATCTGTCCTTCTGCCCAGTCAGTAAACTTCTTACTGTCCTCAGCTTCTTCCTTAGTTCTCTTTTCCATTTCTTTTCTGTAAACGAGACATTCAAGCTGAGCTGCTGTATCGTAACGTGCTGAACCATACTCGTTAAGCATTGAGAAGCCTTCCGGAGTCTTGGCAAGATAGTCGCCGTCTCTTTCGTCAACCTTTGTGGTAAACTCATAAGGTTTGTTCCAGAGTTCATCATCCATTCCGCCCGGATACTGATGTTCTATTCCCGACCAGTATTCAAGGTTCCATCTGAAGATAAACCAGTCACGTGCTGTGTTTGTTACAGGTGCAAGCTTTGCAAAAACTCCGCCCCATACTGTATCCCAGCAGTGTACCCAGATATTTTTCCAGATACTGCCTGTTGTCTTGATGATTCTCTTCATGTA
>JAZQPR010000265.1:0-3651 GCA_045628605.1 Oscillospiraceae bacterium
ATGTCAGAACATCATCGCTGTTCTCCATGCTTTTCATATCATTCTGAAACGTTCTTGGATTAATGTCCACAGGCTCACCCGACAGCATTGACAGTATCTTCTTTCTTACATCATCAAAATCGGTGTCTATATAAAATTTCAATGATTCATATGTTTCAGTTTTGGTCCAGTAACTTCCGAATTTTTTCTTGATTATTGCATTAATAACCGAATTCGGACTATAAATTGACTTGACATTATCAAAAGAATATCCATCATACCACCGCTTACATTCTGAAAAATCCATGTGATAGCTTTCACATAAATTCTTAACCTCGTTCTCTGTAAATCCAACATATTCAGCTAATTCATAAGGCTCAACCATTGTGTATTCATCAAAATTATTGAGAGCAGATTGTGTACCATATTTTTTTATCGGCAGAATTCCGGTGATGTAGGCGAGTTTTATGAAAGCATCAGCCGAGCCGCCTTTGAACATTCCACGGAGAAAATTAACATACTTATCCTGAATTTCTTCATTGTTTTTTTCCTCTCGGAATAAACAGTCCCATTCATCAATGATAACAATAAATCTTTCTCCTGTCTTCTGAAAGACTGTACCCAATGCTCTTGAAAGTACTCTTTCGTTCTCATCAAGAATATCAGGGAATTCTTCCCTCAGTTCTTTGATGACTTCTATCTGCATATACGATACAACTTCTGCTGTGTTATTCTCACTTTTGGCAATGCTTCGCATCTCCTGCATATCAAGGTAAATAACAGTATTCTTGTTTAGTTCTCTCTCAAATGAAGAAGATTCTGCTATTTTTAATCCTGAAAAAATCTCTCCTGAGTCACAGCCCCTGCTGTAATATGCAGTAAGCATATGTGCTGCAATAGACTTTCCAAAACGCCTTGGTCTGCTGAAACAGATAAGCGGACGCATTTTTCCGATCCTGCTGTTTGTGAATTCAATCAGGCCGGATTTGTCTACATAAGTTTCATCACCGGCTATTATAGCAAACGCACTGTTTCCGGGATTCACATACTTTCCCATACATCTCACGCTCCTTTCCTGTGCAGACATACTTAATCTGCACATCAATATTATACCATAAATAACTGATGGATTCTATAATGTTATTATAACATGAATAATATTTTCAGAGGGAGCTGTTAAAAAAAGCCTGTAAAAACGATCTGGTCTACTCGATATTAATGAGCAGACCAGATATAGTAAACGCATTAAATAAATGCGTTCACTATAATTTGCTTTTTTATTATGATATATTTTATTATTTTTCATCAGCTGCATTTTTTATGATCTCATCCGGAAATTTTATCATCTCAAGAAGTCTGACAGCATTCGTAGTTCTGCTTATCCCCTTATGCAGCTTATAGTCAAATGAAATATCACCATCAGTTATGGTCTCTGTGAAGTGATAATTTTCATAGCTTTCCTTAAATGCCTCTGCAAGCTCTGTATCATGTGTTGCAACTATAAGAATGCAGTTTCGTTCCGAGAAATATTTCAGCACAGCTTTGGAGGCTGCGAGCCTTTCTCTTGTATTTGTGCCTTTAAGTATTTCGTCAACAGCAAAAAACATAAGTCTTTTGCCATCTACTGATTCTGTCATTCGTTTAAGATATTTTATCTCTCTGATATAGTAGCTCTCTCCGCTGAGAACATCATCACGTACTGCCATGGAAGTCATTACACTGCATTCCGGAATAACTGCGTACTCTGCTGTACATGTGTGGATAGTCTGTCCGAGTATCAGATTCAGAGCAACAGTTTTTATAAACGTCGACTTACCTGATGCATTTGATCCTGTTAATATTATATGGGATGTGTATCTGAAATCATTTGCAACTGCATTTTTTATGCAGGGATGGAAACACTGTCTGAGTTCAAACTCCTTCTCCTTAGAAATAACAGGTATACAGTACTGACCGATACTTTTTCTGTATGACAAAATACTTATTGAACAGTCCGTCTCTCCTACATAGTCATAAAGATCCATATACTCGTCCCTGTATTTTATCATTTCCCTGTACAGCCTGTCATAGCATATGTGTTCCCACATAAAAGCACCTGCAAGATAATCAAAAACAGCGGATAATGCATCGTTTCGGCATATATTATTTTTTAATTCAATATACGATGCGATCTTTGATATACTGCTCATCTTTTTAGCGGTTTTATAAACAGTACTGTCTTTTTCATTCATATTTTCCGAGATCTTTTCTGCTGCACCTATGACATTTGCCATTGTAAAAAGAGCATGCAGATTCAGCTCATATTTCATTTTGAGAACTGTATTCACAAAGATATTTATTATATAGACAGATATGAAAATAAACAGTGCCGAAGGATCATGCATGATAACTGCCGCCACAGCTGAAGCAAGAAGAAGTAAAAGAAAAAGATACGGGATCCATGAAAATTTCATTTTCTTCTCTTCGAGTGTTTTTATCATCTGAGGAATATAATACGATGAAGAATTTTTACCCAGAGCTGAAAGTGAAAAACGCACTTCGTTTCTGAGCTGTGCATCCGAATCAAATATCTCAGCCCTGCTTTCCAGCTTTTCAAAATGCTTTTCATTTCCGGTTATAAAATGAAGTCTTGAATAAAGATACTGTTCACCTGCAAAGCTGTCAGTATGATCGATCCGGCTGAAAATATCATCCATATTCAGATCGTTCCAGGTTATATCGTCAACATGTCTGTTTTCAGGAATGCACTTCTTCTCTTCATCAAACAGAATCTTTATCATTTCCATTCTGTCTGCAAGATCACCATCATTCTCCCTCTGAACACCAAAATTCCGCTCAAGCTTCCGCATCATGTTTTTCCTGTAGTTTTTCTCAGCCAGGATCTGAAACGCAGTAAAAGCCGCAATTATTAAAAGTCCGATAATTATGCCCATTTTGTTTTCTCCGTTTTATATTTTTATATTATGGTATCACACATACAACAAAAAGTCAATTTTTTAAAAACACAAAAACTAAACACCGGTCTGATCATTAAGAACAGACCGGTGTTTAAATCAATAATGGAGAAGTGTTTTATTTTATAAATAACAGACGTTTTAATCGTATCATATCAAATACATTGATCTGTCCGTCACCGTTCATATCAAACAAATTTCGGGAGCTGCGATCACATAACCTAATCTCCATCCGGTAATTGAATAGGTTTTGGATAATGAATTACAAACGATCGTACGTTCCTTCATTCCGTCGAGTGACTGCATATATAAAAAACAGGTATTCGACATCTTTAAGGATATCGAATACCTGTAAAAAATCTTAAATCAGTTATCTGAATATACAAACTTCTCAATATCACAGGTATGCTTCTTTTCCTTCTCATCGTAGTTAATGCCTACAAGGAGAATATCACCGCCATAGTTCTTAATTGAGTCACAGTAACCTTTTTCTTTGATTTGTTCAATTGCACCACCGCTTGAATGATTCCATTTCAGTTCAATCA
Organism: Oscillospiraceae bacterium; assembly: GCA_045628605.1. Lineage (GTDB taxonomy): Bacteria > Bacillota > Clostridia > Oscillospirales > Ruminococcaceae > HUN007. The sequence goes on from JAZQPR010000265.1 coordinate 3,479, forward strand.
GAAGTGCAGGCCTGCGGGATTTTTTCTTCGGGAAGAACAGTATATCAGCATATCCCTTTCCGCCCGGCAGCTCCTGAAATTCAATATAGTCATCAACTCTGGTGATATATGCAAGCATGATCACCATGCGCAGAGCCTGTTCATTGTTGTAGAACTTCGTATTCGCATAATAC
>JAZQPR010000266.1:0-6024 GCA_045628605.1 Oscillospiraceae bacterium
GTCATCAACTTAAAGGAAGTCAAATTTGTCGCTTAATTATATAAGTAACAATAATCTAATAAAAGCAACATAATTTTACGTCCCCTGATAAGGGGAAGAGGGCCGTGCGTAAGCGTGGCGAAGGGGTCTCAAAGGACGCTGTGCGTCACGGAGAAGGCTTAAGTTGATGCCATTGCCTACAGAGGCGGGGGATATCCTCTGTGTTGTTATAATTAAATATTGTAATAATATCAACTGTATTGTATAATATATAAGTAAATAATATTACGAGGTGAAAATAAATGGCTTGTTATTTTGCTAATGATAGTTTAAACCTCCTTTTAGCTAAAGCAGAAGAAGACAGAGCACTCAGAGAACGAATATTCAAAACCAGAGAAGACAAAAATCCGGTCAGTGCTTTATGCGAACTTGCAACAGCAGAAGGATATCCGGTTGATGCAATGGAACTTATAAACTACGGTGAAGAATCCTGTGCCGCAATGCTGCGTTCTGTAAACGGCGGCGGTGTTGAAGCACCTGATGACTGGGATGACCTTTATGAAATGTTTTTCTCAGCAATGGAACTTTTAAAATAATAATATTTTATAATAAAGAAGGGAACAGTACTGATGATATATGATATAACCCAGCCGCTGTTTGAATGTGAAGTATTTCCCGGAGACAATCCTCCTGAAAGACATGTTCTTCAAAAAATATCAGACGGCGATATCTGCAACCTTACCGGACTGTCAATGTGTGCACATAACGGAACTCATGTTGATGCTCCTTTTCATTTTATAAATGAAGGAAAAAGTATCGATAAAGTCTCTCTTGAAAAATTTATCGGAAAAGCATATGTTGAAGAGCATAATGGTGATGTTTCCGCCAATGATGCTGAAAATATCTTAAAAAGAGCAGAACAATGCTGCAGAGGTTCTGAAAAAAAGATATTAATAAAAGGGAAGGCAACCGTCACACTTGAAGCGGCAGAAGTATTTGCAAACGCAGGTGTTGATCTTGTAGGAAATGAATCTCAGACTGTAGGTCCTTTGGATGCGCCAATGGCTGTACATCTTGTTCTTTTGAAAGCCGAAGTGGTTCTTCTGGAAGGAATAAGGCTGTCGCATGTTCCCGACGGTGCATATTTTCTGAACTGCGCCCCGTTAAATCTTTCAGGTGCTGACGGTGCACCATGCAGAGCAGTACTTATAAAAAACTAAAACATATTCAAAAAGAAGCTATTTAAAATATCAAAAAAATCATCCCAAATTTCTTTGAGATGATTTTTTCATATTTTTTAAATTATTCAATGACTGTGAATATCATTATAATCATAAAACATTTCATCCATAAGCCTGTCATAATCTTTGGTATTTCCGAATGCAGCCTTAATAAGTGAAACAGAATTTTTAGCCATCAGTTTAAAATAGATCCAGTCACCAAGGTCATCAAACTTTCTGGTCGAATTGATCAGATAATTTGTTTTCAGGGATGTATACGATTTCCCGCGTTCTTTTCCGAATTTTTTTAAAAGCTTGGCCGTAGCAACATCTTCCATTGATTTTTTATCCACAAAACCGTTTATAGCTTCAAAAGTTGTTCTTTTAGCCCAGAACATTCCGCAGTAAAGCCCTGTTACTTTAAATCCGACTCTGCAGAGAAAATCATTGCAGGCAAGAGGGAAGGAGTAACGTTCAAAACGAATCGGTGCTCCGCCTCCTATATATTTGTGAGAATTAAGAAGTCTCCAGACTTCACATATAGTACCGGGTGTCATTCGGTTATCACAGTCTATAGTGATAATGGCTATTCCTGATGCAGCTTCGATCCCGGCATTTCTGACACGGGCTATACTCCTTGAATCATCAAGAACAACTTTCGCACCGTTTTGAAGGGCTATTTGTTCGGTTTTATCAGTACATCTGTTGCAGACTACGATAATTTCAACCTTTCCTTTAAAATGTGAAGCTGACTTTTTTATAGAATCAATACAACGTTTAACATACTTTTCTTCATTGTGCGCAGGAATAATTACAGATACATTAACTAAACTTGTCATATACTATATCTCCTAACAATAAATCATTTTAATAAGTTTAAAGAAGTTTGATTATTTTTAGCAAGCATTATGACGATATGGCTTTATTCACTATCTACTTAAAAAATATGTAAAAACAGTTTAAAATTCCACACTCATAATTATTAAACTGTTTTATCTTTTTAAAATAATGGCATTTACGGAATCATCAATTGAAAGACATCTTGCATATCTTCCGCTCCATATATGATCATTGTAGTAATTGTAAGTCTGTTCCTTAGTCATATATTTGTTATCATATGTAGTATTTGCAAGTTCAGGAACAATAATTTCAAAACCATGTTCAAAACCGCATTTTACTGCGGCATCAATACAATAGTCAGTCAATAAACCTGTTATAACAAGCTTATCTTCATTTATATTCTTCAAATAATGCAGAAGCTCTGAATCTCTGAAAGGACTGTTTACACTTTTGTCAAAGATTTTTTCATCAGGCATGGGTGCAAAATCATCTAAAATTTCAAATCCTTCAAAACCTTTTGCAAGTGAATCACCGCGTCTGAGTTCATCATGTCTTACATAAATTACTTCGACATTAAATTCTCTTGCAGTTTTAATAAGTCTTTTTACATTTTCCTTAAATGTTTCAAACATATAAAGAGAATCCGTTGCAAGCTCTTTTTGTGCATCAATAACCAACAATACCATAAAATTTCCCCCTGAATAAATATCTTTTTTCCCGGAAAATACAAACAAAATATTTCACTGAAAAAAGACAACCAAATCAAATACAAAAAACAAAGCATCGTCACAATTTGTTGATTTTTGACATGATAAAAAATAAATTCGCAATTATATTGTTTATATTTTACAGCAAAACAGCATGATAGTCAATAGAAAATAAATACATTTTATCAATATCAGCAAACTATAACCCAAAAACTATATTAATAATAATATTATCCAAGATCAATCATTTTCTGTATTCCTGATGCAGCTGCCTTAATAACCTCATCATCAAGAACGATTTCTTCTCCGCCTTCGCCCTTTATGCAGTTGTACAGATCCATAAGGGTTGTACATTTCATCTGACTGCATACAAGTTCATTTGATAAATTATAAAACTTCTTGTCAGGGCAGAGATACTGAAGATGTTCAGTAATGCTGATCTCAGTTCCGATAATAAATTCTTTTTTGTCTGAAGACTGAGCATATTTCATAATATCAGCTGTAGAACCAACATAGTCTGCGTGGTCTGTAACTTCTGCTCTGCATTCAGGATGAACCAGAAGCAAAGCTTCAGGGTGTGCTGAACGTGCATTTTTAACATCATCATATGTCATTCTTCCATGATACGGACATCCGCCGTTTAAAAGAACTATATTTTTTTCCGGAACTTCCTTTTGAACAAACGAACCGAGATTGCAGTCCGGAATAAATATAATATCTTTTTCAGGCATATTTTTAACTATTTTTACAGCTGAGGAAGAAGTAACACACACGTCACATACTGTTTTAAGTTCAGCAGTAGTATTTACATATGCAGCAACAGCGTAGCCGGGATACTTTTTCTTTAACTCAAGAATATCATTTTTTGAAAACTGCTCAGCCATCGGACATCCTGCAGACGGGTTAGCAAGAAGTACTTTTTTCTGAGGTGACAGTATCTTGACTGTTTCAGCCATAAATCTTACACCGCACATAATTACTGTATCAGCCTCAGTTTGCTGTGCTTTTACACTGAGCATATATGAATCTCCTGTAAAATCAGCAGTTTCAAGTATCTCAGCGCCCTGATAACTGTGTGCAAGAATGCATATATTTTTTTCTTTTTTTAATTTTATAATCTCATCCTGAATATCTCTGATCATTGTAAAGACCTCTTTTTTTCAAATAATATAATTATTATAACATAGTGCAAAAATATAAGTCAAGTTCATGAATTCAGATTTTACTTGACAAATGATATGATAATATGCTAAAATATTTTCGGGAATGAGGTTCTCCCTTAGTATATTTACTTAAACCGCTTTTATTAGCTGATGACTTCTGCGTATTTTTACGCCGGAAGTGTCAGCTTTTTTTATTTTTATTTTAAAGGAGCTGATATAATGCTTTTAAGCATTGGAATTATCACACTTTCAGGTATGTTTCTCGGGTGGCTTTCAAAAAAAATTAAACTTCCGTCACTTGTAGGAATGCTTCTTGCAGGAATAATCGCAGGACCATACGTACTTAATATTATTGATCCGACTGTTTTAAACATTTCTGCAGAAATTCGAAAAATTGCATTGATCATCATTCTGACAAGAGCAGGATTAAGTCTTGATATTAACGGACTGAAAAAAATCGGAAGGCCGGCCGTTTTAATGTGTTTTGTTCCTGCAACATTTGAACTGCTCGGAATAATTATTTTAGGGCCTCCGCTCTTAGGAATGACACGAATGGAAGCAGCTGTTACAGGTGCTGTTCTCTCAGCAGTATCTCCGGCAGTAGTTGTACCGAGAATGGTAAAACTTATGGAAGAAGGCTACGGAGCAGATAAAAAAATACCGGAACTAATTCTTGCAGGTGCCTCTGTAGACGATGTTTATGTTATAGTTCTCTTTACGACATTTACAGGAATGATGCAGGGAAGTGAAGTAAGTATAATAAAATTTATCAATATTCCTTTTTCAATAGCTTCAGGAGTACTTGCCGGAACATTGGCAGGAATAGTATTATCTTTATTTTTCAAAAAAGTCAAAATCAGAGATACTGCAAAAGTACTTATAGTATTAAGCATATCATTTATTCTGTCTTTCTGCGAAGATAACATGAATACTCCGCTAACTTTTTCTTCACTGATCGCTATTATGTTTATTGGCTCGACCATAAAAAAGAAAAGTAAGGAAACATCCGAAAATCTCTCATCAAAATATAACAAGCTCTGGGTCGGTGCAGAAATATTTCTTTTTGTACTTGTCGGAACACAGGTAAATATCAGCTACATAAAAAAAGCGGGAATACTTACACTTATTCTTATTATCGGAGCACTTGTTTTCAGAATGACCGGTGTATTTATATGTCTTATAAAAACCGGACTGAATATAAAAGAAAAACTCTTTACAATGCTTGCGTACTGTCCTAAAGCAACTGTGCAGGCTGCAATAGGCGGTATTCCGCTTTCACTTGGTCTTTCATGCGGAACAGGTACACTGACATGTGCTGTACTTGCAATCATTCTCACAGCACCTCTTGGAGCATTTGCAATTGATCTGTCCTATAAAAAACTATTAAACAAATCCTGAAAAAAAATAAATCGGTGAGCAAAAACTCACCGATTTATTTTTTATTAAAATCAATTCAATCCGTTTGCAGTCTGATAACCAACCTTTGCAGCATACAGGCTCTTGAAAAGTCCTCTCGAAAAAGATGAAAGCTCTTTTTGATCGTCTGAATTAATAAGTCCCTGCATAAACATATTGTAAAATAGTGCTGAACCCAGCATTCCGGTAATTCTGAGACTGATTATCAGCAATATAATTCCTCCGACAGGTATCAGAAGTGCCACATTAAATTTAAAAGGATTTCCTTTAAACATGTCAAACACTGTCGGAACAAAACAGAACAGGCATGCAAGGAAAGTCATGATCGTAGGAAATACCTGCATATTTTTTACGGTCTTAAAAGTTTTCGAAAGTGAACCTGAAAAGTATTTGCCTTTCGAAGCTTTTGATTTTACAAAATAAGAACTAAAAATCGTAATAAGGAAAACAAGTACGATTCCTAATATTACAAATAAAAGATTGGGTTTGATTGTTGTCTGCCAAAATTTAAATAAAGCAGCCGGTTTCTTAGTTACTATTCCAAGCGCTGCTAAAATAAGAACCGGAATCAAATAAGAAATGATAACGTTTCCAAGTGCTGCAATTTTCCTCATAAGCATTTCTCCTCTGTTCATAATAATATTTTTAATATCTTTTAAAAAAAGAATTTATATATTTATTATAGTTTTAAATAAAATA
>JAZQPR010000267.1:0-3896 GCA_045628605.1 Oscillospiraceae bacterium
CCCCACAAAGCCCCAATAACTGCGAAGGTGCAGGGCGACCGCAAAGCCCTGCTAAACTCAACTCAATTCTACAACCTATCCCCCAATAACCGCGAAGGTGCAGGGCGACCGCAAAGCCCTGCTAAACTCAACTCAATTCTACAACCTATCCCCCAATAACCGCGAAGGTGCAGGGCGACCGCAAAGCCCTGCTAAACTCAACTCAACATCAAACAATAACCCCATCACAATGATCAACCTCATGCTGAATGATCTGCGCCGTAAACCCTTCAAACGTCTTTATCCTCTTTTTAAAATTCCCATCCTCATACTCCACCTTAATACTCCTGTACCTCTTTACCTTTCTCACTCCCGTAAGCGACAAACACCCTTCCTCAGTCTCATACTCCCCGCTCTTCTTAATGATCACAGGATTCACCATAACAACCGGTACCCCCGCATCACTGAACACTATTATCCTCTTGGAAACCCCTATCATATTTGCCGCCATCCCCACACATTCCTCACGGTGAGCATTCAGCGTATCGACAAGGTCATTTGCAGTCTGAGCATCAGAACTGTCAGCAGCTTCCGACACCTGCTTTAAAAAAAATACATCCTTACAAATATCTTTTACCATAAAAACAACCCTTCCATGTTATTATACTTCACAATCAAGCAAATATATGCTATAATTAATATATCTTATTTTCCCGAAAGGAGAAAAATATGAGCTTTAAAATATCACTTAAGAAAAACAAACCTGCGGTCTCACTTGAAAAAAATACTGAGATAACAGCAGAACCCGAAAATGAAATCATTGAAGAAAAAGAAGCCGAATGTGAAACATACGACTCATCTGAATCCTATAAAAAATCAGACCGAAAGATCATATCAAAAAACCTCAAAAAAATGGCCCGCGATTTTTTCAACATAGAAAAATACGATCAGGCTTATGACTATTACAAGCAGGCTCTGACATACCGCTACAACGACTACAAGGCACATTACTGTGTAGGTCTTTGCAAAGCATATTCCGAAATAGACTATGAGGAACCGGATTTTGGTGAAACGATCCAGTCAATAAATACTTCAAACAGAATACTGAGCGAAAAAAATTTTCCGTTTGAAAAGCATTTTGATAAAATGATAGAAATGCTTATGACTACAGTAAAATTTGAAAAGAAACTGATAGAATCCCTTATAGACGACGAGTTCGAAACAGATGATGACTATCTGAAACTCGGAAATATCTACAGGCAGCTTTTAAATATTTTATCAGAACACTGCAGCCATATCATACTTGAAGACGTTATAGAGTACGGTGATCCCGAAACACTTTATGACTATCAGGAAAGGATCACAGAAGCTGATTCACTGCTGGGTGCGCTGTGCAAAAGCACATACGCTTTAAAAAGTGCCTTTTTCCGAAATGTTACTTCTGATACCGAATTTCCGGAGGAAATCGATGCTGCACTAGACAAGGCAATTGAATCTGAAAGGACTCTCAGAAAACTGATACGGTATATTGATTCGGATTTTGAGGCTGAGGAAAGTGAAAACAATTATATCATAAACAAGAGAATGCATAAGAGATTTGCACATAAACTTACAGCTAAAAAGAACGGGATTGCTGTTTCTCCGGTTGAGGCTGTAAAGACAAGTATAAAATCAGATAAGCAGAACTTTATTTATAAGGCGGCTATTGCTGTTATAGGTATTTTGCTGCTGCTGTTTCTGATAGCGGAATACTGAACAGAATTTGGGGCTGTTCAGTATTTTTTTCATATAAATAAGCATGAATTTCTTTAACTCATTACCGAAGAAGAAACGACTTCGAAATAACCTGCAAAAATCAGTCTTCGACCTTCCATCCATCCACGGTTCTTGTCTCACTTGAGATATTAACGCCAATCTTGTGAACATGGCGCCGATCATCCAGATACGGAACAGCATACTGCTTTTCTTCTATCTGCATAAGAGCTTCTTCAGCACTTCCGTCAAGTTTAAATTCAAAGATAAACACATCATTATCTGTTTCTACAATAATATCCGCTCTTCCCATGCTGTTCTGCTTTTCGATAAGAACTGTATAGCAGCTAAGGAGTTTTATTATAATATAGAAAGTATATGAGAAATGTGTTTCAAAGTCTTTTGCACGTTCGTCCTTATTAGCTTCATATGGTATGTCTGAAAGAAATGATTTGAATGCATCTCGTAATCCGTCAAGTTCACATTCTCTGAGCAGATCATCTATTTTCATAATCCAGTTATCATTATCTTCCTCAGGCTTATGAAAATAGCTGTTTCCTATCAGACCTACAAATCCTTTTCTTACTTCATTATTAGGAAAATCAAGTTTATATACATTTCTTCTTTTATCATAATCCTTTATTGTAAGATATCCGCTCTGATACAGCATGGCAAGCGGATCCTGCTTATCTGCTCTGTAATCAATAAAGTATTTTCTTGCATAGGATTTAGATGTCATTTTCTGAATATTTACATTATAACCTTCAAGTAATTTTACAAGATATGTCGGTGTACCTGACTCATACCAGTAATCTTCTGTTTTCTGCATATCAAACGCATTTATTATACTGAACGGATTATATATATCCATATTAAGATTTTCACTGAAATGATATCCGTCATACTGTTTTTTCAGTTCTGACTTCATTTTTTCTACTGTATATTCCATTTTTTCAGCCAGTTCAGTTATCGATTGATCAAAATACTTATACATTTCTTTTTCTGTTATTCCGCATATTGAATCATATCTGCTGTCCATACTGATATCTTTAAGATTATTAAGTCCTGAAAAAACTGATACCTGGCTGAATTTTGTTACTCCTGTAAGAAAAACAAAACGTATATGTGCGTCAGCTTCTTTAAACGTACTGTAAAATCCCTTAAGGGTTTCTCTGTTTATCTGTTCCTGTTCTGTTCCGAGTACATCCAGCATAGGTTTATCATATTCATCCACAAGAACTACTGCTTTTTTACCTGTCTGCTCTTCTGCTGCCTCAAGTACATGTTTGAATCTGTCACTTATAGTCTGACAAAGTTCATCAGCACCATATTTTCTTTCCCAGTCTCCGATCAACTTATTGATTTTTTTCTCAAGTTCATCAGATTTTGTAAAATTTCCACCTGCAAAATCCACTCTGAATACCGGATACTCTTCCCACTCTTTTTCAAGATCATCGATCTTAAGTCCCTTAAAAATTTCCTTTTTTCCTTTAAAATACGCCTCAAGTGTACTTATAAGCAGTGACTTCCCAAAGCGTCTCGGACGTGACAGAAAACATACATTTTGTCCTGCAAGTTCATATACAAGGTCTGTTTTATCTACATATACATAATTTCCGGTAATTAACTTTTCAAAATCCTGAACTCCTATCGGATACCTCATAAATAAATATATTCCTCCTTATAGACTAATGCTCAAAAATAATCATGATGTCCATAATAAGAAATGAAACATCATTTTTCATACTCATGTACAGAACATTTTTGATATTATTGAAATTATTGAATTCTATCAAATTACTATCTGTATAGTATGAACCGTTTATAGTATCATAAAGTGCGAATTTCCGTTCTTTGTTTTGTTAATTTCCGAAAATATAATTGGAAAGTCGGTCCTTATGTTTGCAGTTAATATTGATTTTTGCGACGTTATTCATTAATTATTTTCCTTTTTAATTTTATCATAATTGTAAATTAGAATCAATAGTAATATTTTACCATATGATTATATAGATGTCATTATAACAAACAGTCAATTTTATTTTAGCATTTATACTGTAAGCGATACGTTTGACCTCGACTTCCGCAAAGCTCGAAATTCTGGTATACTAATGACATAAAAGTCTAAGTACAGAAAAGGAGCTAATCAAATGGAAAACAAAATT
>JAZQPR010000268.1:0-23098 GCA_045628605.1 Oscillospiraceae bacterium
TTAAGATGGCTCTGTCCGAAGGGGTAGATCTTTTCTCCGCAGCCCGGGCATTCAACATAGCTCATGTTTTCAACTATGCCGAGTACGGGGATGTTCATGAGTTCTGCCATCTTTACAGCCTTTTCAACTATCATGCCGACCAGTTCCTGGGGGGATGTTACGATAACGATACCGTCAACGGGAATGGACTGGAATACTGTAAGTGTGACGTCGCCTGTCCCCGGGGGCATATCGATGTACATGACATCTTCGTCCTGCCAGATAACATCTGTCCAGAACTGCTTTACTGTTCCTGCTATAACAGGACCTCTCCAGACAACCGGATCGGTTTCATTTTCTACGAGATGGTTTAATGACATTACTTCTATTCCTGTAGTAGTTTCAGCAGGTAAAATGCCATGTTCATTTCCGGCTGCTTTCTCTTTGATTCCGAATGCCTTAGGAATTGAAGGACCTGTAATGTCAGCATCAAGAACAGCTGTTTTAAAACCCTGTCTTTTAGCTTCAACTGCGAGTGCTGAAGTTACAAGAGATTTTCCTACTCCGCCTTTTCCGCTCACTACTGCTATAACTTTTTTTACATTTGAAAACTCATTTGTTTTCTCGATAAGATCTTTGCTTTCGCTGCATTTGCTCGAACAGGACGAACAATCATGATTGCATGATTCACTCATTTGTATCATAAATCCTTTCTATGTGAATTTCATACAGAAATAATGCTTCATCTGTACACTCAAATTTTATCTTATCATATTTTGGATTTAAAGTCAATGTTTATTTTGTATTCAAAAAACCGGGAACTGTGATTATACAGCTCCCGGTTCAATATTACTGTTTTTTCTTTTCTTCTTTTTCTTTGTACATCATTTCATCTGCTTTTTTTATTATGTCTTTGACAGCCGGAGTAAAATCATCAGTTTCAAGATCTCCGAATGAACACTGTCCAAGAGAAGCAGAAAACTTGTATTCAGATTCTTTCTCGCCTTCTTTGGCAATTGCGGTTCGGCATATCTGGATGAGTGAAATTTTGGTAAAGCAAATAAATTCATCTCCTCCTATCCTGTAAACCTCACCGTCCCATCCGATAGTGTCTCTTAATGTTTCGGCACATCGTTTTATCGCCTCGTCACCTTTTTCGTGTCCGAAACTGTCATTGATGATTTTCAGGTTATCAAGGTCACATGTCAGTACATAAAGCTTTTTGGTTTCATTTAAATTCTTTTCATAAAATACAAGTTTTTTCTCGTATGCATTTCGGTTGAATACTTTTGTCATCTCGTCAATATCTTTTATTTTGAGATAATTCAGGTATTTGATCCTCTTTTTTACTATATAAGTAATAAGTATTATCAAAACCAGCAATGCTATTAAAAAAAGAAGAATAGTAAATGAAAGTTTGTATGAATTTTGTTTCTGATACTGCTTTGAATTTACTATTTCGATGTCATCAATATAGAAATCAATAAGATCTGAAGGTGCCGGATTTATAACATTTACCGTCTGAACTGAAAAATCTGATCCTGATGCATTTTCAGGTATGCTGCATGTACCTTCAACTTTTGTCCATTTGTTTTTCAGAACGTTTTTCTGTCCTATTTCCACAAATTGCTGTTTACCGTTTATATAATAGGAAACATTTATTAAAAAATCCTGATCAGGTTCTCCTCGCGAATCATCATAATAGACGTAAACTGAATAGTAATATAAAGTTTCCTTATCAAGAAATGGTGTGCTTACTGAAGGACCGTTCCAGGATGATTCTCTTTGTGAAACATACAGAGAGTGTTTTCCGTTGTTGGATCTTTCATCAGTTTTAACCAGCCTTATTGTTTCTCCTCTTGGAATCATATTTATTTCTGAGTTTTCAAATTCCAGAGTAAATTTTTCATTAAGTTTATCATTCTTTCCGGATGTTTCAGGTTTATCTGTGCTTTCTGCTGATGAAATATCTGATTCTTCGCATTCTTCAGAAATAATAATATGATCCAGATTTATGTTCAGCGACTGATTTGGCGATTCAATATACAGAAGAGATGATACTGTATCTTCAGGTATTTTTGCGGTGCCTGTGATTTCAAACCATTCACCTGAATGAACCGTACATGCTTCTTCTGTTTCTGTGTCATTTATATGTATGTACTCTGTAACGCCGTTGGAATTTGTGTGTCTTACGGTTGCATATATCTGGTCATCCTGACCGCTGTCCTGATAAACATATAAAGAGAAATAATAAGTATGTCCGGCTTTTAAAAGATCGTTGGAAATATATGAGCCGCCGCACCAGTTAGCTGCTCGTTCAGATATTTTTAAACTTGAATTTCCGTAATACTTTATATTTGAATCAAGCAGGAATGAACAATGACCCATAAGTGTCCATCCGTCAAATGTATTATCTTCAAATTCAAAAGATGCAACCTCATTAAGCTGTTTCTGTGCTTTTACCGCACCGTCTGAATAAGATGCAGAACCGGCTATACTAAAGACAAAAACAGATAATACAATTCCGAAAAGACGTCTGAACAATGTCTGCATTCTATTCATCTCCTTACTTATAATTACGTATAAAGTTACAATTTCCTTATATATATTATACAATAAAATCGGCAAAGTGTCAATAATTTCATTGCAATATGTATGCTTTTAACATAAAAATTCACGTTTCTTTTTTATAAAGAATTTATAATTTCTTGAATTTATTATTAATATATGATATGATAAAAACAGGAATGGAAATACAGCTGTTTTTATTTCGGCATTTTTAATATTAATCTTGATACGGAGGTAAAAAATGAAATCCAGAAAATTTTCAAAAATACTGTCGTTTGTACTGAGTACGGCTATCTGTTCTTCCTGTATGGTCACCGGTACATCAATGAATGTAAATGCTGAAGCTGAGCCTCATAAAGCTGATTATTATGAAGTTGACAGCAACTGGGCAAAACTTCTTCAGTATTCTTTATGTTTTTATGATGCAAATATGTGCGGTACTGATGTAAAGGAAAACAATGTCCTTTCATGGAGAGGAAACTGTCATGTATATGATTCAGAAGTTCCTCTTGATTCAGAGCATACAAATCTTTCAGCATCTTTTATTTCTGCAAATAAAAGCATCCTTGATCCTGACGGTGACGGAACGGTAGATGTATCCGGAGGATTCCATGATGCAGGTGACCATGTAAAATTCGGACTTCCGGAAGCGTATTCGGCATCTGCAGTATCATGGGGATATTATGAATTCCGTGACGCATACAAAAAAGCGAAGCAGGATGCCCATGTTGAAACGATATGCAGACATTTCTGTGATTATTTCATCAGAAGTACATTCAGAGATGAGAACGGCGATGTTATTGCATTTTGCTATCAGGTCGGAGACGGTGATATAGACCACGCATACTGGCAGTCTCCGGAAATTGATGCCATGGACAGACCGGCATATTTTGCCACCACCTCCCTGCCGACCACAGACTGCGTTTCAGAAAGTGCTGCCGCTCTTGCAATAAACTACTACAATTTTAAGGATACTGATCCTGAATATGCTGAGCTTTGTCTTGATACAGCAAAAGCTTTATTTGATTTTGCAAAGAAAAACACCAAAAAAGTCGGTGACGGAAAGGACGGTCCGAAATCCTACTATACATCAAGCAAGTGGGAGGATGACTATTGTTTCGCTGCATGCTGGCTTTACCTTATAACAGAGGACTATGACTATCTTAAAGAATGTATAGAGAACGTTGACTACTATGCTCCTCCGGGATACATTTTCTGCTGGAATGATATGTGGAACGGTGTCGGAACACTTTTGGGACGTATTCAGGAAATATATCCTGATATAGCTGAAGAATACAAAGCTGCTGCAGGCAGAAATCAGTATGAGGAAATTGATTTCTGGAAAATGCAGGCCAAGGCTCTTAACGGTTATATGACAGGCGGTCCCGGAAAAATTACTCCTGCAGGATACTTCTGGGTAAATACATGGGGTTCTGCAAGATACAACACAGCAGCTCAGTTTACTGCTCTCGTATATGACAAGTACAATAAAGGAAAAGATCTTTATGAGCCTTCAAATCCGGACTATACTTTTTCTGAGTGGGCAGTCGGACAGATGGAATATCTTATCGGAGACAATCCGATAAACAGATCATATGTTGTCGGATATGGTGACAACGCTGCTAAATTCCCTCATCACAGAGCGGCTTCAGGTCTTACAAAGTGTGAAGATACAGCTGATCAGAAGCATGTTCTTTACGGTGCGCTTGTAGGCGGTCCTGATACAGAGGATCAGCATAATGATGTAACTGCAGACTGGGTATACAATGAAGTTACAATAGACTACAATGCAGCCTTTACAGGTGCATGTGCAGGTCTTTATGACCGCTACGGCGATTCTTCAATGGTGCCGGAAGAGAATTTCCCTCCTGAAGAGCCTGTTGATGATTCACAGATCTTCTCAGGTGATAATTTCTGGGCATCAGTTTACGGTGAAGACAAGCCGGAGAGTACAGGTGCAGGCGTTACCAAACTTACCATATTTGTCAATACAGATTCTCTTACACCGCATACAGATATCTCTGTTAGATATTTCTTTAATATTTCAGAAATGGAAGGCGGTACGATCCCGGGATCGTTTGTGCTTCAGGTTCCGTATGATCAGGTACAGACAGAGGTTTCAGGATGTAAGGCAGTTGTTTCAGATCCTGTAAAATACGATGACAAAGGAAATTATTATGTTGAAGTATCATGGCCTGATTATGCCATAGCAAATTCAAACAAGAAAGTTCAGCTTATTCTTGGAATGTTCTACGGTGACAACTGGGATCCTGAAAACGACTGGAGCCATAAGGATCTGAAGCTTCTTGATGAAGAGTATGATACGATCACAGGCGGTGTTGAGCTTGCAGAAAGAAACGACAATTTCTGCGTATATGCATCCGGAGTTCTCGTTGGAGGAACCGAACCTGACGGAACTACTCCGAAAAAGGTTTACAACGTATCACAGCTTGTCAGACTTCTTGATGCAATGAGCGGAAAAACACCTTTCACATCAAAGGAGACAGAAGCAATGTTTGACTTCAATGAAGACGGTAAGATCGATATCAGAGACGTGATAATTCTTAAGAGTCTTATTCTTGGAGAATAAAGCTGTCATTTCATTAAATTAATTAAAAAGAAAAGAACGCATTGTTTTAAAATGCGTTCTTTTCTTTTATGTGAAAAATGAATTTGAAAATTTCTCAGAAAATGGATGCGGTCATTTCTTTCATTATCCGGTCATATCTTATCAGATTTGAATACGGATCATCATACAATACCGCTCCGTTATCAGCAAATGTCGCCAGCGGATAGGATATTCCTGTTTTCTTTTCACGGAAAAAAATATAATCCATATAGTTTTTGTTATGCATATTATGAACTTTTACAAGTTCATTTACTAAACCTATGTTTTCTTCCCTTTTTGAATTTATATTTATATCACCATATCCGCTTGCCGAATACATAAGAAAATATCTGTCGGATTCGTTTTCTTTTCTGTTTTCATCAGGTCTGAAATTAAGATCTATTTTTTTCTTTTCTTTTATTTCTGTTTTTTCCGCATAATATATATGATATAAGGAAGGGTCAAGAATCATGCCGTTGTTTTGTATCTGCTTTTCAAACAGTATCCTGCATTCTTCAAGATAAGATATTTCAAGTCGGTCTGAAAAACAGATATCAGAGCTGAAAAAAGGTGTTTTTGAGATAACGTTTAATTTATCAGGCGAATTGCCTATGACAAATCTGCATTTGAACAGATCTTTTTTTTCCATCATGATGCACAGATAAAGAAAGTACTGTTCTTCATATTCAACATTGTATTTTCCAAGAGTTTCTTTAAATATGTTTTCTTTGTTTTCTTCTTTGGAATCTCCTGCAATAAAATTCATGATCCTGTTTTTCAGAGATTTCTGAGACGGATACAGGAGCGGTCTTCCGGAAAGTGATTCTTCACTTACGTCGCCGTATTTCAGAGTCTTTCCGCAGACCGGACATTCCGTGCTTCCATACAGAATTTTTGTATAAGGATTATCTTTGCAGTTTGTACAGTAATAAATGTCCATTATTTGCCTTCCCCTGACTGATTCATCAGATTGTCAAGTCTGAAAAGATTTGCTTCCATATCATCATATATTTTATAGATGCCGGCAGCATCCTTTATGAGATGATTGGAACTGTCAGACTGAACATAGGTTTCATCTATAAACTCAATTTCCCTGTCCTTCTTGTTTTTTAGTTTGGCAAAAATTCCTTTACTGTTTTTTGAAGGGATATATCTGATATAGTATTCTTCATTCAGAACAGGAGCAGAAACTTCATCGCTTGAAGGTATGCATTTTTTCTGTTCAGGTTTTCTTGAACCGTGATTATAAGATATAAAATCTGCCATCGGAAGATCTATGCTGTCTTTTTCAAGCCCGAAGAAAGAATTTGTATATCTGCCGCTTATAAAGGAAACCGGTATAAATTTGTCTTTATATTTTCTCTTCAATACTCCCAGTAATTCAAATTTGATATCAGTATCAATTTGTTCGATATCTATCTGATTAAGTTTTTCGATGTCTGCAAAGGTTGTAAATTTCAGCCAGACGATTATTTTGATCATACTTAGCCATGAGTAGATTATCATATTTTCCGGGACAATGATTCCTGTAAGGTTTCTGTCAGGAGTAATTTTAAATATGACTGCACTATGTTCAAGATAAATGAAGTAGTACAGATCCTCATCTATTGCGTTTGCTCCTTTGGAATAAATGTTTGAGAAAAAATATTTTATAACGTTTTTTTCTTTTACAGTTGCATCATCAGGAATATAGTAGAATGTTTTCAGTGCATCGCTGTGAACACCAACTGCTTTAAACTGTAACATAGAACATGTCACCTCTTTTCAAAAATATATCTGTTGTCTTCTGACTGTTCGTAACCTAAAGGTTCTATAAATATTTTTGCTGTTTTGTACATTTTCAGGATCTCGGAAAATTTTATCTCTGTTCCGGTTTCCTGTTCATATGTTACAAAAGGAATGTCAAGAACAAGGTTTTCCTGCTGTGGTTCGGCTGCAACCAGAAGTCTGTATCTCAGCCTGTTTTGTTCTGATTTTTTAAGTTCCAGATAAAGATAGTATTTTTTCGGATCTATGTTTATTCTGGTAGGAGTGTATTTTTTTGTCCAGCTGTCGTTGATATTCGGTTCAGGACAAAAGCTGCTGCAGAATACTCTTTCGAGAAGAGGGACATCAACTGACGGGTTATAGCAGTAAAGCTCTCTGTTTTCAGTACCGATTGCAAAGTTAAACGGTGTGCCGACAGTTTGTATTGTCTTAAGCATTATATCATACTGATAAAGAATATTTTTTGAATCAAGAAATTCTTTAATATCATCGTCTATTTTTACAGTTGAGTATGTATCTATAAAATGCCTTATCTCTGTTACACAGCTCATTTGTATCGGCTTTGGACTGGCACTGTTCTTGATCATGTACTGATTGTAGTAAAGATCTTCACCAAGAAGATTGATGATCATATCCGGGATATTTACCCAGAATTCTTTAAGATCGTCATTCTGACAGATATATCCTTCTGTAGAACATATTGGTCTTCTGAATTCGTCAACTCCGACTATGTGGCAAAATCTGCATAGCATGCTGATTCTGCTTCCTCTGATAAATACAAAGTTATTTGCGGTGTTTTGCAGTATGCCGTAGCTGCTTTCCGGTATCAGATCCCTGATCTTAAAAATATGACTGATTATTTTTCTGTATTCAGAATACATTTCAGGGTTATTTGTGAACCATGAAGGCATATACATATCTGTGTAATCGTATGTTCTGGTTCTGCTGTATAAAAACACATCACATTTCATCCAAATCGCCTGTCTTTCATTATGATACTGCGCTTATTCCGTTTGGTATATTTTTGTGTTCCCATATCAGATTATCTGAGATATGAAGATAATTATACGGGATCTTGATATACTGTAAAATATTGTTTGCTTCGTCCATCTGCATTTTCAGGATCTTCATTTTGTTTTTGTATTCTCTCGACATTTTCTGAATTACTCCGGCATTTTCCATATCGGATATTTTAAGACAAATGTCAGTGACTTCCTCGCTGACGGTTCTGTATATACTGTAAAACAGAACTGAATCAATGTTGTATGGTATTATTTCAGCATCCGGCAATATAGTACCGGTCTGAAAATCGATAACGTTTCTTCCGACAGCTGATGTTCTGATTATTCCCAGATTCCAGTTGTTTCGTTCTGCGATTTTTACAGTCGTTTCAAAGGCATGCATCAGCTTTTCGATCATTTCATTATCGTCTTCATTGACCTCAGGAGAATCATCCTTTGTAAGAACAAATAATACTGTCATTTTTCTGTTTACAAAGTGATTTGTATTGAAAAATGTATTTATATCATCGTTTCCTAGAGCGGAAGCGTACTGACCGGGTCCTGTTACTCTGCTTAGTCTTTCTGCATCAGCAAAGATAAGTATGACATTGCTCATCAGAAGTTCATTTCTGACGTCTTTTACTTCTTCTTCAGAGCGTTCATTTACTATTTTTTCAATAAATCCGCCCTTGTAATCGATGAAGCTCACCGTACACAGAGCATCGCTCATACTGTATGCGTCATCATGTATATTCAACATGTATTTCTTTGTATTTTCAGTACTTACGGATGTGAAACTGTGGTTATTTCTTATTGAATATCTTCTTATGTCACCTATGTTGGTTTCCAGATCGCCCTGATAGTAAGGCAGGATCTTGAAAAGATGGGATTCGTTGTTGTTTTTGCTGTCATATACTTCAATATTTCCTGAAATAAATGTATCACAGATCCCGGAAAGAAATGCTGTTTTTCCGGAACCGCTTATTCCAAGCATAGATATTTTGATATCGTTCATTGAGCATGCTCCTTTCTGAGATCAGGGATATCATCTTCTGTAAAGCAGTATTTTTCAGCTGCCGTGATGTCTGACATATTCCTTATTCTCGGATATCTTAGTTTTCTCATTTGTGCAAGAAGTTTTTCAACCGCTCTTGCGTTTCCTGTTTTGTCATTTCTGTTTTCATACAGATCTGTCATGTACTCTTTTATCTTTATGATAGTGTTATCAGTATAAGTATCTTTGGAGTCACGGCACATTTTTTTGAATATTTCCGTGAGCTGATCCGGATCATAGTCGTTGAAGTCATATTTTGTACACCGTGAAAGAATTCCGGCGTTTGTTTTTATAAAATCCTCATATTCTGACCTGTATACAATAAAAACAACATTAAAGTCTTTACGTTCATCGGTCATTCTGTTCATCATGGCATTTAAAGCTGCATGACCGTAATGTTCATCTTTTGAAAGCTGATATGCTTCTTCTATTATGAGAACAGTGTTGTTTTGCTTTGCTTCATCCATCTTTTCGTTTATCAGTTTCTGTGAGTCGCCTACATGCGTGCCGATAATTGATGATGCATCTACAAGTATTGGTTTTCTGCCGCCGAGAATACCTGTTGCATAGTACAGTCCTGAAAGAAGCTTTGCAGCTGTGGATTTTCCTGTTCCCGGATTTCCGACCCATATCATGTGTTCAGGTCCGGGATATTCGATTCCCTTGTCTTTACATTCATCGTAAAGACTGCACTGATCATCAAACATTTGTCTTAAAAAATCCATGCCTATATATTTGTTGAGTTCACTGTAGGCTTCCTCTCTGTTGGATGCGCCGAAGCCTTCGAACATATGTTCTGTTCCTTTAAAATCTGTTTTGGATACACAGCATTCTGAAGATTCAGTTCTTGCAGATGCATTGCTCAGAACTGATTTTGCAAGTGTGATTATGTCTCTTGCATTTCCGAATGTTTTACGGTCTCTTTCCTTGAAGAAGTTTACAAAGTAACATGAAAGATCCCTGTCAGTTTCTTCATCCAGTACAGCATTATTCTTCTTTATCTGATCCCTGAATATCTTTTCAAGAACATCAGGTTTGTAATCGTCGATCGTGATGACATTTCTCATGTCAAATCTTGAAGGAAGACCTTCATTCATTTTGAAAAAGTCATTCATTTTGGACTGATAACCTGCTATGACAACGCAGAAATGATATTTTGGATTGGTCATAGCAGCAACCAGAGTATTTATTACTTCCGCACAGTAGTTTTCTCCTCCTGACGAAGAAGAATCACCAAGATTTATCAGTGAATATACCTCATCAATGAACAGTACACCTTCCTGTGCACGTTCTATTGCATTAACTGTATTTATTGCAGATGCACCGACGTACTGTCCGACAAGAGTGTCACGGGAGGCACAGACTGTGTGACCTGATCTCAGGATCTTGTGTTTGTATAAAATTTTACCTATTAATTTTGCTATTTCGGTTTTTCCAACTCCCGGATTGCCCTGTATAACAAAATTAGGGATCTTGTATCGGTTTAATGTTTTGTTTTTCTTTTCAAATCTTTCAAGTTTAAAAAGATCTTTTTCATCCTCTTTTTCATTTTCAGAATCTTCAGAGTGATATTTTATATAGTTTTCATATTCTGAAATGTTTCTTGATATTACGTCGCAGGCTTTGCCCCAGCCGCTGTCTTTTTTGTCATAAAGTGTTTTTTCCGGATCTTCAGGAGAATAAACTATATTTTTCTGTCTGTATATTTCGTTTATCGTATCGATACTGAAAGGTATTTCTTCTGTTTTCTGATCCCTCATGAACACTTCTATCCGGTCTCTGAATGTATTTAATCCGTTTTCACAGGCACTGCAGTAATAGAGCATTGTGCTTACGAGTTCATCCCTGTATTCTTTGCTGCACGGGAAAGTAAGACGTCTTGTTTCACCGCTGTCAGTTTTGCAGCCTGTTACCATCAGTCTGGAAAGAAGATTACTGATCTCATCTATACCCGGACCTTTTACAACAAGGCAGTTGTCAGAGTTGAATGTGCGCTGGCCTTCACTGTTTTCCGTAATGAAAAGTGATGATACTGAAAGCTCACTGTTGTTGGAAAGAATCTGCTGTATCTCCTTGGTTCCGAGACCTTTTGAAAGGAATATACATATATTTCTGATATCGATACTCATTGAACGCCATGTTTCAAAGAGTCTGTTGTAGTTTCTTCTGCTTGCCGAGTCTGTTCTGTTTATGAAATCATCGAGACTGGTAAAAATTATTACGGTCCTTTTTTCTCTGTTTTTCATCAGAGCTTCTGCTTTGTGTATAAAATCAGCATCGCTTTCCATAGGATAACGCATTTTGATCTTTTTGTCTTCCGGTTTTTTTTCAGGTTCTTTTTTCTTTTCTTTTATTCCGAAAACATTAAACAGATCTTCCTCTGAAGATTTTTCAGATGATTCAGCTTTTTCCTCATCCTTGTTTTTATTTTTTTTGTGGATCATATTGTAATAGTTTTCGGCACTTTCTTTGTCATGAAAATAAAGACCCATACCGCTTCCGGAATAAAATACAATACATTCATAGCCAAGATTTTTCAGATACTTGCAGAGATATTCCTCAAAGCCGATTATCTGAAGGTCGGGGGTGCAGAATGAATCAGTGATATTTCCTGAAATGCAGAATATTCTGTATGCAGAATATTCAAATATGGATCTATCCATGATATTTCCCCCCTGTCATAAATTATGTTTTCTTACTTGTGCTTAAGTTTTTCCGGAGAACTGATACGATATTTATCCCCTGTATCCGCTCCGTTTTTGTTTTTGGTTTCTTCAACGCATGTCAGAGTAACATTTTCTACAGTATCATCATGTGTGAGTTTATTTATGATGTCCTGTCGGTACTGTTCACGTGATTCCTCAGAACAGTCACTGCTGCTGACTATCAGGTCTGTTTTTATCTCGTTGTCATCATCAGTGTACGGAATAACAGAAATGGTAAGCTCTTCCCCTGTAAGCTCACATTTGTACGTTCTCTCTGACGCTTTTGAAGGATCACCGTCTGTAAAAAATGTATCAGAAAGAGAAAATCCTTTTTCCTTTAAGAGAGTGAATATTTCTTTTTCCATTTCATTTCTCTGAAGAGAATATGTCATCAGACAAAATGCATCATTGCAGGCAGCATTTATATCATTATACAGTTCTGTCAGAGAGCATACAGTTTCTTTTATTTCCTCAGCACTTTTGTTTTCCGGATAATTAAGTTCATTTTTTATATTCTGAAGTTTATCAAGAAATATTTCGTATTTACCGTCCATGAACTGACTTAGGTCAATTATGGACGTGCCTGTTTCAGTACTGAATTCAGTTTCTTTCAGACTTTCAAGAAACAGGCTTATTTCTTCTGCAATATTTTTTCCGGTCTGAAGATAGAACATTTTTTCCTGTTCCCTTGCATCAGAGCGGTATATTTCAATATATATTTCGGTTATGGCATTCGATGCAAGTGCTATAGCTGACTGATAATTATCGTTTTCAGCGTCATTTACTGCCTGGTTTATAAGTGCTGATGCTGAGTTTACTTTTGTTTCAGCAGAAAGCTTCTTTGCACTTTCTATCAGCTCCATGCACCGTTTGTGTGCATGTGCGTTTTTCTTTTCTATATCATCTTTAATGTTTTCTATTTCAGTTAATGCTGTTTTTCTCAGTCCTGACATTTTCTGTATGATAACAGCGTTATTTCTGTTTATCAGATTTGTATAGCTTTTGTTTATCTGTTCAGCTTCCCTTATTATTTTTGAGTTTATCTCATCACAGGAATGTCTGAGCATTTTTTTGAATTCATCCGGGTTGTTATTTCTGAGGATATCAGCTGTTTCTTTTTGAATATCAGTGATTTCTTCAAAAATTTTATCAATGATCATATTATTTTTTCTCAAACGTTCATTGATGTCTTCAGTGACCATTTTTTCAAGTTCTGCTATTTCGGCTGACAGACCGTCAGTGACACGGCGTTCTTTTCTCGTATCACGTTTTTCGTTGAATAAAATACCGCCCGAAGCGCAGTGAAGTGTAAATTTTATCATATTTTCACATGCATTTTTGCATGAAAGGATCATTAATGCCGGAGTGAAAAATATTGAACCACGGCTGATACCGCTCATTTATCTCACCATCCTTCTGGAAGATAACTCTTTTTTTCTTTTTTCGGCAGCTTTTATCTGAATTTCTCCGAGAATATGTTCAGTATCGGAACTGTTTTCAGAACTGCTGCTTTCAGAAATAATGGTTACTCCTTCGGAAATTTCTCTGATTCCGCTCAGAACTGAGTTTTCTGATGCCTTCAGAGTTTCAGGAGTTCCGTTTCCGGTGTGACGAATATAAATACCGATCGTATTTACAACTGTTTTTTTATCCGGAGAAACAGGAAAAACTGAAATATATATTTCCTTTGAAGTTTCTTCTGCAAAAATAATATATTCTTTTCTTATATCTTTATCCTTAAACCCGCTTTTTATGATATCAGCACCTCTGTCTTTGAGATAACTGATAATTGCGGGAGCTGTTTTCAGTGCTCGTGTTACTGATGCTTCAAATCCCGTATGTATGTACGACATCAGTCTGCATGCTTCTGAATTCATATGCGATATGTTTTCTGTATCATGGGCGAGTTTTTCGACAGTGATCAGATTTCCTTTTTTTCTTTCATTTCTCAGATAGTTTGAAAGTTTTTCATCACTGCTGTTTCCTTCACTGCTGTGAACTGCTCTGATCATGTTATCATATTTCCGGATCTTGTCTGACAGTTCTGAATATTTGCCTTCGGACCAGAAATCAAAAGTATCTGATTCTTTTTCAGCTTCCGCATAGAGTTCTTTTTCAAAGCTGTCATTTTGTATTATGGAAAATTCTTTTGAACCGATCATTTCAGAAAGAATTATTTCGTAGTTTTCGAGTTTTTGATACAGTCTTTTCCATATATTAAGATCATTGTTTATTCTGTCCTTCATTCTTGCCGTCTGAAATTCTATATTCGAAGCATTTGCCATACAGGCTTCATAAAAACCTGCATTAAAATCAACCTTTGCAGATTCGAGCTGCATCAGCAGTGCGTTTGCTGCGTTCGGTTCAAAAAAATCATGAGGATAGCAGCGGGTAAGTTCATCAAATGAATTATATGCTTTCTCAAGTCTTGAAGAAGCTTCATTCTTCTTAAGGGTTTCTTTTTCTGCCAGATCTGATTTCAGATCATTTAGTGAATCGGAGATCTCAGTTTCTACAGCTTCCATTTCACTAAGCATTTT
The DNA here is from genome assembly GCA_045628605.1 of Oscillospiraceae bacterium. GTDB lineage: Bacteria > Bacillota > Clostridia > Oscillospirales > Ruminococcaceae > HUN007. The sequence goes on from JAZQPR010000268.1 coordinate 14,223, forward strand.
TTCATTTTCAGACTTCAGCTTCATGTATTCCTGATTAAGAGTTTCTATCCCGTTGTCAAGCATACGGTCTACATTTTGAGTGTAGTTTTCATATGCTGTCTGATATTCGTTTTTCAGAGCCTCATCATGTTCTGACACCTGTGTTCTTATATCCTGACGCATTTTTTCAAGTTCTGCATTCACCTTCTGCTCATGGTCATTTTTTATGTTTTCCATAAGCCGCATGTTGGTCAGATATTTTGCTCTGAGCATATCAAGTTTTCGGTTAAGTATCAGTGTTTCAGTCCCCATATCTTTTCCCCCTGCAATCCCGATATTAACAACGAAGATTATATCCTCTGCCTCTGCCTGTTCAAAACAGAGTTTTTATCAGATATTCAGTTCGTCATTAAGTTTGTCAGCTTCAGATGCACGTTTTTTTATGATGATATCCATGTATTCTCTTATTTCATCCAATTCGCGTGAGATCCTTGTTATCTTGTCTGAAGCAGAAGCATATCCGTCTTCGTTTTTGTAAAAATCCAATATATCACTGTAAACTGATAGTTTATCACTGTAATCTTTTGTTTTAAAAAGAATATCATCACTGTTTGATATATCTTTTTCCAGTTTTTCTTTCTGAGTACGCAGACTGTCGAGTTCAGTTGTAGTTTTTCTGATATTTTCTATCTCTGCGTTCAGTTTTGAGATTTCAAGTTCATTTTTTGATTTTTCCAGCATCTCATTGCTTATGAGCATATTTAGTTCATTAATTTTATCTTCATATTGCCGGTTTTCACCACGAATCGATTCTGACAAGTCTAAAAGATTGTCAGCTTCTTCGCTTTGATCTGAGATGAATTCTATTTCCGCCTTTCCCGGATTATTGTCCGGAATGCTTATTTTTATAACGGAGAACTGAGCTTCACCGGATGTGGCTGTTTCATTTTTTACTCTTATCTCATAACTGCAGGATATTTCCTTTGAAAATAATACTGCAGCATATTCAAGATCTGAAAATGTTCCCGGTTTATATGATATCAAAAACTTCAGTTTATCTCCTTCAGGCGATGTACCGGGATTTATTTTTGAAATAATGGAAGGAGTCCCTATAAAACAGTTGGATCTCGGATCTGTACTGCTTTTCTGCAGTATATCAAATGAGAGTGATGCAGATAACAATTCATTGCATATATTTCCGCTGAGAATAAGCATACATTCACTGTCTGTCAGCATTTATCCGCACCTCCTGATAATTTTAGTTTCTGATATTATTTCTGTATGGTATGATCTCAAGCTGATCCTGTTCGATTCTGCAGGCTGTATTTCCGTTTATATCAGTCATCGAAACTGAAAGGATCATACTGTCATTTTCTCTGTTTAATTCCACTCTTACAGAATTGCCTTTTTCTGCTTTCAGTTTTATCATTGCAGCAGGAATTATACAGTCTCCGTATACACTTGAAGGATTGGTTATCCCCTTGTATTCAGGACTCCTGACTGAAACAGGGATCTTAAAATTACCCGTTTCCTGTACAGGGATGTCATAATATGTCCCACGGTTTTTCTGACAGCTGTAGAGCTCTATAAATTCAATTCTTCCGCATCGTTTGTTGTTTACGATGATACCGTAATCATATCCGTCTCTGCACTTTGGAAAGTCTTCAGTCTGTGAACAGTTTTCCTGTTCCGGGATATTTTCTGTTCCTTTTTCTTCAGCCGTTTCAATTTCTTCACTATTTTCAGAAATGAGGTCTTTTATTTCTTTTATGGAAATTCTGCTCTCACGTCTGAACATTGTCATTTTACAAAGAAGCTGAGAAATTTCAGAATATTCTTCCGGAATGTTTGCAGGATCTATTATGGAAAAATCATTTTCCGTATCACAGAACATAAAATATTCATCCTCAGGTATACCTACCGATTCAAAATATTCTTTTCCTGTTATTTCCTGAAATATAGTCATTCCATATGAATAGACATCAGACGCCTCATTTCCCGGCTGTCCGTAAATATATTCCTGAGGATCACGAAACGAGCGGGGTGCATTGTTTCTGACAAGGGATCTTAATATTTTTAAAATATTATCATACATATGAACACCTCCGCTTTCTATATTTCGATACATACGTCGATGCTTTTTCCGTTGTTGTTCAGGTCAAGTGCTTCGATACACAGCATTCCTTCACGGTTGAATGAGAAGGATGCTTCTATTCTCTGCTTTCCTGAATCCATCGGATCTATGTCGTTGAAGACAAATGATCCCAGTTTTCTGTATTCAAGGTCATCCATATTGTCAGGATCACCGTTATATTCATAGATATCAAATTTTAATTCTGTCTCAAATCTTCCTGTGTTGGTGTATGTGTGTCTGCATACAAAGTTTTCATCTATATCTGTTCCGCTTTCGATAATAGTGTCCATATACTCCGATCCGTCTTTTTTTCTGCATATTATTCCAAGCGAGTTTAAGATCTTGTTTACTATATGGATGCTGTCATCGCAGGCTTTTATGGCAGCGCCGCGGGCAATTACAGCCATATATTTTTCATTTTCCGCTATTCCGTTTCCGTTTGGTGCATATATCACATTGCTCTCCGAAAATGTACTTTCTATGAACTGTCTCAGATACGGATCCCTGCTCATTCCGCCTACAAAAAGAACGTGATCGGGTCTTGCAGAGATAAACTTGTCGTTTAATATGAGATCAGTCATTTTACTGTATACATCCTCTGCTTTTGCAATATATTCATCAAAATTCAGTTCGAAAGAAAAATGTTCGCTGTACGGACAGTTATCCTTGTTTTCACAGATCGAACAAAGATCGTCAATGTCAGCGCTTACAGATGAAATGTTGTTCTGAACATTTTCAAAAAGAGAAATTTTTAATTCTCCTGATATTTTTTCGATTTTTCTTCTGATAAATTTTCTTGTTTTTCCGAATGAAGTCTCACTGTCAAGAAGATTCTGACCTGAACACTCCATAAATTTTTCAAGTATCATCCGGCAGATAACTTCATCAAGATCTTTTCCGCCAAGATGTCTGTTTCCGTCTGCTGAAATAACATTAAAGTCAGTCACTCCGGTGCTGCCTTTTAATTCGACCATAGCCGCATCGATGGTACCGCCTCCGAAGTCAAGAACAAATACCTTATCTCCCGGTTTAAAGTTACTGTCGTTGAACGCAAGTACAGCTGCGACAGGTTCTTTGATTATTTCCTTTAAAACAAAGCCTGCTCTTTTTGCAGCAGCGGCAGTTTTTCTGATCTGATCCTCACCAAATTTGGCAGGAACAGTAATAACAGCATCAAACTGCTTTTCGTCACCGAAGCTGTTCTGAAGTTCCTTTCTGACTGCTTTTAATATTTCAAAAGAACAGTCTTCAGGTTTGAACCGTTTTCCCTCTATTGCCCATATTTTTGTTTTATCATCCATAAAAGTTTTTGAGCACGAAATAAAGTTTGACGGATTTTTTTCAGACATTTCGATGGCTTTTCTGCCTGTTACTATTTTTCCACGGTCATAGTAAAGACAGGAAGGCAGGATCATGCTGTTATTTTCGAATCTGATAAATTCAATATTGCCGAATTCAGTCATATAGCCGGCACAGCTGTTTGTAGTACCCAGATCGATCCCTATATTCATAATCCTATCCCCTTATCCGAACATAAATGAGCCGCAGTACCTTCCAGATGATCAATGTACCAAAAAAAGCAGCCAGTATGTAAACAGAGTGGCTGACAAGAACTGCGAAAATATACGAAAAACTTTCAGATATTGACAGTCCTGTAAATCCTGAAAGTTTGAATTCCATAAAAAACAGGATGGTCATCATAAGAGAAAGTTCGGCAATAGTATTAAAATTGTATTCGATATGAGTTTTTGCTTTATTGGCAAACTGAATAACCGATGTAAACAGAAAGGCTGCAACAAACATACATGTTGCTGCAGTTGCAGATGGAACAAATTCTTCAAATACCTCTCTGAGATAATCGATAACTTTTCCTTCACAAAAAGGAGTTTTCAGTGCAGCAAATATCTTATAAAAGAAAAATAAAACAAAAACTGTTATTAAAAATGCAGCCGGAGAACTAACGAATTTTATTCTGCACTCAGTATTTCTGATCTTCCGTGCGAAAAAAATATCGTTATCGTTCTCGGATACATTTTTTATTGCCATATGTCCTGATACCGTATGATCAAATCCGCTGCAGATAGTAGCTCCGTCACCATAATAGTCACCATAGATGTGGACTCGGATCTTATCCTGTCCGGTCAGATCATCTCTGGGCGTAATTTCAAATGAATACAGTGTATCACTGAAACTCTGTCCGTACATAATATAGTGACGGATTTTTGTGAACAAACTTCGCGGGTCTTCACGACACGGTCGTATATTTTCAACGTTTCCGCTGAGAGTTTTTGCTTTCTTGTATCTGTCGTATACTGTTTTTACTTTTTCTTCTTTTTTCTTTTTGATTTTAGAAGAATCTGCTTTTTTCTTTCCGGAAGGATATTCAATTTTTCTTCTATTTGTCAGGCTTTCCCCTGATACATCCTCATATCTGAGAACTGTACCGCACACAGGACATTTAGAACCGGATTTGATATTGTCAGTATAAGGTCTCCCTTCACAGTGCGGACAATAAAAAATCTCCATAAATATTCCTCCGCTTTAAAAGCTTAATGCTTGATCGTGATGTATTCCATCAGTTCATCAGTCATGATATCAAGCATCTTAATAAGATCTTTGCTTTCGTTGTTCATTGAGAAGATAAACAGAAGTGATAAAAAAGTGTTCCATGTCATCTGACGCTGTTTCTTTTCAAGAGCCAGTACAGTCTGTCTGCTGATTCCTGCTATGTCTGCAAGTTCGGCCTGAGTAATACCAAGTTTGGCTCTGATTACTACTAAATTGTTTGCCAGCTGATCAATTAATACTTTTTTTGTTTCTTCCTGCATAATAAATCACCCTATCCCTTATAATAATAATTTAGTCAAAAATCGTATGATTTTATTCATCTAAAAAATTAAATGAATAAATTTATTACTATCTATTTTGTATTATAACATTTTAAACGCAAATTGTCAACATTTTTAGATGATTTGCCTAATAATAATTAAAATTTTATGTTTTATATATACTTATTGCAAAAACATTGTTGAATATGTCATATAGAAAAACTGACATTATATTCGAACAAAATGCTGACAAATTTAACGTAAAAATATCTTTTTATAACACTTGATTTTTTATAGAATATGAGAATTGACATATGTTTGTCATAATAGTATAATCTTAATGTTATTATATTATATCCTTTGGAGATATACAGGTTCAAAGGAGAAGAAAAAGGAGCAAATATCTTAATATGCGATCAAAAGCCAAATTATTAGCTGTACTTCTTTCTGCAGCAGCGATGACCAGAGCGGGTATAATTATATCTGAAGCAGATAATCATAAACCGCTTACAACTTTAAAATCAATCATCTGTCTTCAGGACACTTCAACTCCGAAAGAATTGTACGATGTCAACCTTGACGGCAAAGTTGATGTTTTTGACTATATGCGAACCAAAAGAGACTATATCGCTCTTCTGGAACGATATGATGACAGCAAAAAAACTACTTCAGTTACAGAAGCTTCTGAAACTGATAATACAACAGTTACAACGTATACTAACGAGCCCGGCAGCACATCTGAAGCAGCAGTAACTACTGTACCGACTGAAACAACTTCATCGATAAGCACTTCCCCGTCTTCAGTTATTTCTACTGATGATACACCGGTAAGTTCAGTTTCTCAGACAACATCCGGGACAACTGCAGAGACTACGTCAGCAGCAACATTAAGTTCAGCTGTACAGACAACGTCTCAGACTTCTGAAACTACAGTAACCACAGTAACAACTACAGTAACAACCACAGTAACAACTACCGTGTCCGAATCAGCTGTAACTCAGCCTCCTGTAACAACACAGACTGAAAAATACACATCTCAGGCGATCCCTTCAAAAAATGAGATCCCTTCAAGAAAAATGCTTTCAAATATCAAGCCGGTCAAGCAGGCACCTGAGCTTCCTACCGGATGTGAAGCGACGGGACTAACCATGCTCATCAATTACTATGGTTATGATGCGGGAAAAATGGAGATAGCCACCAAATACATGCCTTCCTCTCCGGTTTATTATTCAAACGGCAGACTGTACGGACCTGATTACAATTATACTTTTGCAGGAAATCCGACACAGGACGGACTTTCTTACGGCTGCTATATTCCGTGTATGATGACAACGGTAAACAGTTATTTTGAAGCTGTCGGAAGTCCTTACAGAACCAAAGATCTGTCCGGAACAGAGCTTGAGGATCTTTTCCCGTATATAGCTGCTGAGACGCCTGTTGCCCTTATCATGACTCCTGAACTTGTAACTCCGAGAACCGGCGATACATGGTATACTCCTGACGGAAGAGCAATGACCTGGCAGAGAGGACATCACTGTATGGTTCTGGTTGGCTATGATCTTGAGAAGAATCTTGTATACTGTGCTGACCCGATGATGATAAAAGGTGTTGTGTCATGGAATATAGACCAGTTCAAATCAATATACAATCAAAAAGGAAAACATGCAATGATCGTTGATACAATGGGGCACGGTGTTCCTCAGAGAGATCTTTCAGTCGGCGACAGCGTAAACTATATCGGAAATTTCTACAGCCGAAGTGATGAACAGGGCAGCCCGGTATTCTTCCCTTATGACACGTATAGAATAACATATATTTATCCTGAGAGTGCCGGACAGAGATTCGGGGTTTGTCTTTCTGACAGAGGATGGGTCGATTATAACGTACTCAAAGTAAATATCCCGCTTTATAATTCCGATCTGAACCAAAATCCTGAAGACGGTCCGAATGAAGGAATTCATAATATAATAAACTGTATGAGTTCAAAATATATGAATGTTGACTACGGAATAGATGCGGACGGAACAAATATTTATCAGTGGTCAAAGGATTCGAGCGATGAACAGAAATTTGTTCTGAAAAAATACAACGGCGGATACAGGATATGTGCTTACTGCAGCAGCGGCGGAAACGGCCGAGTTGTTTCTGCTGATAAGCCGCAGGACGGTTCAAACGTTCATCTGTATCAGATACTGAGTGATGATACTCAGGTCTTTGAATTTAAATATGTATCAGACGGAAAATACGCCATTGTTTTAAAGGCATATCCTGAGCTTGCACTTACTGTATGTGACAGTTCAAACGGCTCTGCTGCGGGTACGTCAGGCAGCTCTGCGGGCAATGTTTATATTTCAAAATATACAGGAAAAAGTTCTCAGCTCTGGGAAGTAAGATAAAAAAATTAACGGATGACTGAAATTTCAGTCATCCGTATTTTTTATTTCTGAAGATTATTGATAACCTGTTCCATCCATTGTACATGCATCTGGATAGATTCTATTGTGTTTTGCTTTTTCTTGTTATCCTCAGTCAAATAATTTACTTCTCGTTTAAGCATGTCTATTTCATGCTCGAGTGTATTGATCATCTGGTTTTTCTGTTCAAGTACCAGTTTGTATCCTTCTATAGTGTTGTAGTAGTAGTGCGACTGAGATTTGTTGTTATTTTGCGGAAGAGGTGTTTTCTCATTAAATCCGATAAGAACAGCTATTAAGGGCTGAATCGAACTGTACTTGTATTCAGAATAATTTCCTGACATAATACGGTCGATAGTTCCTATTGGAACACCAGTCAGCTCAGAGAGCTTGGCATTTGATAGTTCGAGAGCTTTTTTTCGTTCTCTGCACCAGTGAATTAAATCATGAGAGCTCAAAGTCATTATCTGAGAAAGTTGTTCATCCATTAAAACGCTCCATTCCGGACATGTTATTTGTTTTTCCTGTAAATTAATATACCGAACTCGGTTTCTATATTTAGTGATTCAATTGAATCAAGTTTGTTAAAATCTTTTTCGCTTGTTTTATAAAAATAAGGAGTCATCATAAAAAGATTTTTGATCGTCTGAGTTGAGTTAATAAAAACTGAGTCGGTTATTTTATCAGTACGTATCCACTCAAAACCATCGATCGTGAAGTCTTCGACTGTATTCCTGTATGGTTCGTCATATACAGCCTTTTTCAATGAGAAAAGATGGTTTTCGAGCGGGATCACCTGAATGAAAATTCCTTCCGGTTTTAATACTCTGAGAAATTCCTCTCTGCAAAAAGGTGCAAATATATTCAAGAGAATATCACAAAAATCATTTTTTACAGGAATATTAAAAATACTGGCAACTGCCCTTTTTATTTCAGAAGCTCTGTTTTTTGAACATTCCAGTGCGTTTTTTGACACGTCAATGGCAAATACTTCGGGATCTTTGTAATTATCCTTAAGATGCTCAAATATCCCTGAAGTATAATAGCATTCGCCGCATCCGGCGTCAAGTATCACAGGTGAATCACTGCTGAAATCAAGACAGGCTTTCATAAGTCCTTTTCTTAATGGTTCGTAGTAACCTTCGTTAAGAAAATCTCTTCTGGCTCTTACCATCAGCTTGTCATCACCGTGATTTTTAGATTTCTGTGACATCAGAAGATTTACATATCCGCTTTTGGAAATATCATATGAATGATTTTTTGAACATTTTAGAGTTTTTTCATTTCGTAATAATACTTCCCTGCATACAGGACATATGAATTCCGGCATTATTCTTCTTCGCCTGCGTCAGCATTCTCCCAGTTGTGCCATACATTCTGAACGTCATCATTATCATCAAGATATTCAAGGAGAAGGTTCATTTTCTTGATCGATTCTTCGTCTGTAAGTGTTACGTAGTTGTCAGGAACCTGTTCAACTTCTGCTGAGAGAACAGTATAGCCCTTTTCTGTAAGAGCATC
>JAZQPR010000269.1:0-13431 GCA_045628605.1 Oscillospiraceae bacterium
CTTTCAAGAGCTCTTCTTGAATTAAATCCTGAACTCAGAGGAACACTTAAGGAAGCTGGATTCCTTACACGTGACCCAAGAATGAAGGAAAGAAAGAAATACGGTCTCAAAGCTGCTCGTCGTGCACCACAGTTCTCAAAGAGATAAGGAGCATACAGCTCAAATCACGTATTTACGTGCTTCATACAAGCTATTCAAAGCGGGTTGGTCAACTTTTGGTCAACTCGCTTTTGTATTTGCAGGAAGCTGCAAAACAGTATGCAATGGTACGGGAAGATGCGTGAACTGCGGATCAAATTTCAAAGAGATAATTATTTCTTTACTCAAACAACGCAATTACGCGGTTTATACAAGCTATTCAGAGCAGGTTGGTCAACTATTGGTCAACCTGCTCTTTATTTAACGCAAAGTTACAGCAGAAAAATGATAATTCTGAATGGGTTTTCCGGAATAAATTCGCTGAAACAAAATTTTTCCGGGCGATAAAAGATACGACAACTTACAAAAAACTGTTTCTGAAGATACTGAAAAATACGTGAGATGCCAGTCTGTTGCAAAAAAGTTGAGGAGCAGGCTGTGGCAAGGGCCTGCCTGCGTGGTTCAGAAGAGAAATTTTTTTATCTGGTCAACTTTTTGGTCAACCAGATATTATCATAAGAAACGCTCTGCTGAATAACAAAGCGTTTACTTTCAGTTATAGGTTATATTTTATACTGCTTCTGTTACTTCTGCTTCATCATAAAGCAGATTCTCAAGCTTGTCCGCAACAAGAATCTTTGACTTCTTAAGAACATCGGCATAAATGTCAGCTGTAACACTTATATTGCAGTGACCAAGTGTGTCTGAAATAATCTTAAGGTCAACACCGCTGTCAAGCAGAAGACTTGCATAGCAGTGACGAAGCTTATGAAGCGTAAGAGCTTCAAATTCCGTACCTGCTGTGAAGCGTTTAAGCGATGTGAGGAGACTGGATCTGTCCCTGTAGTTTCCCCTGGCTGATACAAACACCATTTCAGGATGCCTGAAACTATCACCAAGATTTACTTTCATTTCCTCAATATATTTCTTCTGCTCATGAAGCAGATTTTCAACAGTTTTGTTCATTGCAATGACACGTGTGCTGCTTTCCGTTTTTGGAGCAGTTCTTTCGTGCCTTCCGCCGATATCGTTAAGAGTATGGGATATTGATATCATTTTATTTTCAAAATCTATATCATCCCATGCCAGCCCCAGAGCTTCACCGCATCTCATGCCTGTGAAAAGAAGAAACTTGATTATACGCTTTAAATCTTCATCCCACGGCTTTTCGTCCAGCATCTTTATAAATCTTTTTACTTCTTCCACAGAAAGAGAATGAACCTTCTTTTTATTCTTGTCCTTTGGAAGAATGACATTGTGACACGGACAGTCGCGAATGAATCCCTGTTCAACTGCTCTTTTGAATATTGACTGAATTACAACATAAATCTTCTTAACCGATTTCGGCTGAAGATCAGTAATACCTGAAAGAAGGGAAGAGAGAAGAGGCGGATTGATATCCTTCAGTCTGTAACGTCCGAGCATAGGCTCTATGTACTTTGTGTACTGACCGTAATATGTGTATTTTGTGCTTTCCTTGAGTTCAGCGACAGCATAGGTTTCAAAATACCAGTCAGCCAGTTCACTGAAGGTCATCATGTCATTAAACTGTACCAGTCCTCTGCACTTGTTTTCAAAATCAATTGCGAATTCAAGTGCAAGCTTTTCAGCCTTCTTTTCTGATGTACCTTTCTCCGGGGTGAAGGTTGCAGATTTCATTATTTGCTTACCTTTTTTATCTGTACCGACAAAAACTCTTATTCTGTAAGAATTGCCGCGTTTCTGGATATTAGCCATATATTAATTCCTCCATTGATATATGGGTATACCAGCGCAGATCCATTATAGCACTTTAATGTGCTAAAGTCAACTTTTCTGCACTGTTATACTTTTTTTCAAAGTTCTTCAAGATAGGCCTTAAGGGCATATTTGTTGATAAGAATTTTGCCTGTTTTGCCCTGACCGGTTCTGAAGTAAGGAATCTTATTTCCGGCAACAAGCTGTCTTATGGAATGCTCTTTTATTCCTTTGAATTCATTTACGCATTCTCTGATTGTCAGCATTTCCACAGGTTCACATTCCGGAGTCTGAACAGCAGGTTCCGGATATTCAACCGGAATCAGTTCATTAAGTGCGGTACAGATGCTGTCGATAAGTTCTTTTTTTCTTTCTGCAGTAAGCATGTTTTACATCCTCTCATGTCTATAAAATACAATTCTGTAAAGAACGTTCATATTCAGTTTTCAAGATGCTTACAGAGGATAAAAAATACCCTCTATATATACATCCGAAAAATCAGCCTTTTGTCAAAGACTTTTCTGTATAGATTTAATGATTTTTTTAAATTTCGTTAGAAACAAACAAATTCTTAAGCTTTTTCAGTGCATTTTTTAACCTGTAAGAAACAGCCTGTTTGGTGATATTATATTCAGCAGCAATCTGTTCCATATTCATTCTGGGATAATCAAGATAATATTTATACATGATATCGTAATCAACCGGATAATCTGCCTTAAATTCTTCAAGTATTTTCATGAAATGTTCTGATGCTTCTCTTTGTTCAATAATATCAGGAATAAATCTGTTCATATCAATCAGATCGTCACCTGTGAAACCACTTCGTATCAGATCTTTTTCTTCACCGAAAAGGGTAATTTTCCGGTGAAAATCTCGTTCCTTCTGATACTGTTCATGTCGTCCCATTCGGTTCCAGCTGACTTCAGCATCTTTGTGTTCTTCGCCATCGAAAAATATGTATTTGTACTTAGGCATATTTATCTGTTCTGTTCATAGCAAAACCCTCCGTTTCTCTGCGAAACGAAGGGTTTGTTTTCTGAGGGCAGAAATATACCTGAATCACTTCGTTTCACAAGTACACTTCTGCTTCCGACAGCATTGTGTGTTAATAAATATTTATCCGGAAGTTTCGGAACATATCATGATCAGTGATATACATACCGGATTTCTGTATATAAGTATATCACTTTTTTCTGTGGCGACAAGCCACCTGACTCTGCACGTCAATATGCCGGTTTATGTTGCTGCAAAAGTGAAGGAAAGTAGTGCAGAGTAACTGAAAGGGAACAGATTCAACACGGTTTTCCGCAGTAAAATTTTATAATTGTTGAAAAACAGTTAATTAAAGGTGCAGAGAACATGCACGAACGGGTGAAAAAAATTTTAAGTTACCGGAAGCTGCGAAAAATTAGTTCATCAAATAATGATAAGCTGCTGAAAGTTGCTGAGAAGCACTGGCCGGACAGCTCGATGAGTCTGATGGAAACAAGCGGATGTATGTTCAGCGCCTTGCATATTCTGACAAGTGTGCTCAGATCCGGCTTTTTTGTAGTGCCTGATCTTATTGCTTTTATAGTTCTTAATCCGACCCTGGACTCATCACTGAGTATGCGGCAGTTCGTGCCTGTGTATTCCATAACATATTTCAGTGCGCTGCCAAGTTCGTGAGGCATGTGCATCAGAATATCTTCAGCATCTCTGAGTAAGTTTTCGTTAGTGTTTTTTTCATACTCCATAGGTTCTGCTTCTTTATACATTGTACCATCCTCCTGATTAGATATAAAGTAAGTTAATAGATGAACAGCCTGTATCGATATAAGCTTTGCAGGTCAACCTATAGATTTCTGCTTTATACCATTATAGCATAAGAAAAATGACAAATTTGTTCGATTTTGTCCGGGAAAAGTAAATACTGTGCATGTTCCGTAACGGAGACATGCACAGTATTTTTTTACCTGTATCTTTCGGTCATTTCCTCAAGAAGTTTTTTTATATCGTTCCTGATAAAATCAGGGCTGAGTATTTCAACATAAGCGCCGTACTGCATAGCCCACAGCTTGACTGCATTTACGTTTACTTTAACTTTAATGATTATGTATGTATCGTCAAGTTCTGTTATAGTGAAATCATCGAACCAGTCAAAAAGATCATTAAGAATTTTTCGGTTTACCTTCATTTCAACGAGGCGGCTTTCACCGGTAAACATGTATATATGTTCGGCAAGATGAGCCGGAAGATTAAGACCGTTTTCAAGTCCCTTTATTTCGTTCATTGGTTTTACCGGTTCATCAAGAATTTTTATATCAACAATTCTGTCCACGCGGTAGTACGAATAGCCTTCATAACCGTCAAAATTGCATATCAGATAATATCTCTGTGTTGCCGGAGCAATACAGTACGGATTGATTTTATAAATTCTTGGTTCCATGGATGAACGGCATCTTGGATACATCTTTTTGTCAGTGTGATATTCGTAGTAGTAGAAAGAAACTTTTTTGTTCTGAGCAATTGCTTCGTTCAGAATTTCAAGAGCATAAAAAAGATTATTGCATGATCTTGCTTTTACATCAGTTCTTTTAATGTGAGAAATATTTGTTCTGAAATATTTGCTGCTCAGAGCTTCGATTTTTGCTATGATACTGTCAAGAATACTTCCGGAAGCATTTTTGTTGAGAATGAGCGCATCTATCATTGTTCTGAGTTCAACAGGTTCAAATCTGTGATCAATGTAGTAGCCATGCTTTATCGTTTTTTTGCCGGAAGGTCTTCTTCTTTCCATATCGGTCAGATTAACTTCATCAAAGTAAGAAGAGAGCTCCTGAAGAGTTCTTTTTACTGTAGCATAATCGACGTCATAGATTCCTCTGATTTTAACAATGTTATAGAGTTCTCTGATTGTAAGGGGATGTTCTGAATCAGTGTATTCTTCAAGAACATCCCACATCTCATAATTAAAATATTTCTTCTGAATCAGATTCATTATTTTTTGCCTTTAAGTTCGTTTAGTTCTATCATCTGATCGACCATCTGATTAATAAGTATTACCTGACTTTTATCAAGTTTTTTCAGTCCCTGAAGAGTTTCCTGAATCAGTGCAGGATATTCTACTCCGAAATCAAAAAAGTCTTTTGGTTCTATTCTGAAGTAATCAAATATTGCAGTCCATGATTCAGGACTTGGGAATCTTGTCTGATTCTCTATACTGTGAACAAAGCCAGGGTTCATTCCCATTCGTATACTTAAATCACGGGCATTTAATCCTGTGCTTAATCTAAGTGCTTTCATTCTGTCAGCAACTGCTTTTCTGAACTCTTCTCCGGTTGTACTGTCAGGCAGCATATTAACACTTCCTTTTCTGAAAAAATATCGTATATATATTATACAATATCAGGTGGCCGAAAACGTTAGCCATCCGCTGATGTTTATTTCGTTTTTATCAGCAAAACGAATTTTTTCAGACTTTTTTTTCAGAAAACAGTGTTTTCTGATCATGATTTATCTGCAAACTGATTTCCAGAGTAATCTGCTGTTTTCAATTTCTTTAAATCCAAGCGATTCAAACAGTCTCCATTCCTTCAGGTTTTTAGCTGATTCAGGATAAGTTTCATCTTTGACTCTTCTTCCAAGAATGTGATTTATCTGAGCTTCATCCATAGTGAGTCTGATATTATTGTCTGTATTATTACCGGCTATATGTTCTGTGATTTCATTATGCGCGATTCGGGCTATGTCGTGCCTGATTTTGAAGAAAATATTCTCTTCGTATTCTTTCGGGGCTGGGTAATACAGAAAAATATCCGGCTGTACATTTGCACCGCACTGAATGATACATGGAAGATTGAAAAATATATCTTCAGTATAGTCTCTAAATTCTTCAGCTATTCTTAACTGACTGATGTAGAAGAAATTGTTGTTTGTTATTTCATCAAGAGGATCATCATAAACATCTTCAAGTACTGATGCAACGTATTCAAGATCAGCTGAAGCTGCATCACAGACATCATATAAGATACAATCGCTGACGTATATTTCTCTTCCAAGTATCAGAGAACCTTCAATAGTGGCAATCTTAATTTCACTGCCGGAGGAGTTGCCGTTAAAAACGCTTTCAATAACGTTACAGTGTTCAGTCTCATCATCTGTATCAGGAATGGCATATATGCTTACTGAAACAGCTTTTATGTATTTTTCTTCATTGTCAGGTTCCATATCGAATATCATTCTATTTTCTGAAACACATTCTGAAACACCGTATAATAAGTATTTACTCAAAATATTACCTCTTTTCCTGTTGTATATTATGATAAAAAAATATTAACACAGGTGATGATAAAAAACAAGTGCCACAAACTTGATGATCTTTCTGAAAATTAATCGGAAATCCTTTTGACAAAGTGCGTTTTTTTCGGATGTATTATTAGGGGGACTTTTTTCATTGATTATTCGGTTCAAAATCATGGCCAGGATATAAATGGAAACAATCACTCGAAGAGGGATTTCAAAACCAGCAAGCATTGCGCTTTGTAGCCACAAAACGCTGTTTTCACAGAAAACGTGCTTGTAAGGGCACATCCCTTAAACCCTGAAATCCGAAAAAATCTGAGACAGAAAAGAGATGAAAAATGATATGAAAGAGCCGAGAGAAATATTGCTGAGAGTAAGACTTTCCGAATCAGAATATTCTGAAATATATGAGCAGTTTGAGAAGTCAGGATGCAGATCGCTGAGTGCATATATCCGTAAGGTTTCAGCGGCAGGATTTATCGTAAATATGGATGAACGCTGTTTTGAAAAAATTTCGGGAATGACTGCAAATCTTGCAAACAATATGAATCAGATTACGCGCCGGGTAAACTCAACAGGAAGAATTTATGAAGAGGATATTTCAGAACTGAAAAGAAAGGTTGATGACCTCTGGCAGCAACAGCTATCCATGCAGTCACTTCTACAGAAGCTAGGGCGCTGAAATACATAACTGATCCTGAGAAAACAGAAGACGGGAAGTATGTATCAAACTTTGCGTGCAGCAATAATCCGGAAAAAGCAACTGAAAATTTTGAAACAGTAAGGGCTCTCGGAACAGGCAGATCGACAACCCTTTCGCATCATTATTACCAGAGCTTCAGACCTGGTGAAGTTACTGCGGATGAAGCTCTTGAGATAGGAATTCAGACTGCTGATAAATTTCTGAAAGGACAGTATCAGTATGTAATTGCAGTTCATAATGACAGGGATCATATTCACTGTCATGTGATCTTCAATAACACGAATATGTATAACGGAAAAACCTTTGAATTTCTTGAGAACAGGAGAGGGCGAAAGTGGGAAAAACTAAGACAGGTCAGTGATCAGATCTGTCTTGAACACGGCCTGTCTGTGATAGAAAATGCTGAGCGGGGAAAGGGTAAGTGCTGGTATGAATGGCAGCAGGATAATCTGAAACTGTCATGGAAATCAAGACTGAAACTTGCGATAGATGAATGCGTAATGCAGTCAAAGGATTTTGATGATTTTCTCAGGAGAATGCGTGAAAGAAATATCGAAGTAGTTTACAGTCCTGACAAGGTTATTAATCTGAAGTTCAGAATGCCTGAACAGCAGAGATACAGTCGTGCCAGAACGCTGGGATGGTACTACGAGGTTCCTCAGCTTGTTAAGCGTATACGGATGTTTTCAGAACCGGAAGTAAACTATACTCCGGTAATCAGTTCGGAGAGTAAATATTCGGGTACCAGGTTTGCTGATCTTCATAATATGAAGCTGGCTTCTGATGTTATAAATATGATGTCAGAATACGGAGTAAGCAGCATGGATGAGCTTCATAATCTTGCTCTTACTGAGCACGCAAAACGAAGTCATATTGTAGGTGAACTCAATGAAATTCAGAACCGGATATCTGTAAAATCAGAGCAGATCACGGCTGTTAGAAAGTATGAAAAATATCTTCCTTTTCATGAAGAATACAGGAGTCTTCCGTCGGATTCTGCAAAGAAAAAATACGCAAAAAAATACACCTCAGAGCTTGAGGCGTTTGCCGGTTCCAGAGCGGCACTTAAGGAGATGTTTCCGGACAGAACCATTGACAGTTCAGAACGTCTGAAGAAGCAGAGAGATGCGCTTATTGAAGAAAGAAACCGGCTGAATAAAGAGTATCAGGAATCAAAAAGCAGGAGCAGAGGGATGGACTACTGCCGTAAGGTTCTTGAGGATTATCTTAAGGCTGAACGTGATTCTCAGGAAAAGAAAAAACAGAAGAACGATCTTGAATAATCATTCTTCTGTTTTATCAGAATTTCCGTGTTCATTATAAAGCTTTTCCATGTAGGTCATGACAGCATTTCTGAAGAATTCATTCATGCTCATTGAGATATCAAGCTCAGAAAGAAATGTTTTAATTTCTTCTTTCTGTCCCTTCTGAAGATAAACTTCAACACGGTCATATGCGCTGTTACGGAAGTTCATGTTCATCTGATTTCTGGCAACCTTGCAGTCATCGCAGGTGGTACGGTTTGCTCTGCTGCTGTCAAATTCTTTACCGCATTTTTTACAGATAATTTTGTACATAGGAGACTCCTTAACAAATAAGTTACTAATCAAAGTATATCATTGATATTCCTGTGTGTCAATTCGGAATATTGTTAACAAAGTGTGAACTCGTAAAATTAGTATTGACAACATGATTTTATTATGATATATTTTAATTACTAACTAATACCGGTATTAGTTAGTAAGAGATAAAACCAGAAACAAATATCGATATAAAAATAAACCGAAAGGAACTGATAAAATGCTTAATTACGCAATGCTCAGCGGAAGACTTACTTCCGACCCGGAATACACGCAGACTGACGGAGGGACAGGCCTCTGTAAATTCTCAATCGCTGTACACAGACCGAAGAAAAAAGACGGCACCGAACAGGAGCCGGATTTCTTCAACTGCATCGCCTGGAACAGCATGGCTGAGGTAGTTTCGAAGTGGTATAAAAAAGGTGACATGATCATCGTTGTCGGCGGTCTGAAAAATCATAAATATACGAAAAACGATGAACAGAGAACAGCAACTCAGGTAGTGGTTAAGGAAATACATTTTGCCGGCGGCGGAGCTAAAAGACCAAAGGAACCACAGGGACCTGAAATAGACGGAATCAGCAATGTTGATATCGAGGAAATGAACAGAATTTTTGACAGAGAAGACGTACTATTCTGATGCTGAAAGGAGCAGAAATGATGAACAATATTTACTGTATAGCCAATCAAAAAGGCGGTGTGGCAAAATCAACCAGCACCATGAATTTAGGTGCAGCACTTGCCGTAAATCATAATAAAAAAGTCCTTTTAATAGACCTGGATCCGCAGTCAAATCTTTCAGAATATCTGAAGTTTGAGCCGGACGAAAAAGGAACTCTGACGAATCTTATTCTTGAGGTTACTTCAAATTCAGTAATTGACTCACAGACGGTATTAAATACAATCAGATACAACGAATTAAACATGGTTTATTACATTCCGAGCGATATAAATCTTGCAAATGCAGAGAGCTTTATGCAGAACACTCTTTCAAGAGAAACAGTGCTGAAAAGAATCCTCTCTGAAGAAGTAACATCTCAGTTTGATTATGTGTTTATTGACTGCCTTCCTTCACTTGGAATCCTTCTTATAAATGCAATGACAGCATCATCTAAAATGATAATTCCGGTACAGACTCAGAAGTTTGCCATGGACGGATTACAGGCACTGAATGTGCTTCACAGTCAGATAAGAAACACAATAAATCCTGAACTTAAAATAATGGGTATGCTTCCTACAATGGTAGATAATACACTGGTCAGCAGGAAGGCGCTGACAACTTTGAAGGAAACATACGGAGAGCTGATATTTGAAAGTATTATAAGCAAATCCATAGAGGCTGCGAAGTCTACGGAGAGCGGAAGGGCATTATGCCTTTCAAACTGCAAAGTCGGCAGTGAATATGCTCTTTTTGCAGAAGAATTTCTAAGAAAGCAGGGATAATATGAACGGAACTTTTGATCTGGATTTTATGTTAAGTGCAGGCAGTGCGGACAATGGATTCAAGCAGATTCCGGTTGATATGCTGGTGCCATATCATAATCATAAATTTACTCTTTATGAAGGTGACAGATTGAATGATATGGTTGAAAGCATAAGAACAAACGGAGTACTTGTTCCTGTAGTAGTTCAGCCGGCCGGGAGCGGTAAATATGAGATTCTGATTGGACACAACAGATGGAATGCATCAGTTATTGCAGGAAAGAAAACAGTTCCTGCGATAATCAAGC
The DNA here is from genome assembly GCA_045628605.1 of Oscillospiraceae bacterium. Classification (GTDB taxonomy): domain Bacteria; phylum Bacillota; class Clostridia; order Oscillospirales; family Ruminococcaceae; genus HUN007. Next base: position 10,173 of record JAZQPR010000269.1, read on the forward strand.
CGGGACTCACAGAAGATGAGGCTGAGATGTATGTCATAGAGTCGAATCTTCTTCAGCGCGGTTTCGATAATCTCAGAATTTCTGAGCAGGCTTCTGTAATAGCAATGCGTTACAGCAAGATGTTTTCAGAAGACAAGAGAAATGAGATTGTCGCAGAGCTTGAAGCACTGCAGGACAGTTCAAAAGTTCCTCAGTCTGTTCCGGTTTCTTCAACAAGAAAAGTTGGTGCAGAATATGCAATGAGCAAGAATTCAGTAGCAAGACTAATAAGAATCAGTAAGCTCTGCGATGAACTTAAAACTGCTATTGATGAGGGCGTAATCTCAATCAGAGCAGGAGTTGAACTTTCGTATCTTGATGATGAATCACAGAAAGCAGTTTCAGAGCTTCTGAAGACAGAAAAAATTGATATGAAGAAAGCTGCGGAGATACGTTCAGCAGCGGGAGAAAACGGCAGTATAGATATGAATTCTTTGAAGAATCTGTATCTTGCCAAGCCAAAACCTAAGCAGGAAATATACAAAATACAAAAACATAAAATACGCAGATTCTTTTCTGAAGATGCAAAATCAGAAGAGATAGAGGAAATCATTGAAAGAGCACTTGAATTGTATTTCTCAGGTGCCGAGGAGGTTAAACAGTGAAGATTTTAAATACAGCAGCTGCATTTCTTACATTAATAACAATAACCGGCGGTATTCATGTTCATGCAGATGAAATAATATCAAAGGAAGAAGCAGTTTCATATATCTGGGAAGATGAATGGAACGGACATGATGATGACGGCACTGTATGGCCGGAAGCTTCCTACAATTATCATCTGCTGGAAAGCTGGGTAGATGAAAACTACGGCAATCCGGATTATAACTGGAGTGATCCCGGTCAGCTTGAATACAGCTACAGTCACTGGTACAGAAATCTGACAGAGAACTGGACATATTTTGATGATGAAGAAGGCGGCTGGTTTATTACTGACGGGAATACAGGAGATAAATATCATTTTGAATTCAGAGACGGTACCTGGTATATGCTGAATGAAACAGGTGAAATACATGATACGTTCGGACCGCACAGCACCATTGATGAAGATGATTCATACAAAGCCGAGCCGACGGTTCCGGACGATGAGGATAATGACGGAAAGGTTATACCTGAGAATCAGGAGGCAGCCCATCAGAAGGCTTCAGAGTGGATTGAAAACAAATCAGGAGATACAGGTTCTGAAGATGCAGTGCCGGCAACAGAAATGTCAGCAGAGGAACAGGAGGACAATACAATGAGCAGTACAGGAAAGAAAGCGTTATACACTATTGTCGCACTGGCGGGAGCAGGTGTAATAGCAGGAATTATTTATAGCGTTAAGAAGAAAGGATGAGTGCATTATGCTTATTTACAGCAAGAGATTTGTTATGAACGAAACCGAGGTGCCGGCTGTGGTGCTTGATACAGAGAAAGTTACAGTAACAGAAAATGGTGACAGACAGAAGATTACGAAGTTCTTTACAGACTATGCAAGGTATCATCTCAGATACGTTGCAGATATCAATCCTGAAAGACTTCAGAGACTTGTGGATGATGGCAAAATCATTGACTATCTTAACGAGCTTGAAGACAAGTGTTTTGAAGCTACTGACAGACAGGTGGAGCTCTGGAAGGAAAACGATAAAGAGTACAAGATGGCTGCTATGAACGATGACATAGTAAAAATGGGTGGAATCCTGAATAACCTTACTGCTATGGCTAAGGAACAGGTAATGAATACTATGGTTTATGTGTGAGGTGAAGATTATGAGCAGGAATTCTATATGCTGTCCTAAATGTTCCAGTCCGCTTATGTGCAATCTTAAAACTACTGTCAGATTCGTGAAGAAGGATCTGTATATAACAGAACAGGGCGTCGAAATTGACAGTGAAGCTGACGATGATGACATTTCAACAGTGCCGGTTATGTACAGTGATGAATACTGTATCTGCTGTGGCTACTACGGCAGTATTTCTGATTCTCCGGATGCTGTATTATATCAGCATAGCAATCTGAGGTGCCCTCAGTGCGGAGAGCTCAAAGATTATGTATTATATTGTGATGAATACATTAAAAAGTATATACTGATCAGAAGGGATGAACTTCGTGAGATGCAAGCGAATAAATACAGAAAAGATAAACGCAGAAAGTATTAACAGATAATGAACGGTTTACATTAAAACAAATAGCTTCAGGAATTCCACCTGGGGCTTTTTTGTTTTTCCTGAATAAAATGTCCCGTTTTAGGGACGTTGTAAAGCGTATAATAAAATTCAACAACAGACAGAAAGAGAATAATGAACTACAAAGGGAGAGTGCCTATGAACGTAACAGTGTATTCAAGAGTTGAAATCGAAGAAATAATCAGTAATGGAGCGTTCCCGGATAACACAGCTGTAATCAGTTTCTATGATCCAAAAATCAAAAGAATTGATCCGGAATACAGACATGTAAACTACGAAGGTATATGCGATAACTGTTTTTACAGTGAGCTTGATGACCTCGATCTGGACTGCCTTAAAGAAAAAGGATACACATATGACACTTACTTTCCTGAAGCGGAAGCTCTGGCAGCTTTTATATACAATGCATATAACAATGGGCTGGACATCATCTGCCAGTGTGAGTACGGTCAGAGCAGAAGTGCCGGCTGTGCCGCTGCAATTCTTCAGCATTTTTATAAAACCGGTATCGATATCTTCGTTGATTACAGAAGGTATCCTAACCAGGTAGTATATCATAAGGTATTTGATGCACTGGAGGTGGTATCAAAAAAGAAAAAATAATTTTTTAGCTTTATTATATTGTACCTTTTTAGGGATATACAAACTGGTACAATAAAAACACAGTCAGAACAAAGAAGTCACGTCAGACAGGGAGGTAAGTCTATGGCACAGCAGTATCCGTCATATTATAATCAGTGCTCAAACTGTTCATACTGGTCAGGTCCGAGAGACTATGACTGGCGTATTCAGAGAGTAATTGTTCCGAGTCCAATGTCAGTCGGAACATGCCTCTGTCATGGATGCGGTGCTTTTCAGCTTCGTGTTCAGGCAAACGGCGGTACATCATGCAGCTGTTTCAGACAGTGGATGTAAATCCGGTAATAAACAATATGATTTATCACTTTGTCTTATCTGCATCTGCAATCTCTATTGCTTGTATGGAGTGTGGCATGGGACAGACAGAGGCATATACACTATCTGATCTGTATGCAATGACGGTAGATGAATGCAA
>JAZQPR010000270.1:0-12838 GCA_045628605.1 Oscillospiraceae bacterium
GTAATGCCTTGTCAGCAGACAGGATACAGGATGCTCTTGGAAAGTGGAAAATCGAAAAAATTGGTGAAATATATTATCGTTTCTGTGATACCGATAACCCTGACCTTGCTCTGATTCTTGACTCCTTTGGAATATCAATTCCAAAAAAATGTTTCAAAATCAGTGAGATAAAGCAACTTAAAACCAAAATGAATTTGTCAATGTAAGACATAAAAGTAGTACATATCGTCAAACGCTTCATTAACCTATTAAACAGCTGAAAAAGCCTTGGTTTCGCACTTTAAATTAGTTTGTAAACCAAGGCTTTAATAGTTTCTCCGTCAAACTCGGGTTATACCACAAATATTTATTAAATTCAATTTGATTCCCGAGTTTTACACTTGTAGCCTGAAAATGTGCTTCAAACCACGTAAAATCTAAAATCTAAATGAAAATAGTAATATCCGGAAAATTTGATGCTGTTCTTCTCATTTACAAATCCGTCTTTATTTGTATCAGCAGGACAGTTCTTTATTGCTACTGAAATGATCTGTAAAAATGCCCGGAAACATTACTTAGACGATTGCTTAGTTTGTCACCGGACATTTATATTTCAGTTCATTTGGCGTTGATACTGAAATATTTCTTGTTATGGATAATTTTTTTACTTTCTGATTAATTTATACTATCTTTCATATAGATATTATTTATGTTTTTAAACAATTCCATATCATTATCATTTTTTTCATTAAACGCCCTTTCACCTATTTGCAGTATTCCACCACTGTATGAGATCTCCGGCATTTTTTTTATTTTTTCAAAAAACATATCACTTACTGTAGATGCCACTTCATCCGACCAATAATTTAACCAGTGAATATATAACGGGTTATTTCCTGACATATAATTATCAGTAATAACAAATTTATTGCTGGCAACACATCCCCAGTATGGTTCAAAACAATTAACTAATTCTGTAAACATAGTTTTAATCATATTTGAATTAATATCATCACTATAGTTAATACACAAAGGTAAATGAATGATTAATGTATTTATAAATTTACTGTCCTTGTTACCAACTCTCACGCTGATTCCACTCGTTTCATCATCATTTAGCGAAGAAAAGAAAGCCAGAGAGTATCCAAGCTCAGTAATTTCTTTTTTCCCTATTTTCATCACTTTTTTTTGAAGTTTCTCTGAAAAATTTCTATAACTCCACTCAAATTTAGATGCATCACTTTTTTTATACACTGTCAAAAAATTTGGCCTGAAGATCTCATCATATTTTTGAAGAACAGATATTGAGTCATATGCTCTGTGTGCTATTTCATCAAACGATACTTTTTCAATTTCAGGTTTTCTCCATAAGATAATTTTCTGCGTTTGTAACATTTTTTCCTCCTATTTCATCGGTTCAAATTTTAATTCAATCCCACAAACATTCTCATCGCTAAACAATTGCTTAAAAGCATTCATTGTAGATTCTTCTGCAAAATACCATTGTATCTTTGCTCCTTCTGATGCTTTTATTTGCCTATGTGCTTCATCAATAATGTCATATTTTCCAGTAAACCATTCTTTAAACTCTCCTGTATTCTTGTTTACAAATTGTGAATATTTTCCCTTGGCATCGATTAACACACCGTCTTTCATTCCGTCATATTTTACTCCATTTTGATACCAGACCTGGCCTTCTTTGCCTGTTATTTGAGTTTGATATTTACGAGAAAAATCACTCATTGATTCATTAACTTTTTTCCATTGTCCACTTAATGAAGTGTTAGTAGAATTACTGCCATTAGTTTTTCCAGTTTCCCCACTTGTCGACTGATTGAAACTACCTTTTGACGGTCCACCGCCTTGCTTTACAGCATAAGCCATATTAAAAGCACTGTTAGCACCTGCAACAACTCCTGCAGTCGTAGCTGCCGTCGCAGAAGTAACACTTAACGGAACAGATACTGCTTCAACACTTGGAATCAATACAGTTCCGAAACCGGCAACTTCAAATGAATCCAGACTTAGCGCCGGAATAGTTGCTCCTAAATTTATACCTTCAGGTAATAATGTTGTTGCAAGGCTTGAGCTTAAACCGTATGATGTACCTACAATTACAGTAGTAACTGTTCCCTGCCCTAATTTATAGGCAACAGTTTCAAAATCGCCGGTATAGCTTGCCTTAGCTATATCCTTATAAAAATCAAATACCTGTTCTATTGGTTTTAACGGATCATCAACAAAATCTGTCATGATTTCATTGATCGTATCAACGGGATGTTCTGCAAACTTTTTAATACCTAATGCTGTATTTTCAAGGTTGTTTACTACCCCCTCGCTGTATGCTGCAAATGCTTTCCCGACTGTTCCGCTTTCCTTTAACTGCCCGATACCGATTTCCCAGTTTTCCTTCATTTCTTTCGGTATGTTTTTTACAGTATTTACGGTTGAATCCAGCGCCAGTTTTGCTAGCGGCCTGGCAGCAGGTTTCACAACTTCTACAGTTTTCTTTACAACCTTTGTAGTTTCTTTTACAGCATTTTTTACAGCTTTTGCTACTGTCTTTACAGCACTTTTTACCTTGCTGACAGCACTCTTAACACTGAAATGTCCAGTCGGATCGAAATAGGAAATCGGATTGTTTGAACAGTATGTATACAGATTCAGACTTAACGGATCGTATATATTTCCGTCAAAGCTGTCCTCCTGTATAAACCTTGCATTTTCAGGATCATAAAATCTTGAATTCAAATAATAAAGTCCTGTTTCTGCATCATAGAAATATCCGGAAAATTTGATGCTGTTCTTCTCATTTACAAATCCGTCTTTATTTGTATCAGCAGGACAGTTCTTTATTGCTACTGAAATGATCTGTTTCAAAAGATTCAGGTCATTCTCATCGACTTTTCCGTCAGCGTTCATATCTGACAGCTTCTGCTGATGTGCTGATAACTCCTCAGAATCCATAAAGAGATAACGTTTTATCATGGAGAAGTCATTGATATTTACATTTCCGTCACCGGTAACATCACCAAATCTGAATGATCCTGTTTCTACTCCCCATTCATCATAGTTATACTTTTCAGATACATTTCCGTCTTCGTCTATAAGTCCTGTAACATCAGCATGACCATTGTACATATAATACAGCGTTCCATCATTGTCATGTCTGGAAATAAGGTTTATTCCGTAAAGATTCCATACTTCGTTTTCAGGATCTGTGTCGCTTGTTTCAAATACTATATCGTCATACTCATAAGTATAATGCTTTTTACCGACTGTGTCAACACCTGAAATCTCATCAACTGATTTTACTTCTTTACTTACTCTTAAGCCTTCTGCGTTATAATCATTGTTTACTATAAAATCAGAGGTTCTGGTCTGTATAAGCTGATTTAATGCATTGTATCTGTTTTGCGTCTTTGGTGTTTCGCTGTCTTTGTTTTCAGTACCGTTTTCAAACAGCACAAATTCCTTTGTCTGATTTCCGTTTTTGTCATATTCATACTTTACTTTTTCTCTAATATTTCCGTCCTTGTCTTTAACAGTATAGCCGGTAAAAATATTGTTATTATCATATGAATATTCCTTTACTGTTTTTACACCCTGTAAATCTGTAGTTTCTTTGATCCTGTTTCCCGAGTCATCATAGCTGTATGATATATTTCTGTAGTTCTCTTCATTTCTCTGTTCATCGGTCGATATCAGTCTTTCCAGCTCATCATATTTATATGAAGTTATTCCCTGCAATATACCGTCAAAAGTTTCCTTTTTGCTTTTCATGGTATTGTTTTTGTAATAACAGTATTCATATTTTTCAGTTTCGGTGTATTCAATTTCTGAAAATGCTGAATCTTTTTTCTTTACATAATTTGCAAGAGTTTTGATATTGTTGTTATCATAGTATTCGTATGTTGATTTTGCTCCGTTCGGATATACTATGCTTTTTCTTCTGTCTTTGATATCATAGGTGTATTCAGTCCTGGGGATATTTTCCGTTCCTTTTGAAATATCTGCTGAGTACACATATTTTTCTCTTCCATACTTATCAAATACCTTTGATGAGCTTTTTCCGTTTGAGTAACGGGTTATTTCACACAGTTCATCATCTTCTGTAAATTTATCATAAATATATTCGCTGGTAACGCTGTCGGTTGCTTCTTTTTTTGTTACTCGTCCCAGCTCATCATATTCTCTGATGATGATATTATCTTTTCCGTTCTGAGTTATTTTGGATGTCAGTACATTTCCGTTTTTATCATATGTATATGCAGTTGTAACAACGGAGTTGTTTATATCAGTTACTTTTTCATCCAGAAGCCATCCCTGAGGAGTATACGTGCTGACGGTAATAATTCCGGACGGATCAGCTGACTTAACAAGGTTTCCGTCACTGTCATAAAAGAATGTCTCTGTTCTTCCGTTTGTATCTGTTTTTTTAATCTGATCTGAAGCTGTATATTCATAGGTTATACTGTTTTTGCTTCCAACTGTTTTTGTTCGAATGTTTCCTTCAGTGTTGTAGGTGTAGGACGATATTATTGTTTCTTCTTTTCTGTGTTTATCATAAACAGATACATTTGTAAGTCTGTCCATGAGATCGTAATGATATATCGTTGTGTTCTCTTCACCATCAGTTTTTGCACTTACATTTCCTGACAGATCATATTCCTGTTTTTCTGTGACAACTCCGCTGACCGAGGTTTTTACAAGCTGTCTGTTTAGATCGTATTCATACTCAGTTTTTACCATACCTGCATCATATGAACTGATCTGATCACTGTTTCTGTTATACTCTATGCGTTCATATGGTTCCTCTGCATCTGCATTTGTTTTTATGACTATTCTTCCGAGACCATCGTACACATATGATTCTTTTCCTGTCTGCTTTCCGTTAAGTACTGTCTGTTCATTTGTTAGATTTCCGTCACCGTCATATGTTTTCCTATCTTCCAGAATCTTACTGTCATATTTTTTGACTGTGTTTACGAGTCTGTCAAGCATATCATACTGATATTCAGTTTTAAAACCTTCTCCGTCATATTCATATCTGACATTGCCTTTGACATCATAAACCCACCTCTGAGTTACGCTGTTTTCAAGTTTATCTGCTGTTAATTCATTATCCGAAACACCTGAAGGCTTTTTGCCGATGGTTTTAGATGTAAGTCTGTTTAGATTATCATACGTATTGATCTCTGTATTTCCGGAATTGCTTACAGTTATTACAACATTTCCTTCAGCATCATAGATGGTATTATATTTGCTGTTTACAACAATATCCTGATTATTTTCCTTGTAGCGGTCTGCTTCAGTAACAGAACTGTTTTCAAGGCCGAGAGCATTATAGGTTTTTATTATTTTTTTCTTTCCGAATTCTTCTTCGGTTGTATTCCCTTTCAGGTCTGTGAGCCAGCTCTTTGTAGTCAAATCAGGGAATATCTGCTTATATGAAGTTGTACCGTCCTCGTTTTGTATATATTCAGTTTTAGTTTTTGCTTTTTTGAAATCACCGGATGTACCCTTGATCAGGGTTTCAGTATTAACGATACCGAGCGCGTCATACTTATAGCTTACATTAAATGCAATATCTTTTTTCTGTCCGTTTGGACTTACCTCTGAAAGAAGAAGATTGTTTCCGCTGTATCTGGAAATTGTACCGGCAGCATTATTGATAACTGCATCTATATCCGGTTCGTCAAGTTTTAAATATGCTTTATTGTATTCTTCACCGGAAACTTCTTTTATTATATTATCGTTTGCATCATATTTATATGCTTCTGTTACAAATGATTTTTCCAATTCTCCAAATGTACCGTTCTGAGCATCATATTCATAGACTTTTCCTTCAAACTCTGATGCTTTTAATCTTCCGATCATATCATAATAGTAATTGGTATGACTTGATGCATTTGAGATCGCATATTTTTTCAGCTTATCTTCTTCGGATGAACTTACATCAGAGAATGCTGCAGGAGATGCTTCCTTTGTTACCATTCCTATGGTGTTATATTCATAAGCTGATACAGCTTCATTTCCTTTTTCATCTATCTTATCAATTGATAACAGAAGATTGTTTCTGAGGTCATAAATATATTCGGAAGAAGATTTGATCTGATCCTTGTATTTCAGTTTATTTCCTGTAACTTTTCCTGCCCAGTTATACTCAGTAATTTCTGATAATACACCTGCTTCTCCGCCGTCTTCTGAAACGACATCAGGGTGTTCTGTTTTTATCATTCTTCCCAGAGCATCGTAGCTGTATTTTGTTATGTTTCCTGACGGACTTATGGTTTTAATAAGATTACCGTTAAGGTCGTAACTGTTTGATGTTATCAGTTCATTTCCGTTTTTCAGAGCTGAGGATTCGGTAAAATCGTTTTTACTGACAATATTTTTAACTTCAACCGGCTTATTAAGATAATTGTAAGTGGTTATAGTTTTGATTTCTCCTGATGTTTCTGTTATTGTGTATTTTGAATAATCATATTCCTTTTCATTTCTCTTTGCAAATTTTAATGATGAAAGATCTGATAATGATAATTCGTTTATATATGAGCTCTCGGAAAGCACATTTCCTGTTCCGTCATATTCATATTTTATAACACAGGCTTTTGCTTTATCAGCTGGGATCGATATTATTCCGGTCAATGAGACCTCTTTTGCATCAAGATATGCTATCTCATATTCAGGAAGATTATCACGGGTATAAAGGTATTTTGAGATAAAATACGTTCCTTTATCACCTGTTTCGTATCCTGTAAGCTTGGTCTCAAGAAGACCATGGTCATTATAGAAATACAAAATATCTGATGTGCATTTACCTTTAATGTATGAATCGTTTCCGTTCAGATTTTCATAAATGCTTTCTCTTTTTATATTTCCATCGCCATAATATTCTTTTTCTATTATTTTGTAAGGATTTTCTACAAGTGTTTCCCTGCCTGCATAATCAAAATAGGTTTTTGTAACAAGCTTTGAATTTTCGTCTATTGTCTCATAGTGGTTCTGTGAATAAGCTCTGTTTGATTTTGAACTGTCACTGCCGTTTTCATAGCTGAAGCTTTCAAGTACTGTTGTTGTGCCTGACAGGTCAGTATATGATTTTTCCGTCAGTCTGTTTAATCCATCATATTTATAAGTATACTTTGCTTTTCCCGGATCAGTCATTGCAGAAAGATTACCTGCTTTGTCATATTCGTATAAAGTAGTGTTGTTTTCCTCATCTGTTTCTTCTGTCAGTAATCCGTTGCTGCTGTATTTGTAAATATGACAGCTTTCTGTTAAGAAATCTGCTATATCGTAAAATTCATGATATATATTTGGCTGTACTTCTTTGATTTTTCTGCCGTATACATCGTACATGGTCAGAGTAGTACTCTTTTGAGTTCCGTCTGAATTTGATTTTGTTATTTTTACAGGATTTAACTTGTTGTCATACTGGGTTATTTCAATATTTCCTTCAGGTTTTACCTTGACAAGAGTATAGAATATACCTTTTTCATAATCATTTGCAGGAGCATCTATTTTAATTTGTATATTTCCGGCAGAGAGTGCTGCCAGATTATTTGAAGTACCGTAAATATGATCATAATATGCTTCTTTTCCGTCTGTTGATTCACTTGTTATTTCTCCGCGGTCATTATATGTGTATTTTGTTACTATATTGTCTCTTGCCGATGTTTTTGATGATATGATACCTTTTATTTTGGAATTTCGGTCATATGAATAGGTTTCAGTGTTCTCATTGTTTCCATAGCTGACAGACTGCAGATACGGTCCGTTATATGTATATACAGTTTTAATATTATGAGAGCCGGTTTGAACTACTTCTTCTGTAAGGTTATTATATTCATCATATTTGTGTGTAATCCTGCTTCCGTCCGGTTTTATAGTAGATGTTATATTACCCATAGAATCTTTTTCTATTACTGTCTTCTGATTATTCTGATCAATTACAGTTTCCCTTGTGGGATTCTGTTTCTTTATTATTTCCTGATAATGATCTTTATAGAATTCATCAGTGTCTTTCAGTCTGGTAATGTCAACGTATTCCCCGTTAAATAGGATCTCATATTTGTATGTTGTTTTTCCGCCTTCGGCATCAGTTGTTTCAAAAGGTCTTTTTTCTAAAAGGCTGTATTTTGTAACTGTTTTATTTCCGTTCTGATCAGTTACAGTTCTTTGAAGATCACCTAATATATTTGAGTCAGAAGTACCTTCATCTATGAAGACATCCTTATATTCGTTAGAAACAAAATTTCCTTCTGCATCAGTCAGCTTTGAAATTCTTCCGGAATCGTCATATTCAACGGAATACAAAGTTACCGGAGCATTTGGTGTAATATCTTCTATTCTGATGATACTGCGATCAATATAACTATATGCAGTTTTTCTTCCAAGTGTGTCTGTAACAGATTTTAATTCATCTGCTTCCAGTGTATAGATGACTTTTCTTCCCTGACCGTCTGTTGCTTCCACACTGTTGTTGTTTTTGGAAATAGTTATTATGTCACCTGTACATGCTGTTACTTCGATCTTATCTGATGAATACACAATAGTAACTTTATTTCCGTATCTGTCTGTTATTGCTGTGTTTTTGTAGATATCGTTATCAGCGGTATAAATATATCTGGTCTGGTCTTTTGTTGTTAAAGTGAAACTGTTTTCATTGATGTTATATTGTATTTTATCATATGTTCCGAAAGAAGCCGTGTAATTCTCACTTCCGTCTCCGGTAAAATATCCTTTCATTCCATCCGGATATGTTACTTCTACCGCTTTCTTTTCTTCTTCATCAACGAAACGTGAGTCAACATAATACTTATTTGCAAATTCACACCAGGTAGTACCGAAAGCGTCTGTTATGTGTCCTGTTATTTCAAGAACTGTTCCTTTTTCAACGCCGCTGATTATTGTTCCGCCGGGACTTTCATGAACATTTGCATAAATTGCTTTTACTGTACCTGTTTTGTTATCCATCTTTTTGAGAAAGCTTTCAAAGTTGAATTTCCATCCATATCCTAAGAAACCACTTTTCTCATCTTTAAACTGAGTATTGTATACACGTTTAAGAGCAAAATCCTTCAAAGCACTGTTGAATACGAGATCTGTTTCTTCCTGTGTGAAGTCACCGTTAAGTCCTTTGACATCACCTTTAAATCTTACTCCGGGAATATTTACAGGCATAAACTGTTCAAATGTACTGCTTACTGATGGATTTTCCCCACCGGCAATAAAGATAGAATTGTAAGCTGAAGCTGAACCAAAGTATGCTCTTGCTTCAGCAGTACATATATTTGCTCCGTTGCTGTCTTTTAAAGTATTCCATCCATTGCCGTCAAATGCATCAACAGTATTGGTGTAATAATCGATTTTTAAACTATCATCATATGCCATACCGCCGACTGCGTAAAGATTTCCAAGAATATACTGAATATCAAAGCCTTTTCGTGATATACTCAATTCATTTCCGGTGTTCCATGTTTTTTCGGAAAAATCATATATCTCAACACTGTTAAGTATTCCTGTGCTGTTTTCTCCGCCTGCGATTACAATATATGAATTCTTTCCGTCCCAGTATAAAGACGCACCAAAGTCTTTTCGCGGAGTATTTATTTTAGTGGTTTCGATACTTCCATTGTTTATATCCACGATCTCCACAATATCTGATACTGTTCCGTCTGCTTTTTCTCCGCCGATGATATATATATGTTCTTTATAATACACTGCTTTATGAGATTTACGTCCTGTTAAGTTCTGACTGCTGTTTAATTCCAGCTTTTGAGTTGAGCCGTCAGGGTAAATTACTTCTATATCATTTAATACGTTTGAGCCATCATATCCGCCGATTATATAGATTTTATCACTTACAGCCACTGCTGCATAGTCCATTCTGCTCTTTGAAAGGCAGCCAATATTTTCCCACTTATTGTTTTCATAATCATATCTGCTTATATCGTTAAGTATCTGACCTTTGTCACTTTTCCCTCCAATTGCATATAAATTGCTTCCTGAATTGATCAGTTCAAAATGAGATCTGGGAATATTCATGGCAGTTCTTAAAACAGATGTTACATTTGAGTCTCTGTCTATTGATACTGTTGGTTCTATCAACTTTTCATAAACTCTTTCCGTGGTCAGATCGTTTTTAAAATCATATTCCGATCTCGGCTTTGTAAGTTCAAGAACAGCAAACTGATTTTGCCTTGTCTGTACAGAACCGTCCGGATTTAATGTAGTTGGTGATTCAAAGGAAATCTCCTGTTTTTGCGTTCCAGTCAGTTTTACAGTTATTATTTCTTTCTTATCAAGATTATTGTCATCAGAGATCATATCAAAGTTTTTTTCTGATGATATCTGTCTGAAATTACCTTTGATTTCAATTGTACCGGTTTTAAGTACATTGTTTTTATTATTAACTGTAAAGTCACCGTCAACTATTATTTTGCTGTTATCTTCCTGCATCTGCAGAACAGAATTATCCTGTAATGTAAGATTTCCGCTGACATTTAATACAGTGTTTTCTCCGTTTAATACTAATGTTCCACCGCTTTGAGTATAATCGCCCTCTACAATTATCTTTTGATTGCCGGTTTTAAAGGTACCTGACTTCTGCTCAAAATCTCCTTTGATTCTGAGCACTGCAGCGTCATTGGCAAAACCTGAAATGTTTACATCGTTATCAGACTGAATACACAGATTACCATTGATAATAAGTTCTTTATCTTTAACCGGAACTTCTTTGTTTTCACGAACAAAAAAAGTTGTGTTTTCATTTATGATAACAGAACCTTTTTCATTTGTATAATTACCATTTTCATCTTTTTTATAGGTAACTATTCCTATACCGTTATCTTCATATCTGTCAAAGTTCAAACTTTTTTTAAAAAATAACGGCTGACCAGATGTATTTTTGTTTATTAACTGACTGATACGACTATGAGTATCAAGTGTCTGCTGTTTATTACCAATCAATATAACAGAGCCATTACCTTCAATCTGCGATACGCCAATTTCTGTAATGCTTTTTTCAGCATAAACGATTGAATTTGGTATATGAAGTTGTCCCTCGACAATAATATCGCCTCTGACTATGATCTTACATCCGTTTTCGGATAAATGAACACTGCCTTCAGATTCAATATTCAGATTTCCGTCAATTTCTATTACGGTTCCTTCTGTTATATGAAAAGGAGACCGTACAGTTAGATCCTTACAAAATCTGATGTTTTCAGAATATGTATTATCTGAATCAATAATAGTATTATCATTGATCACCTTTGAAAATGAAACACCTTCAATAACGTCAAAATAACTTTCTGAATACAGAGATGTATCCGCTGTTCCTGTTTCAGAATCATCATTTTCATTACTTGTTTCAGAAGATGTGTTTTCACTTATTTCATCTTCACTGCTTTGCTGTTTTTCCTCAATGATATTCTGAATAGTTTCTGTTACCTCCTCAGCAACGACTTCATACCCTGCTGTATTAAGCAAAAGCGTTGCAGATAACAATAGTGCGATAAACTTTTTAATGCGAATCATTCCTTTCGTTTTTATTCTTTCCTATATTAAAAATTACTATGACAATTTATTGGATAATAACTTGTCATAGAATGTAATTATACAGTATGAGATCAATATTGTCAACTATTTATCAAAAAAATTCTACAGAGATTTTTTTGTTAAATTTGACATATATTTATTTATTATTACTATATTATACAATTTTGAATCAATTGGAAAAAATGTATGATTTACTAACGCAAAAAGCAGGAATGTCTGAGAAAAATTTCTTTCTATCAGGCATTCCTGCTTATGATGTAGTATAATAATACTTGACAACTTTAATCCACTAAATCTATAATTGAAAATAAGAAAAAGCGGCAAGGAGTTGTCAGTATATGGATAAACCAAGAAAATACGAAGTCGAATACAAAAAAGAAGCAGTAAAACTTGCAAAAGAAGTAGGCGCCAGCAGACAGGCATTTTACAATCACCTTGCAAACAGACCTCCTCGGGTACCACACGCTTCTTTCAATCCATATATCTTGCCACATTTACTCTGTACAGTTATCGGGCTTGGCTTGTTTGGCAGTCTTACCCTCATTCATAGCCTTATATGTGATTTCTGTTCGTCAGACCGGAGTTTTGCTTCCATCTTCCTTCAACTTTCGTCTCACAACGGACAACCTTGACCTCGGCTATATCCTTCCCACTGTCTGGTGGATTCGGGACTTTCACCCTTTAGAAACGTGCGCCGCCGAGTACACCAAAAAACTGAAAGAATATACAAATCCTTTCAGTTTTTTATCATCCTATTTTATTACTTTCTCGATCTGACACTCATGCTTTTTGTTTTCCTTATCATAATTAATACCAACAAGCAGTATTTCTCCGCTGAATGCCATGAGTTTATCGGTATAATTCCTGTCTTTTATCTGCTTTATCGCACCTTCAGCGGTTTTATCATACTTAAGCTCAGCAACTATAGCCGGAGCATTAACACCTTTGCGTGGTATGAACGCCAGATCAGCGAACCCTTCTCCGCTAGGGAATTCCCTGATTATCTCATACTGTTTTCTCGCTGAATAATAAGCAAGTGCAAGTGTTACAGAGAGTGACAGCTCATTATTGTACGCTATTATGGATGTATTCTGACGATGAACTTCTTCGATTATTTCAGCCACTTTCTTTTCATCACAGTTCAGAGTTGCAGCCAGAAGGTCATCAGACTTGCGAACTGCATTCATAACTTCTTCCCAGCCGCCGTCTTCAATACAGTTTATAAACTCCTGCTGTACTTCCTTATTAGGTATCCATGCTTCACCAGTTGAATTGTCATAAGTAAGATACC
>JAZQPR010000271.1:0-27090 GCA_045628605.1 Oscillospiraceae bacterium
CTGTAAGCAAAATCCGGATAATACTGACCAGCATTTTCTTCTTCGACAATGAGATAAGTCATCAAATCTATGAGCAGACCGCAATCATCAGGAAACCATTTTTTCAGGAGTTTAGCAAGGTCATATTCTTTTAAGATTTTCTGAATTACTGCGTAAGAACCTATCTTAAGGCAGCAGCTCCTGTAGCTTTCAGGGAGTTCATCAGGAACACACAAGTCTGCAAAATGCTCCTGACATTTTTCGTTAGGATACATATATCCTTCGCGTTCAGGATCAATTTTACCAATGATTACTCGCTTAGGAACAGCATATTTTTTCTCTGGATTATATTCGCTGCTGTACTGATACAGAACATATGTAGCGTTGCCTTTTTTCTTTATGATAATTTTTCCTTTTTCTTCGGGAATTTTAATTGAAAAATCGTAATACATGTCAATCCTCCATTAGTGTAACGGTTACACTAAAATTATAGCATATTTTTAGGGCTTTGTCAAGCCCTAAATCACGATTTTATACGGTTTTTTAAAGTTTATTTCTATATAGTTAGCCTTTGGAGTAACTTTCATGCAAAGTTAAGAATTATCTGACTACTGACGCCGTTCAATTATCCGATGATATTCTAAAAGTTATAGGAAAGCCGTTTCTTAATTCAGATCTGATTCGTGCAGACCTTGAACCATATGATTTAAAATGCTTGAAGGATATTAACGGCGGACACTGGGAGCTTTGGAAGGAAGATATTTTTGATGAAGATAAGAATATTATTATTTCCGTTGATACCCCTCTTATAGGTCGGAACCCTGCAGCTGATGTAAGATGGGATGGCTTGGTTGGAATTGATTTTGGAACAAAATCAACAGTCGTATCTTATCAGGACGGAACTGATAAAACATATCTTCACAGAATAGGAATTGGTAAGATTTCAAAAAAAGCAGAAAAAAGTCATTATGAAAATCCGACAGTTATGGAATTTATTGATCTTGAAAGCTTTTCAGAATGTTATTCTTCATCAAGCGGCAGACCGAATACTATGTGGAATGATCTTACTGTTTCACATACCGCACAAAACAATCTAAATTCCAGCAATAATAGCGATATGTATTATTCATACTTTTATGATCTCAAACAATGGTGTGCAGATACTGCGTCAAATCGTCAGGTCAAGATAAAAGATCAGAAAGGAAACGAAAGAATACTGTCCACATTTGTTGACCTTGAAGACGATGATTTTGATCCGGTTGAGATCTATGCATATTACCTCGGACTGTATGTAAACAATATGAGAAACGGCATTTTTATTGATTATCTTATGTCGTTCCCGGTAACATATGAAAAAAAGGTCAGAGACAGGATATTAAAAAGCTTTGAAAAAGGAATAAAGAAGTCTCTTCCGGAAGAAATACTTAATAATGAAGAAATAATGTCGAAATTCCGTATAAAGCAGGGTGCAAGTGAACCTTCATGCTATGCAGTATGTGCATTGCAGCAGTTCAATATTGAGCCATATGATGATGAAAAAATTTTTTACAGTATTTTTGATTTTGGCGGTGGAACGACAGATTTTGATTTCGGTATCTGGAGAATAGCAAATGAAGAAGTACCCGAAGAAGAGGATTATGATTTTGTTATTGAACATTTTGGTGCCGGAGGAGATTCTTTCCTTGGAGGAGAAAATCTTCTTGAACTTCTTTCATATGAGGTATTCAAGAAAAATGCAGATTCGTTATTGTCAACGCAAGACGCGGAAGGAAAAAATGCGACTGTAGGCTTTACATTCTGCAAGCCTGCCGAGTGCGAAATATTTGATGGATATGAATCTCTCATTTCAGTATCGCAGGAAGCTAAAAGAAATACAAAGTCTTTGATGGAAGAGCTAAGACCTTTTATGGAAGGACTTCAGATAAAAGAAGATAAAATATCTCCTCCTGACAATTTTGCGAAGGAAGGATTTATCAGTGTAAATCTTTTTGATAAGGACGGAAATTTGAAAACATCTGTTCCGCTTAAGGCAGATGCTGATGAACTTCTTTTGATACTTGAAAACCGAATTGAAAAAGGTGTTAAGAATTTCTTCCATGCTTTGATGAATAATTATGAACATACTGAAGATCAGAACATAAAGTCTGTGTACATTTTCCTTGCAGGAAATTCAAGCAAATCACCGATCGTAAAAGAACTGTTTGATAGATATATGATAGAATATGCTGAGATCATTTGCAGCAAATATCATCTTGAGGAAGAAAAATTCTTCAGATTATTTGCTCCTCTCGGAACCCCTGAAGCAGATGAACAGCAGAAAGAGAACGGTGTTGAACCTGATATTTCAAGTTTGACAAGACCAACAGGAAAAACAGGTGTTGCTTATGGACTGCTTGACGGAAGAAACGGTTCAAACATACTTGTAAAAAACGAAATCTCTCCGGATGGTGAAATCCCTTTTAAGTATTATGTCGGGACCAACAGACAGAAAAAATTTAAAACCATTTTGCCAAAAGGGATAGAATACAACAAATGGGTAAGACTGAAAAATGCAATGACAACTGATTTTTATCTGTATTATTCAGATCTTCCGATCGTCGAAAACAATACTACGGATATAGACAACATAAAAAAGAAAAAATGTATTTTACCCGAAACATTCAGTAAAGAGTTTTCAATCTATATCAGAGCAGTTAAACCAAATGAGATAGAATATGCTGTTTCAACTGAAGAAGATATTTCAAAAAATGAATATCTGGTTGAACCGCAGAGTGTTGAACTGGTTATTTGAGCATTGATGATGTTACGTAGATACAATCTTCTCAAAGAATTACAATCATATCTATCAACTGAAAGGAGCTGAGCCCCATGCCCACACAAAACACCACAACCCCATACATCACCACCCACATCCAACCAACCCGCAGCTACCCCACATACCAGTTCTACTCCATCACCACCTCCTCAGCCCACGTATCAGATACATTCCGTATCTGCATCCTCGAAACCTTCCGCTGGCTCAGAAACCGCCTTGACAATTTCTCTGACCTCCCATCCGTCCTGACCACCCCTGACCCTGAATCCTACTCCGCTTTCTCCGAGTCATCTCTTGCATCATTCTCCGTAAACGTCGGCTGCAGCATCGACTGCATATACCTGAAAAGCGATGATCTTTGGACGATAACAATATCCGAAAATGACATGGGTGTCAACGTCGGATCTGATGACGAGCGACCGGCAGTTCAGGGAAGGAGATTTACAACTGAAATATCATATCGAAAACACCCCGATTTCGTTGAAGCCGGCGTCCGAACAATATGCACCGAGCCCGTAAATACAAATGCGGACTGCGAAGTCTTCAGACCGACATTTATAAAAATGCTGTCCCAGAATCCGAAGGTGTGTTTCAGAAACAGCTTTAACATAGACGGAGAGCCGGTAAAAATATCATCCAAAAGTGATGCAGATAATTTCTGTGAAATAATTTCATCCGGAAAATGCGACATGCCTTTTGTCCTCGTCTGTCAGCCCGAAAAACTGAAAAAGGTGACGAAAGCCTCTGATGTATTTGAAAATGCCGCAGCAAAATCAATATCATCAGCGCTTGGAGTATCATCATTCCCGGCATCTGCACTTTCCGTGACCTCAGATCCGAAAAATGATCTTCTGAGCGGATTTTCCGTCAAAGTGGAAAAGAAAGAGAAGGAAAAAAAGAAAAAGGATGAGAAGCGAAAAGGTATCGCTGTCGATATCCCGAAGCCGAAACAGAACGTAAAGAAAAAAGAAATAAAGGACCAGTACGAGTATACCGAGCAGCCGACCATAGATTATGTCTCACTCGCAGACAGCCTGAAATGCTACGGCTTCACGGTCTACATCCCTGAACAGTTCCTTGATCAGATAAATAAAAAACTGGATCTTCGATTGGATCCCGGTGACGTAGTCGTTATGATGCACGGCATGATCTCAGAAACAGTAAAATATGAAACCTTCAGCTCAGACCCGGACGCCCTGAGAAAAAGCCTTAAATACGAAGTCCGTCTTATGCTGAAAGGCGCTTCTTTCACATTTGGTTCCCTTATTTTCGGAACTGACGCAAGGATCCGTGAGATGTCAGTCAGAAAGAACGAAAACCTTACTCTCGAAGAACAGATAACACTTTTAAATCAGCATAACAGTGCTCTTGAAGAAAAAATTAAAGAGCTGCAGAACAATGATGCCGGAATGCGTATGAATGCTGAGGAGCTTCGAACAGTCAATAAAAAGCTGGAAGCTGAAACTAAAGAACTTGAAAAAACAGAGAAATACCTGGCTGAGATGAAACAGGAACTTGAAACGATAAAAAGCTCATATAAAAAAGCTTCTGCTGTCATGGATTTTTACAGACAAAAAGCAGAAGCTGCCGGAAGATTTCCAAATGAAATCGAGTCCGTATGTGAATGGATCGAAAAAAATTTTTCGGATAAAATAATTGTTACATCAAGAGCCAGAAATGAACTGAAAAAATATTCCGGTTCACTTGACGTTGTTGATTTGTGTGATGGAATTTACTATCTGAGCGGATACTCCATGTACCGCCTCGGACAAATATCTGAAGAAATTCTGTATTTATACGGAGAAGCCAACACATGGGATGTTCAGGGCTGCGGAAAAGAATCACTGCGAATATATGAGGATGATTATTCAGTAGTTTACAACGGAAAAAAATATACCCTTGACCTTCATATAAAAAACGGTGTAAATTCTCGTCAGCTCATAAGAATATATTTCTGCTGGGCAGAAAATCTGAAGAAAGTTCTGATAGGTTCCATGCCCGAACATCTTGATGCTGTAAGGTAAGGAAACAATGATTCAAGTGGAAGAACTATAATTAACAAATGAAAAAACATAAAATTATTGCAGCTTCAGAGCATTTTCATATTCTGTTTTGAAATTATTTATGAAATGTTTTTTGCAAGACATGCGCTTTTATTAATATCAGCGCCATATATTATTTCTGATTGTATATTATATAATTGGTTTATCGTATCAGCTGTCAGTTGAGAGCATGTACACAAATTAACTTCATGGTTGTAAATATATAATATTTTATCAGAAAAATTCAGTGCATCCTCGGGAGAATGAGTGGTTATTAATATTGATTTGCCTTTTGAAGTTAAAGATTTCAGCAGTTCAAGAAATTTTGTTTTCATTCCAAAATCAAGCTGGTTTGAAGGTTCATCCAAAATAATAAATGGTGAATCCTGAACTAAAGCACGAATCAGCAGAAGCTTTTTTCTTTCTCCTCCGCTAAGCTCTGATATACTTTGCTTTGAATCTAATTTAAATTCAGCAATAGTACGATCTACAATATCAATGTCATCTTTGCTGAATTTATTGATCCAGGTACTGTATGGCGTTCTTCCCATCAAAAGAAAATCTTTAATTGAAAAGTCAAAAACAGGGTTATAGTTTTGCGGAACATAGCTTATTATTCTGGAAAGTGATTTGTTGTTTAGTTTGTTTATTTCTGTATCATCAAAATAAACCGAACCGGACCGGGGTTTATGGATTCTACATATACAATTAAGCAATGTTGATTTTCCTGAGCCGTTTGCTCCGAGAATGCAAAGGAATTCTCCGGGAGCTACTTCAAAGTTTACATTTTTCAATATTAGTTTTTTATCATAGCCAAAAGATAAATTCTCTATTTTAAGTTTCATTTTTTGTTCTCCGAAAAATTATCAGGATTGAAAAGACAATCGTACCAACAAATCCGGTTAAAATACCTATCGGAATCTCTGAAACAAGTGCTGTTCTTGCAACAGTATCAAGCAGCACCATCAGCAGGCTTCCGAAAACTGCTGTAAAAGGAAGTAAAAAACGATTGTCATTTCCAACTATTAGACGGCTGATATGAGGAGTCATAAGTCCGAACCATCCTATTACGCCACTGATACATACTGCACATACTGTAAGAACTGATGAGCAGACTATGCATGCTATTTTTATCATAAAAACATTAACGCCTAAAAGTTTAGCTTCATTTTCTCCTATTGAAACTATATTTATTTTCCAGCTTAATAAAAACAAAATTATCAGACAAAACAAAACCGGAAGAATTATACTTTTGACATCTGAAGCAGTAACGGAGGACATACTTCCCATCAGCCAGTAGACGATTTCAGGCAGTGAATTATTTACATCAGCTGTAAATTTGATAAACGAAAGAGCAGAACTCATAAGACCGCTCACTATCATTCCTGAAAGAACCAGTGTAAGATTGTTTTTTTCTTTAAAAGCAGATGATAACAATAATGAAAAACATACAGTAAATATTCCGAAAATAAAAGCAAGTCCCTGAATTCCCAAATGATTTAGTCCGATTATCATCGCCAGTGCAGCGCCAACACTTGCTCCGTTTGAAACACCGAGAATGTCAGATGAAACAAGAGGATTCTGGAAAATCGCCTGATAGGATGCTCCTGCTACTGCCAGTCCGGCACCGACAAGAATATCAGCACATATTCGAGGAATTCTAATGGTAAAAAGAACAGTTAGTAATGTTGGATCATATTGTGACATATCATTTTTCATTATTTTATCAAAGATTATGTTTAAAGTTAAAGAAGGATCAATAGGATATCTTCCTGTTCCAACAGAAATAAGTGATGAAATTGTTAATAATATCAAACATATGATAGTAAAGAAAAATGCTCTTTTTTTCATGACAGAGTTCCTTCAGGAGTTTTTCCCTCCAGAATTAATTTTGCCTGTTCATCTGTCAGTTTGAAATTATGGAATGTCTGATAAAAATATTGAATTTCATCGATAAGGTCTATGTCTTTAAATTTCTCAGGATAAAAAGTTTTTGCAGCCCACAGAATCTGAAGAGCACATTCTCCTGAATACTTTTCCCATTGATGAAGACCTACAGGATTGAACAGTATTTTGTTATTTTTCATAACATCCATATTTGAAAATCTCTCATCACCGGTTATTGTTTCATAGGCTTTGGAATAGCTTGTTGTATCACCGATTATTATATAATCAGGAGCGGACAGCAGTATTTCTTCAGCGGACGGCAGTACAATTGATTCTTTTGAATCAAGTCCGTCCAGTACATTTATTCCACCTGATATGTTGATCCAGGAACTAATAACGCTGTTTTTTCCATATGTTTTTTCAAAGTCTCCACGCAGAAACAGTACTCTGACTTTGTTTTCTTCCGGAATATCTTTTACTCTTTCTGTTACTAATCTGAGGTTTTTCTGATAGTAGTTTTCCCATTTTTCCAATTGTTCTTTATATGAGTCGCCCATAAGTTTCCCTATTGTGATAATTGATTTTTCAATGCCTTCGTAATCATACAATCCGATATTAGCTGTTGTTATGCCTGCGTTTCTAACTAATTCTGTATCCGCTGTGTTGTATGAAAGGAACAATTCAGGTTTCTGTATCAGAAGCTCCTCAACATTAAACTCACCATTACTGTCAAAAGGGCAGTTTACTTTACTGCAAAAATCCGGATACATAAGTTGTACCCATGACCGGTTAACAAATTTCGGACTGGTTCCTGTTATTATGTTTTCTCCACCAAGCATAAGCATTATCTGCGTTGCAGACTGATAATTCGTTGAAATGCTTGATAATGATTCCGGAAGTGAAATTTCATAATCGTAGCAGTCTGTTTGTGTTCTTGTTTGAGAATTTATGAGCCCCGGAGTATTTGTTTCTACAGCTTCGTTATGTTTAATATTTATTTGAGAATCTGTTTCTGATGGTTTGCTATCTCTGCTGCTGCATCCGTTAAGTAATATAGATAGTGCGAGAAATGATAATAATAATTTTTTCATTTAATAATCCCCCTGATCATAATATAATATTTGTAAAGAAATTATATCATATAATTAGTTAAAATTCAATACATTTGTTAAAAAAAAGCGATTTTTCTTAAAAATAATTATTGAAAAATAATAATTCACTTAATATAATGACGAAGAGGATAGTCATTGAAAGTTCAACGATGAGCATTAAATATTAAAAAATTATTTATACTGATTGGACAAGTTTTTCAACTTCAAGATAAGTTTCATTATTTTTTTTGTTATTGACCATGTAACAGCTGACGTTTGTGTATAATATATGAGATATTTGCTTTAAATAGAGTCTGCAATCCTTTATCCATCCTAAGCAAAATTCGTTTTGCATTAAAGCATCATACAGTTCTTTTTCAGTTAATTTCTTGTTTTTGCAATAAAATAAAAAATCTGATAAATATCATCTCAGGCTTAAAAAAATCAGATTCAGAATATCATCTGTATTCCCCTGATGAAACAATAAAGCGAGCCAGAAGCAAACTCGGAGAGCACGACTATAACTTATTTTTCAACAACTGTGAGCATTACGCCATCTGGTGCAAAACCGGCCTTTCAGAGTCACACCAGATAGAAGGTCTGCTTTCAAAACTCAAAGAGATCGTAGGAATTTATGATTTTTTCGCTCAGAATAAATGACGGTGGATAATAAACCGGTGGTGAATGCCCATGGAAGATTTAGAAAAATACCTTGACAGCGAATCCGAAAATTACGTTCCTTTCGAGCAGCTTCTGAAGGAACGCAATACCACTTTAAAAGAAATAACCATATTTATTCTGTTCCGTATAGCTCACGGTATGAAATACAAGGGGAAAATCGACGAGCTGTTCAGGCTTATGCGCCTGTCGAAGGAACAGAAGGTACTGATCGAAAATCTTGCACAAACCGTATCAATGCAGGACATAAATGAATACAAATGCAGTATAGTCAATAAATATCCGGAGTTTAACTGTTATCTGTATTCGCTTGAAGATGATATTGAGATTGCATTTATCCGCAGAGACTGCAGAAATTACATCAGTCACGAGTTCAGACAGATCACTACCTACAGAGGAAAGGTATTTTCAAATAATTTCGATACTCTTGATCTGCGTTATATAGAACAGGTTGACGGAGAATACATATATTCCTGGCCGAAACGAACAGAATTAAAAAACACAGGCTGGGGCGAAAGCACAACCATCAGAACAGGTGAAAGAAACATCAGTCTGTTCAGTATTCCCGAAGGTCTGGAATGTGTATATTTCAGAAAAAATATATGTGACGGAAGTTCATATGACAACGTTCTTATCGGAGTCGCTTCAGACCATCCGTATCTTGCACACGCTCTGGCAATACAAAGATTCAGGGAAGCAGGCGGATATGTGGAGAATGAGGAATAAAATAACAAAAGCATCAGGCACAAAACCTGACCATTACTTCCCCATTGCAATTCCTATAAGTTTATCAGTTTGATCCACCATAAATAATGGTATGTTAAGCATATCATCATCCAATTTCAGGTTATCAAGAGAAAATCTTATTCGAAGTTTTGTTTTATCAGAAAAGTTTTCCTTATATTTCTTTAGGCTTGTACTTGTTGTGTTCGCTTCGGATTTTACTTCTACAGGGAAAATATCATTTTCACGTTGAATAAGAAAATCCACTTCATATGGAGGGTTATTCTGACTCCAGTATCTTGGCATTACTTCAAACTGCGGAATCAGACTCTGAAGGACAAAGTTTTCTGTAAGTGAACCTTTAAATTCTGTAAACAGTCTGTTTCCTTCACCAAAAGCAGTTGGTGCAAGCTGAGCAAGACGGCGAAGAAGGCCGACATCTGTAAGATATATTTTAAATGCAGATAAATCATCATATGCAGCTATCGGCAGCCCCGGAGCAGTGCTGCGGTAAACCTTGTGAACAAGACGTGCATCAATAAGCCACTGAAGAGCATCTTCATATTCACGAGCTCTCGCCCCTTCCTTTACGACCTTGTAAAGAAATTTTTTATTTTCTCTGGCAAGCTGCGAGGGAATAGATTTCCAGATCATTGAGATTTTAGGAAATTCGCTTTTTTCAGAATGTTTGGCAAAATCTCTTTCATATGCGTTAATGATCGCTAACAGACTTTCCTGCATTGCGTCTATATCTCTGTCTTCTGTCCACATCAGAACAGATTCAGGCATACCTCCAGTAACATAGTACATTTTCAGCTTTTCGTACAGAGGATTGAAAAAAGCATCGGGTATAGTTTCAATCGAATTTATACTGTCTAAATAATCAGTAAGGTTCTCATCCCCGTTAGCAAGTAAAAATTCTGTAAAAGTCATTGGATCTATCTGAAGAAAATTGACTTTACCTACCGGAAAAGAAGAAGGCTTTGCAAGTGCGATGCCAAGAAGAGAACCTGCACATGCAATATGGTATTCCGGAGCGTTTTCGCAAAAATATTTCATTGAATTGATCACATTTGGACAATCCTGTACTTCATCAAAAATAGTAAGTGTTTTCTCAGGTAATATTTTTTGTCCGCTTGCCATCATTAAATTCTGCAAAATGCGGTCAATGTCCTTTGTTGTTTCAAAAAACTGTTTATATTCTTCGTTTTCATCAAAATTAAAATAGGCTGTATTTTCATAATATCTTTTACCGAATTCTTTTAAAATCCACGTTTTACCAACTTGTCGCACGCCTTTAAGTATCAGAGGTTTACGGTGTTTTGAATTTTTCCATTTTATCAGTTTTTTTAATATAAGACGCTCCATGATCTCACTCCATCACATTTTTATTGGTATATCAGTATAGAATAATCACATAATTATTAATAATAACGTGATAATAATCACATTTTTATTATATATCAGAGTGAGATAAAAATCAACCTTTTAAATACTGTTAATATTCAGAGATACTGTGAACTTTGAAATTTTAAATTATTACAATTTCAACAGCCTGCAAAAACTGCGTTGGTACAAGTTTATCATACCAGCGCAGTTTTGTATTTTCCTATTAATTTTTATTTAAGCTGAAGCTTTACAGCCATGTCGTGGATAGCTTTCTGACGTTTGATAAATTTGTAGATTCCGAAGCC
Source organism: Oscillospiraceae bacterium (assembly GCA_045628605.1). Taxonomy (GTDB): domain Bacteria; phylum Bacillota; class Clostridia; order Oscillospirales; family Ruminococcaceae; genus HUN007. The sequence continues at coordinate 10,910 of JAZQPR010000271.1, forward strand.
GGCAAGTCCTGCCAGAGCTGTAAGGATCAGGTGGAACCAGCCTTTGCGGATCAGAACCTTGAAGATGCTTGGGTTTACAAGGACGTTTGTAACTTCGATCTCAGAACTGTTTCCTGCATAGTCGATACCTACAACTTTTATTGACTGAGGCTCTTCCTTTGCAGGCACCTCAAAAGTATATGTGTATTCGTCAACGCATTTTGTCTGTTCTTCGATATCGCTGCCGTTTAAGTAAACATGTATCTCCTTGAACATAAGGTCTACTGTTCTTATTCGGGCTGTGTAATAGTTCTTTGCTCTGTATGAGCCGTTTGTTTTCAGATCTACTGATGCAAGGTGAGGAGGAGTTGCGTCGATTCCGAATTTCAGTTCAGCATTTTGACCTTCCTCCTGGTTTGTATTTGCGTTTCCTGCTTCATCCTGTGAATACATCATGATGTAGTATGCAGCGTCATCCTTGAAGTTTTCTACTCCGAAGGTGTACTTGTAATCATACCATTTTCCGTCGCCGCCTGTAACATCAAGAGTGAAGCCTTCGTTTTCGTTCATGATATGGGAAATACCGTCTTTTGCGAAAACTACAACTGTTTTTTCAGGATCGAGTTTGTCAGGGTTTATTTCATGGATGACAACGTCCACAGGTTCTTTTACGTATTTGTTTGCGATATTTTTGGTTGCATCATCGAACAGATATGTCGAGCCGAATCTGTTTACAGAGAAATCAAGTGTTTTCTTCATCGGATTTCCTGCTTTGTCATTTGCATTTACTTCAACATGATAAACGTCGTCAAATTCTCTTTTCTCTTCAAGAGTGTCAAAGGATATTTCCACGCCGTTTGTTATGTTTTTCTTTTTGCTTTTGATCTCTATATTTTCACCGCGCTGTGCACCATTAATTTTTACATCGACTGAGTCGAGGTCAAGGTATTTGTCTGTAATTCTGACTGAAAAAGCAGATGAGCCTCTGTTTGCTGACTTGTCCTTCAGACCTCTGAAGGAGATGAGCGGGGAGGTCTTGTCTATGGTGAACTCGGTTGTATATGTTTCAGCTGCAGGGTTTGAAGCCTTGTCTGTACCTGAAACGGACAGTGTATATTCGCCCTCTTCTGTAAAGACCATCTGAGCTGTGTGAACATTTCCGTTATGTGTCCATGCCGAAAGCTTCGGAAGCTTGTCAGTTTTTCCGTTTAATGTTGCTGCAACCTTTATTCTGTTTTCATCAAAATTCTGTTCTACTACAGTTATAACAGCGGTTCTGCTGCCCATAAAATATCTTCCGTTTGCTGCTGTGTCGCCGAAATCGACTGATATTTTCGGGGCTGTTCTGTCTATGATGAAGGTTTCAGATTCGTACTTATCAGATTCGTTTTTACATCTGTCGTAGGAAACGGCAGAGTATTTGTATTCACCGTCATTTTCAAAGATGACCTTTGCTTCATAACGGGCGTCGTTTGTTCCTTCTTTGCCTGAGACAAGTGAGAAGCTTCCAACCTGTGCTCCCGGTGCGTCTATATATGTGTCGTCGGGGTTAAAGTTACGTTCCTTTATCTGAACTACCGCTGTTCTCGGAGCGTTGTAAATATTTATGTACTGTGAATCACAGCTTGAAGGCTGGAAGAAAGCTGTGAGTTCCGGCTTGTCCTTGTCGATGGAATACACAGCAGATTTGTTTAAGAGATGACCTGTGTTGTCAGTGAAGTTTACATCCATCTTTATTTCATTTGCATTGTTGTTTTCCGAAATACCTGCGAAAAGCTTTGTAGCGAGGTTTTTCTCAAAGTCTGCAAGTATCCATCCGCCAAAGAACTCTTTTCCGGTAAGGAGATCCTTGTATCCTATGTCGTTTTCCTCAAAATATCCGTCGGAGCCGTTTATGATATTCCATGAGATCTTGTTTATTCCTGAAAAAGTGTCTTCAGCTGAAATATTTACAGTAATGTCCTTGTTATAAAGTTTGTTTCCCTTGGCATCTGTATATTCGCTGTCAGGAAGGTTGATGTTAATATCAGAATTTTCAAGGTGGCATTCTTCATTTTCTGAGATCATACCGTATACGCAGGCTTCAGGACTGCTGTTTCCGACATGGTCAAATGCCTGTGCTGTAATGTATCCTTTGAAATTTTCAGGGATGCTGTTTATCTCGACGCTGTCTTTATCAAATTTTATTTTATCGGTTTTGATGAGCGAACCGTCATTGCTGTATATTTTGTATCTTACATAATCAAGTCCTGAGCTGGCGTTCAGATCGACGGCCTTTATTGTAAGTTTGATCGCCTTCTGACTGAAATAATCATATATTTTAAGTCCGTCTGCCGATCCTTCAGTTTCACTGAATGTTAATGAGGTCGGTGAATCTGTATCGGAGGTTGTTATTGAAATTATTTTCGGATCGGTAATATCCTTGTAGACAGTTTCCTTTGCCTCAGCTTTGTTTCCGCAGTTATCTGTTCCTTCAAAGCAGAATGTGATCTTTCCGTCTTCCTTTTCCGGTGTTCTTATTTTTATATACGAAGTATCAGAACGGTTGTTCCATGCAGAACCTGCTTTGTTTGAGAAAGTGAAGTCATCTGAGAAGCCGACAGTCTTCTGGTCCTTATTTTCTATTGTGACAGATGAAAGATCCATACCTGAATCGGAATCCTTCCACCAGAACTCAACATCAACGTCTTCGCTGTACCATCTGCATTCTTCATTTTTTTCGTTTTTACTGATGTACGGAGTACTGAGTCCGGAAACCGGAGTGATAACAGGTGAAGGGGACGGTTCAGGTTTGTTGTTTTCGATCATCAGAAAACCGGAACCTTCCGGATTTCGAACGGTTTTGGTTTCATGTTCATTGCCGGCGTTGTCAGTCATTATGATAGAGATATCACCGCTGACAGGGGAAGATTCAGCATTTATTTTATACTGCCATTTATCGTTTCCTATATTTTTTCCGGGATATGTTTTTTTACCGACTTTAAGTGAAGTTTCTTTCATTCCTGATGACGGAATATCGTCATGTACAGAAGCTTCGATAATTATGTCCTCATTTGAAAAAGTTCCGAAATCTCTTGAATTTTTACTCTTTACTGAAAGGATGTCATCAGCGTAAGGCTTCTTGTTGTCAACATAAAAGATCTGAACGGCTTCTTCATTTTCACGGTCTGAACGGTCAGATGATTTAATTCTGAATTCAAATTTTCCTGTTTTGTTTTTCGGAACAGTGATCGATTCGTCAGAAGCACCGTTTCCTATAAGAGAGATATCAACGGCGTCCGGGTCATCTTCACTGTCGTATATATACAGCATTCCGCTGTAGCTGCTTACACCTTTTGCCTGATGAACCAGGTCATATTTTTTACCTTCTTCGCCGATATATGTTATCGTGACAGTATTAAGACCTGATACAGTTTCTTTGCATGATTTGTCATTGCATTTTTCGGAAAGGTGATCCTTGACATTGAAGGAAACTGACGGGTAGTCGCTGAACCATGTCTGATTTCTGTTAAGTGTTGTCTGCTTTGAATCAGCTGATTTCTGAATCTTTGATGTTATTTCCGGTGCACATCTGTCGACAACAAACAGGGCTGATTCTGATCCTGAAACATGGTTTTCGCCTGTATTGAAGCTGAAGGTCGCTTCATTTTTCGCATTGTCAGTTACTGTTACAGTGAATTTTTCTGCTCTTGCAGTATTCGGAACCTTGAAAACAAGGCTGCCGTTTTCGAGAGTGCCGTTGTATTTTTCTTTTGAATCTTCAAATGTCAGAACGCCGCCTTTTATTCCTGATGACATTTCTGCAGCATCGTTATAGATATCGTTCGGAACGGCTTTGATTATGATGCTGTCTGAATTTGTATCGCTTATGAAAACAGCCATCTGACTGTCAATATCACGGATCTCATTTCCGCCGGAGATATTTGTTATTTCCGGATTCTGCTTGTCAAATTTCAGCGTGTACTGCTTTTCCTCTGATGTATTGTCAAATTCATCTGTGGCACTTATTGCGATCGTTTCAAAGTGGCTTGTGTTTTCGGGGGTGCTGAATGTGACGGTGTATTCATCGCCGTTCTGGGTGAATGAGTCAATGGTGTAGACTGTGTCTTCGCCTTGTGTGATCGACCAGCCGTCCTCGGTTTTATTGACTGTGGCTGCTCCGATTTTGAATGAGGTGATGTCGGAGGAGAAGGTCATGGTTTCGTTGGTGTATGGGTCAGGGTATTCAAGGATGAAGTCATGGGCGGTGAAGGTGAGGGATTGGGTGGTGTTGGTCCATGGGGTGGTTTCGGGGAAGGTGGAGATTATTGGGGCGTGACTGTCGTTGTAGATGTAGATGGGGGAGGTGAGGGAGTTGGTGAGACTTTTATCTTCATTTTCGGTGATAAAGCCTCTTATTATTGATAAGTCTTCTCTTTTAGGGAAAATATCAAAAATGTTTTCTTTGGTTTTTATATTAATTATTGTTCTGTTACCTGAAATAAAATAGTTATCTCTTAAAAAATAAGAATCAATAAAAAGTTCTTTTTTGTCAGTTATATTTGAGATTATTTTATTATTGATATGATATATGTTATTATGTTTTAAAATAGTGTATTCAGTTAGTAAAACATCGAATTCATCTGTTCTTTTAATATCAGTTTGAATATTTTGGTAGTATAATTTGCAATTATTATAATTATCAAAGTAAATTTTTATAAATTCTTCCGATTCATCTATTTGTGGATATATATAATTATTTTTGTTTAATTGTGTATCAAAAGAAAGAAAATTAGATATAATATAATTTGCAGTTCCTTTTTCATTAAAAAGATATTTTGGTACTTCTATATAAGTATTGGATTTATCTAATTTAACTTCATACTGTTCATTTTTTAGAAACTTATTCTCTCCATCAATAGAATAATAAATAGGAATGTTTATTATTCTATTGAATGTTTTAACAATAACTTTACTTTCATCTATATTAGCTTCTGTATCATCATTAAATAATGATGAGATGTCAATTGATTTTTTGAAGTCATCATCTGCAAGGTAAACAGTATGATCATTGATTTTTATCTCTTGTATCCATAAATCATCATTTGAAGTAGATACAATACATTTTTTTCTGATATCAGGAAACTTTTGAGAATAGTTTTTATTTCCGTTGATCAAGATAGTACTGTTATCTTTTGTATCCGAAAAATTAATTGTGTTTTGAGATAAAGAAATGTGTTTTTGGAGTATTTCTGTATTGAGTGATATTTGATTTGATTTAACGTCTATCTCGGGATCTTCAATGTCACATATCCATCCAAAGTTCATATCAAACGAAAGACTATAACCATTGTATATTTTATGTGCATAGAATTTATTGTTGTATTCAAATATGCCCCCTATTCTTAATTTACAAGTTTCTTCCGTATTAGTTTTATCTAAAATACTTATATAATAAGAAGAATCATCTTTTTTAATCTGATTTGTAAAAACAGCAAGTTCGTCAAGGTATATATTAACATCAGTAATATAGTCATCATCAGACACGTTTATTTTTTTCAAATCAAAATAATAGTATGTATTGTTAATTGAAAAAGAATGAATACATGAGTTAAATGATTTTTCTCCTTCTTCTATACTTATTACGTTAAATACAGCTTGTTTGGAAGTGATTTTATCCTTGGTATTATTCTCGGACAAATCTGAATCAAAAATAATTCTTGTGAGATTGTTTTCTATTCTATTCAAAGTATTACTGTCGTATTTTGAATTTGAATTATATATGAAGTTCAATCTGCAATTATTCTCATTTTCAATATATTTTAATGTCAGCTGATTCATATACGTTGTCCATTCCATATCAATATCATCTGCAATAACCTTTGCAGATGAACTATACGATGATGAAGCAAATAAAAGTGCTGCCACTAAGGCTGTAACTTTTCGGATACTGGTTTTTCTGCTCATTTTTTCTTCCTCTTTCTGATGATGATCGTAAGGGTTATTATTATCAAAATAAATATTATTAATACTAAGATTAATTTGATATTATATGTGTTGTTGTTTTTCTCTTCTATTGTTTCAGAAGTAATTAATAGTTCTGTATTTATATCAATGTTTGTTGTAAAATCTGTTTGTTTTTCGGAAGTAATAGAAGTTTTTGTCGTAGTTGATTTGGTTGATAATGCAGAAGAAACAGAGACGAATGATGTTTCTGATGATGCAATGGGGTCTGTTTCTTCTTTAGTCTCATTACTTATTTGAGATTGATTATTTGAAATTTCACTTTGAGAGATTAAATTATTATTATCAGATGTTGGAACAGGAACATTGGAAATAGGCTGTTCCGTTTGTGAAGAACGTATTTTTATTCCTCCGCCAACAAAATAAAAATTAGATGGACCATAAATATTTTCTCTATTTGATTCTAATGCAAAGGAAGTAAAATCAAGACCATTATTGCAATCTGAGACTGGAGTAATTTCATAAAAATCGCCTTCATTTGCATCTCTGGGAATAAAAATAGAAATATTATAAATACGTCCATTTTCTATTTTTTTATTAGAATGAATAATAGTATCAGATTCCAAGAATAGAAATTTATTTTCAATTCTTGTTTGAACAGAAAGTGATGAAATGGAGTTTTCTCCCCAACTTAAATCAAACCATTTTTCTATTTTGTTATCTAATTTATAAGCTACATCAAAAATATAGAAATCCTCATCTGGGATATTTGATGTGTAAACCTCTACAGCAACCATCCTATCCTCCGGTATCTCCTCAATAGAAATCTCCTTCGTCTCCACCCTGATCTCAATATTATACGGATCCGCACAAACCGTATTCACATTAAAATCAATCCCCTTAATCATACACCCCAATATCATAACGACTGTCAAAGCAATCGAAGCTATTCTGTTTTTCATAATAATCATCCTCCGGTCTATATTTATATATGGCATGCGCCTTAATAATTATAGAGTATTCGGAACCTATTATCAAGGTGTAAATAAAACTTCTATATCGCGAATGTTTTTTCAACATTTACAGAAAATATACAGATATCTGCACAAAAGTCCTGTCATATATTCAAACATAAATACATCACTCCCAACTCCGCAGTTTCGTACTTTGTTCATCTCACTGCAGGTCATATTTTATCATAACAAATAACCGGTTTCAATACTTTTTCCCTATTATGCATCGAAAATGGTATGAAACGCACTTTTTCTCATAATATGGAAATATTTGATTGCGTAAAAAATAAACCAATAAAAAAATCGCATCATTTTAAGAGATGCGATTTTTTAAGTGTTATGAAAATTTCAGATTATTATTAAATATAAAACAGAATAATTGAATATCCTTTACATATATATCGATCAGCGAACTATTTCAAAATATGTTTTGTTTCCGCCGACTGATTCATTTGCATCAGCTGCTTTGCCGCTGTCGAACCAGGTTACAGGTGAATAACCGCTGAGATAAGAATTGTGATATACAACTGATATTTTTTTGAGCGGACTATATCTTTCGGATTTTGTGCTGTAGAGATATAGGTATAATCCTCCGCTGCCTTTGTTAAGGTCTATTGTTGAGTGTTTGTATGTGCAGTTGTTTGAATTAATATCACTGTAGAAAGCGCTTGTTCCCTGATACATCTTAAGATTTGTTGTCGCTTCGTTTTTGTTTGCAGTTCTGCTGTAGCAGAGATAGATATAGTAACCGCCGCATCCGGAGTTAAGGTCGTGTGTGATCACTGAGTATCCGGGAGGGCACTGGTCAAGTGCATTTTGCTTTGAAGTTCCGTATACGGATGTAACATCCTTGATGTAAGGAGTTTCAACGAACTTTGCTTCAAGGTGTTTTGCAAATGTTTCTGCATAGCTGTCACCGCTTCCGTATATTACAACATTTGTTCTTGAAAATACGGCATCACCGGCAAACTCAAGGATATCTTCAAATTTCTTGTTGTCTGTTCTGTCCGGTATAGTTATTTCAAGAGGAGTGCTGTAATTAATATCATGGAAAGCTGCTCTTCCGATGTGTCTTATGTTGTTGGACATATTTACGGATTTCAGACTGCATCTGACAAATGCATATTCACCGATATAGGTAAGGGTATCCGGAAGATCCAGATGTTCGATCTCTGTCTCAAACATAGCACAGTCTTTGATAGTGGTAAGATGTTTTGGAATATTGAGGTTCTTCAGCTTGTGACAGTTACTGATCGAGTTTTCGCCTATAACAGTAAGGCTTTCAGGAAGTATAACGGTTTCAAGCTGACTGCATCCAAAGAATGAATAATCTCCAAGATTTGTCACGCCTTCATTTACAATAACTTTTTTGATTTTGTCAGAATAATTCCACGGACTTCCGTCACATCTGAAATCAGTCATTTTTCCTAATCCCGAAATTGTCATAGTGCCGTTATTGTCAAGTATCCACGTTACATTTTCTCCGCATTGTCCGCTGGACCCGGCACTTACGGTAACTGATTCGTTAAACCGCAATACTGAAAATGATGACGGTGCTGCTGAAGCAAATGTCATCATTGCTGCTGTACATAAAACTGCTATTTTTTTCTTCATTTTTATTCCTCCGTATAATCATAATTTATGTAAATATTAAATAACGTCTGCAGAAGCATCATAAAAGCATTTACATATATTATACTTTTTATCCTATTATTATGCTACATGACAAAAAAATAATAAATAAAATTTTATTTGATTTTCAAAATATGGATAACAGTATAAAATAAACAGCTGAATATCAGAGAATACAAATAAAAACGGCAGCACAAATGAAGCTCATACATTTTTGCTTTAATTAAAGAAAACTCTGTTTACACAAAATGGAAATAATGGTAAAATTCATATATTGCATGAAGATTTTATTTGTGTTAAACTAAAAGGGGACTGATCAAGGAAATAAAATGTCAGCAGATAAAACAAATTAACCTCAGGATAGACACGATACCATTTTAAAAATAATTATTAAGCTCATGCGTCAGGGAGAGAGAAGTATGGATCGCAAGCCTGATGATCGGATTTATAATTATGTTTATCGTAATATATCTCGAAACACAGTTTCCGGATAATAATTATATAATGTCGTAGTTTTAATTATTTAAATACACTAATACAAATACTCATAAACAAAAGAAAGGAAAACAAAAATGAAAGCAAACAACCCTATGTTTAAGTACATCTTAAAAAACGATTTATTCGACGCGCTTATGGATTACAGCTTCTATATGCACTTTCTGACCGGCTTGTCGCTGTTTAACTGTACCACTCTCATGGTACAGAGGAACGGAGTAGGCTATGCTGCTTCAGAAGATACCTGGAGAAAAGAATTTGACCGGTATATCAAACCTGAAGCACAGCCGCTCATAATCATGAGACCCTTTGCTCCGCTTGATGTCTTTTATGAATATCGTGACACTTACAGTCCTGACGGAAAAGAACTTCCGAAATGGATTGAGGATCAAAGTGAAGTTACTTCAAAGACAAGAAAATTTAATATTCCTCTCGAAAGACTTATCCCGATACTCAATAAACACGGTATATATTACGGCGAAAAGGACATGGGAAGCCGAGAAGGCGGAACAATGAGTTATGTGACTCAGCCGATGCCATTAACTTTTGAAAAGATGAACAAAAAAAGAGAAATCATAATGATAAGATACTCAACTCACTATGCGATGACCATAAATTCAAAATCTGATAAATTCAGAAAAGCATCCGCAGTTTTTCATGAAATAGGACATCTGCTGTGCGGTCATCTGCCTGAGGATGAAGGTATAAAAAAGAATGATTTTATAAAGATGAGTATCCCAAAACGTGACCGCAATCTGATATCTCCGGAAAGTGCTGAATTTGAAGCTGAAAAGACATGCGAACTTATATTGAAAGTACTTGGCTACGAATATGATCCGAAAGAATATCTGAAAGGTTATATGGTTGACGGAAAAGAACCTGTTTACGACCTCGGTATTGCAGTATCTGCTGCGGATCAGTTCATAAAATGGCTTGAAGAGGATCCTTTTCTGTACAGTTATATTAGAAATATCTATTAATAAGAATTATTATTTCAACATAAAACAAGGATATGATAACATGAAAACGATAAAAAAAATAAGATGGCAGGATTTTTTATTAATGGGGACATTATTTACTGTGCTGTCTGTTAATTTTACTGTCAAAAACAGGGAAGTAAATCCGTATATTATAATTATGTTTCTTATAGGTGTTGCTTTGCTGATCATAGGGGTATCAATTATTGCAGGTAAACTCAAAAAGTCATCCACGATTTCACGATTAATAAAAAACAATATGTTTATATATGCCGACTATGACTCTGTCATTTCTGAAAGACATTACTATTGGAAGAGATCAAAAGCCGCACGTACCGTATATGCAGCAAGCTTCAGATACAGAAACAGCCAGGGGCACTATCTCCTTTTCAAATCAGAGTGGTACAAAAAACAAGGAATGATTCCTTTCAGACGAGGCGACAAAGCTAAAATATTTGTAGACCTTGATAATCCTGATATTTATAAAGTATCTTTGGATGATGTGATTCATACAGAAGAACAGCGTTTTTAACGATTTCTGAAGATAATATTCGAATCATCTGCCGAAGGAAAAATTGTAAACAAAGGAGAGGATAAGTTGGAAGAGGATCTTATTCCGCAAAGAAAACAGATAGATATTTCTAAAAATCATTATAATACATTAGATTACTATAACGATTCTTATTTGGGAAATGAAGATTTCCTGGATAATGCTGTGTATCCGGATGAATATGTAAACAATAATCCGCCGGCCTGCTCACCATGTCCGAAATGGCCGGAATATATGGATGATATAAATGAACTGAAACTTTGTATCGATTATATTTCCTGTACAGAATCATATAAAAAATGGATATACATAAACACAGACTGGGGACTGACATTTAAGGAAGCAAAAGAATTATTCAATAAAATATCCAATAATCTGCAAAACGATATTACTCAAATTTCAAAATTCTCAAAAATAACCAAATATTATTTGTCAGAGTTAAACAAAATAATAGACGAAATATCAAAATTAGAACAGGTAAGTTCAAAGGAACAAGTAATTTCAAAGAAACAGGTACCGGAAAATATAAATTTGCCGAAAAAAACCAATAAATATTTTCCGGCCTTCTGGATACTTCTCATTCTTTTAGTAATTCCTTACCCATTTAAAATTTATTTTATAATCCTGTTTCTGCTGATTTATTTTAAAATATTCAAATAAAATGCATTTTTAAAAGTTAAAATGATCATGAGCATATATGTTGACATACCTCATAATATGAAGTAAAATATAAGTATAACAACACAGAGGATATCACATGCCTCTGTAGGCGGGTTCTAACTTCCCGCTCAGTCGGAATACAATCTCCGACTGTTTGGTCAGCGATTCTGCGAATCGCCTCTGCTTGTTAAAAGCAGAGCTTTGAAGAATAATTTCAAGGGCAAAGCATGTGAAAATATGTGACGCAAAGCTATAGGGACTGTAGAAAATGTCAGCCAGCTACACAAATATAACTGTTTAGAAGGTAACACTACAGGTATAGGCAAATACTTGTGGTGTTTTTTTATTAATTTGATCACAGGGGGTAAAGTTATGAAAAAAAGGCTGTTAAGCATTCTGCTTGTACTCGTCATGGCAATCGGCATTATACCTGATACTGCATTTGCAGCGGACAACGGATCAGGAACTTCTCAAACAGAAAGTTACGGTGAATTTACAGACGGGGAACAGGTCATCAGTGACATGATCGAAAAGAATGGAATGTACGCACATCCGCGTATCATCATGTCAGAGGACAAATTTGCAAAGCTGAAAAAATATGTAGGAACTGATTCAGTCACAGGAATACTTCTCAAAAAGCTCAAAAGTGAAGCTGACAGGATCCTTACTGCGTCACCGGTACAATACGAGATCCCTGACGGTATACGTCTTCTCGAAGCATCAAAAAGAATACAGCGCCGTGTTGCTGCACTTGCTTTGTCATACAATATTTTCGGAGACGAAAAATATGCAAAGCGCTGCTACGAAGAACTTGAGGCAGCATGTAACTTCAAGGACTGGAACCCGAGCCATTTCCTCGATCCTTCTGAAATGATCACCGGTTTTGCATATGGTTACGACTGGCTGTATAACTGGATGAATGACGAACAGAGAGCATTTTTAAGAAAAAATATGATCGAAAAAGGTCTCGAACAGGCTATGGATGATTTCGAGGACAGACCTCGAACACGTACATACTGTTGGTACCAGGATTATCCGGGAGATAACTGGAAGCTTGTCTGCACAGGAAGCATGACCCTTGGATCACTTGCAATAGGTGATGAGGAAGATGCGAGAGGTATAGCTTCAGAAGTAATCACTTATGCTTACAAAGAGGCGTATTCATTTGTCCGCCGTGCCTACAGTGATATAGACGGAACATACACTGAAGGACTCGGCTACTGGGACTATGCCACATACTATCTCGGACTGAATTCATCAGCACTGATAAGTTCAACAGGAACAGACTACGGTCTTGCAGACTTTGAAGGACTTCGCAAATCAGTTGACTTTATACGCTATATGAGTTCAAACACTCCAAAAACCTTCAGCTTCGGCGACGACGGAGACAGCAGAGACACCGGATGGGCTGTTCTTCAGTGGCTGGGCGAATATCTCGACGACCCTGATATATCAGCCATACGTATGAAAAAAATAGAGAACGACAGTTTTAACTACCTTGATGTTCTGTGGATAGACGAAGACAAGAAATCATCTTCAGACAAAGAAAGTCCAACTGACTGGGGCGCTGTCGGAACATCAAACGCAAGCTTCAGAAACACCTGGGATGAAAGCGGACTTGTAGCTGCACTTCATGTCGGTACAAATAATTACAAATATCACGGTCACTATGATCTCGGAACATTCTACCTTGAATCAAACGGAACAAGATTTTTTACTGATCTCGGAAATGAGAACTATGAACTTTCAAACCGTCAGTATTCATACAGGATCAGAGCAGAAGGACACAATACTCTGGCAATAAATCCTTCAAAGGAACTCGATCAGAAGGAAGGCGCAGAATGCCTGATAACTGATTTTTGCAGCGGAAACGAAGCATATGCTGTCAGCGATCTTACCGATGCCTATGAACCCAGCGATGCAAAAAGCGTTGTCAGAGGTCTCAAAATGATAAAGGACAAGGAATGCGTTATCATTCAGGATGAAATTTCACTTAATAACCCCGGCGATATTTACTGGTTTGGCCACACAACAGGAGAGATCGAAGTTGCTGATAACGGCAGAAGTGCTGTTATTACAGTCGGCTCTGAAAAATTATGGGTAGGTCTTATGAGTGAAGAGGGCAAATTTACTGTAATGAAAGCCGAAGCCCTTCCGGAATCTCCGTCAGTATCAAATCAGACTGACAACAGCAGTTACAGAAAGCTTGCTGTTCATCTGACAAACACAAAAGACGCAACGATTTCCATCGCATGCATTCCTTTAAAACAGGGCGAGAAACAGCCGTCATGGACTCCTTCAGTAAATGCAATTTCCGAATGGACTTCCGAAACGATCGAAGGCGATGTAAACTCTGACGGAATATTAAATGTTATGGATCTGATGAACCTTCAGCAGTGGCTGCTGTCTGTTCCCGATACCCAGCTGAAAAACTCACAGGCTGCAGACATGAATAAAGACAGCAGAATTAATGTACTGGATCTCATTCTTATGAAGCAATTACTGTTAAAAGCAGAACTTTGAACAAATAATACCGATTTTTTATGATGTTATCGTTATAATGAAATTGAAAAATATATTTTCATATTCTGTCCGGATATATGAAAATATCCATAATAAAAAAAGAAGAGGCTGTTAAAAACCTCTTCTTTTTTTATTATGCAAAATATTCGACATAAAATATTTTCCAAAAACAAATAGTTAAATTAAATAATATGAATTTGAGAATGATTATTCCGTGCAGCAAAAGACAATAAAGGAAGACTCTTCCTCCATATTACTCTACACATCTGTTTGCCTGATCTTTACAGGAATAAGAGGGGAGTAAAAATCTAATCTTTGACTTTATAAATAACAACCCCGCCGGAAAAACCGTATTTATTCCATGTATCACTGTTTATTTCCATATCAAAAACCGGGGGATTGTGTGAAGCAAAATATGCTTTTCCGTCATCTGAAATATTTGACACTATAAGGACATGATGGATATTTCCCGGACTCTGATAAATAACATCTCCGGTCTTAATATCCTGTTCTATGACTATATCATAAAATTCATCCAAATCATCAGCCTCATAGGATCCGGAAAAAATATTTTTCTCACAATATTTAAGCTGATCTCCGGCACATGACCATGTCAGGGACCAGAAATAATCCATATCCGTATAGTCAGGTGCAGTTCCTATACCCAAACTGCCCGAAAAAAAACGCTGTCCACTTGTATAGATCCTGTCAGTCAGTTTTTTGAACCCGGGAACAGAGTCACTGTATTTTCTCATATACCATTCATCATTCATTTCAAATCCGCCGGCCCACAGGCACTGCGAAACAAAATTTGCACAGTTTGTAGCACTGTCATTATTGGCAGGTGAAAGATATCTGAAATCACCGTTTTTCAGATTTTCCTTTGCTGTTGCTGTCTCGGCATATTTTCTCACAGCTTCACGGTTATAATGATGCTCGTCAGAAGTGCTGTGGTATTCAGCATATGAAGAGATTTCATCAAACTTAGCAGGGACAGCGGCTGTTATGAAAAATGCTGCTGCAAGGACTGCGATGGCAGCAGGCAAAATCAATATTTTCTTTTTCATTTCTTTGTTCCTTTCATATTTAATTCCAAAATGCCGTTTTATTTGTATTTACTGCTTTATTATACTGAAAAATAACAATAAAGTCAAATGCTGATGTAATAATATTTGTATTATTATAACAAATTGTATTGATTTCTTATTAAATATTTGCTATAATGATATTGTAAATTATTTATCATAATAATTTACAAGGTCCAAAAAAGAAAGAGGACCAATCAAAGAAAAGTAGAAAATAGAACAACAGATCAAAAGATCAAAAAAAGAAAGGAAGCAAAAACTATGTACGAAGAAAATTTTTACGCTGAAAAAGGTTTACGTGAAGGCAAAAAGAAGGAATCAGGAATTTTAAAAAAGATTTTAATCACTATATTAATAATAATCCTGGCTATTTTAGGCGTAATAGGATATGTTATATATTCTATTTTTAATTCGTCCGCATTTATTTATTCGTGGAACAATTCCGAAATTCCTGTTAAAGTTAGTATCAGATCTGAAATATCATCTTATGAAATGATGAAAGAAAAAAGATCAAGTGATACCGAACTTAAGTTTAATCTTACTGCCACGAATAATACCACAAAAATAGTAACTTACAAAACAACTTTCACACATAAAGTTTTTGATAGTAAAGATGTAACTTTTAAAGACTCTGGCAAAGGCTATGCTTTAATCACTATCAACAGAGGTGAAGAGGACGAACTGGTAATTGAAGTACCATATAAATAATTATTATAAAAATATTATAAAAACTGTGTAAAACTAAGGAGAATTAAATTTTATGAAAACAAGAATTTTAAAAAAAAGTAATCATTCCGGACTCTGTAATAAATATTGGCGATAACGCTTTTGAAAAATGTTCGTCTCTTAAAGAAGTTATAATACCTGATTCAGTGACATATATAGGTTATAAAGCATTTTCATATTGTAAGTCTCTGGATACTGTTGATCTCTCCAAAAATGTCAAATCATTAGATCTGTACACCTTTTATGAAACGCCATGGATAGAAAAGCAAGTAGATAATCACGGATTAACAATAATAAATAATGTACTATTGTCTCGCAGCATTGAAAATTTGTCAGCAGATGAAATTGAAGAACTTGCAATATTGTCAGGGGATGTTACAAATGACGGTCTAGTAAACGCTTTGGATCTTTCAGAAATGATCAAAATACTTATCTTAAACGAACAATCAGATTATAAAACTCTTAAAAACAGCGACATTAACAAAGATGAAGCTGTAAATATTCTTGATCTTATTTTACTTAAACAGAAACTTCTGTGTAAAGAATAAGACCAAACATTTTCAAATATAACAACACAGAGGATATCCCCCGCCTCTAT